>NZ_JBVVQZ010000028.1:0-74433 GCF_055811635.1 Mesorhizobium sp. WSM4806 | reverse complement strand
GCAGTGGGCAGTGGGCAGTGGGCAGTGGGCAGTGGGCAGTGGGCAGTGGGCAGTGGGCAGTGGGCAAGAAGGGGCCATTCCAAGGGCCATTCCCCTACTCCCCTACTCCCCTACAGTTCCTTCTCGGCCAACTCGCGAAACGCGTCAGGAACCGATCGCGACTGCCCGAGCGTGACCGAGGCGTAGCCGACCGCCTCCCAGCCACAACGGTCGCGGATCTTGTCGACGGCGCGGTCGGCGGTCCAGCGCGCCGCACCCTTCCTGGTGCCGGGGCGGAGGCGGTCGCCGTCGAGGCCGAGCGGCAGTTCCAGCTGCAGGGCCGGCTGCTTGTCCAGATGCGAGACGGCGATCGCCAGCAGCGAGATGGTCTTTTCGTGCGGATGATCGACAAGCACCTTGCGCACCAGCGCCTCGGCAATCTCGGCCAGCATCGCGGTTGCCGAAATCGGCTGGTCGAGCGTGATCGAACGCGTCACCGAGCGCAGATCGGCAAAGCGAACGCGGACCGTCACCGTGCGGCCGGGCCGGGATTTCGCCCGCAGCCTGGTGGCGACCCTGTCGGCCAGATGCAGCAGGGTGGGCACGAAGATTTTTGCCTCGGCCGGTTTCCCGCCGAGCGCCGATTGCGCGCCGGCCGATCGTGCCCGGCGCAGTGTCTCGAGTTTTCGTGGATCGCGGTTCCATGCCAGCGCGTTGAGCTTTCCACCTGCCGCCGAGCCGAGCAGACGCTCCAGCGACCCACCATTGGTCCTCGCCAGCTCGCCGATGGTGCGCACACCAATGCCGGCCAGCCGCTCCCTGGTGACCGGACCGACGCCCCACATCAGTTCGACCGGCAGATCGTGCAGAAACTCCAGCTCGTGGCGCGGATCGACCACCACCAGCCCGTCGGGCTTGGCCACCTGCGAGGCGATCTTGGCCAGGTGCTTGGTGCGCGCCACGCCGACCGAGATCGGCAAGCCAAGCTCAGCCCGCACGCGGCGGCGGATGGTTGTCGCGATCTCGGCCGGCGGGCCGAACAGGTGGGTGCAGCCGGCGACGTCGGCAAAGGCCTCATCGATGGAAATCCGCTCGACCACCGGGGTGAAATCGCCGAGCACTTGAATAGCCGCATCGCCGAGCCGCTGATAATCCTTGAAATGGCCGCCGACGAAAATCAGCCCGGGGCAGAGTTCCCGCGCGCGCCGCCCCGGCATGCCGCCGCGCACGCCAAAAGCCCTGGCCTCGTAGGACGCGGCCAAGACGACGCCGCCGCCGACGGCGATCGGCTTGCCGCGCAGGGCGGGGTCGAACAACTGTTCGACCGAGGCATAGAAAGCGTCCAGATCAGCGTGGAGGATGTTGGCTTCCATCCGGCCCGTTCGCGCGGCGGTTCGAACGCCGCATTGTCCTGAGGGTCGGTTTGCGTGGAACATAAAGAGAACAAATGGGGCGGATTGTCAAGCAGCGTGGAGGGCAGGTGGAGGGTAATCGCTTCAGGTCTGCGCTGCCCCTCATCGCCCTGCCGGGCACTTCTCCCCGTATAGGAACGGGGAGAAGGGACACTTCGCAAAGGATTTCGCCAATCTCCGGCGTTGCAGAAATGGAGCCGACGCTGCGGCTAAGTGTCCAGTTGATAGATGGGTAACACTTTGAACCGGATACATGGGTTACAGTTTTCCCCCTGTCGTGTCCGCCGCAGCGCCATGCGGTTTGATTGGCGCGGCGCTGCGGCGGACAAGCTTCATGCGCCTGGTGTCGAGGATGCCGAGCGGGTGGGCATGGAAGCTGAGCGCCCATTGACCATCCTCGGTTTCGATGGCGGCGACCGCTTCGCCGGCCAGCGCCTTGGAAACGTAGACGAAACCACCGTTCCACCTGATCTCGCCATTGTGGCGCACGCTGCGCACCGCCGCCTCGGCCGGATAGTCGGGCTCGGGCGGTGTCGCAGGCATGGCGCGCGGCGAGGAGCGATAATGCTGCGCCGGGGTGTCCATGGCCAGCGCCTCATGCGGACGCTCCTCATTGTAGCTGCGCCGGAAGGCTTCGAAAGCCTGGCCCTGGGCGGTTCTGTCGGCCTCCGGCGCCTTGGCCAGCGGCAGCATGGTCAGGTGGAAGCGCTCGTGGCATCCGTTCTGCTGCGGCTTGCCGGGTGCGATCCGCTCCAGCGTGATGCCGAGCTTGATAAAGCGCACCGACAGCGGTGTCAGCCCGGTGACGCCGGCCGACGCGAAAGGCGAGCCATTGTCGCTTCTGAACCGATCCGGCAGGCCATGTTCCTCAAACAGCCGCTCGAACACCGGCCAGGCCTCGTCGTCCGCCGTCGAGCCCGTCGCTTCGAGCGCCAAAAGGAAGCGGCACGACGCATCCATCACCGTCAACGGTTCGCAGCGCCACCCGTCACGGGTGCGGAACCAGCCCTTGTGGTCGCCCGTCCACACCGCGTTCGGCTCCTCGGCTGGCGGCCATGGTCCGTTGCCCGCCGCCTTCCAGCGGGCGCGCCGCCGACCGACAAGCCCATGCCGCTCAAGGATCGCGCCAGCCGTCGAGGCCGACGGCCAGGCCAACTCGGGAGCGGTGCGCTTGAGCCGCGCCATGATCTTCTTCGGCCCCCACAGTGGATGTGCCTCCTTCGAAGCAACGATCCGCTCCACCAGATCCACCGCCGTCGCCCGGCCATGATTGAGCGGCGCCCGCGGCCGGTCATGCAGACCTTCCGGGCCGAACTCCCGGTACCGTCCCAGCCATTTGTAGCCGATCTTGCGCGATATGCCGAAGTCAGCACAAAGCTGCGTCATCGTCTCATCACCCGCCAGGCACTCCACAACAAACCGAAGCCGCTCATCCATGATGCCAGTCTCTCGCCAAACCATCGCCGGTCCTCCCGGCGAAGGAGAAAACTGTCACCCATGCAATCAGTCCATTCTGTTACCTATCTATCCGGTTCGGACACCCTTACCCTCTCCCCGTATAGAGACGGGGAGAGGGGGTCGCCAGCGCGGCAGCGCCGACGTTACTCACCTCCAGCCTACGCCGCCTGCCGTGCCCAGAGGCGGTGGCCGTAGCGGCGGAAGAAGCGCGCCAGCAGAAGCTGCTGCCTGGCGCGGGCGAGATCGGCGCCGCGCCTTTCCTGGCGCCAGCGCGGCATATTGCGATAACAGGCAATGAAGCGGGCGGCGTCCTCGAGCGCCTCCTCAGTCGACTGCGCCGGGCGGATCGCCGCCAGGAACAAGGCCTCGCCGAGCTTCAGCCGGTCGACCAGCGCCTTGCGCTGGCCATGGCCGAGGCGCGCCCGGCCTATGCCGTCGAGGCGGATAGCCGCGAGGGCGGCGAGCATGGCCGGGCTGTCGCTGGTATAGCCGCAATCGCGGGCGAACTGGGCGGAGAGGGCGTCCATCTTCGTCTCCTTGGCTGGCGGCGGCGCGACGGAGACCCGGTCCCGTCGCCCATTCATCCTGGGATATCGCATGTAAGCATAACTCAAAAAATGGCACAAGTTAAACTTTTTCACGGGTTGAGCGGAACCGACTCGACTCTTCGGGAAAAACCCCTAATGATGTGAACAAAACAGGAACTGAGGCATCAGGGACGATGGCATTGCCGGGCAAGGAATCAACGATCGCCGAGGTCGTCTCGATAGCGGTCGAGTGTATCGATTGCGGTCGAAACAGATGGTGGAAGCCGGCGGAGCTGAGGCGTTTCGGGGTGACCGCGCAGACGCCGCTGGCGGCGCTGTCGGGGCGGCTTCGCTGCTCGGCCTGTCGCGCCGACGGCCTGCCGGGCGCGGCGGTCTCGATCCAGGCGGCGTTCATCGACGAGCGGCAGCAGCGCCGCGCCGAGGCGCGGATGCTTGGCGAGCGCGAGGTTCCGCTGGAAAGATCCAGGCGGGCTTGATGGGGAGTGGCGATTCCTTCTCCCCTTGTGGGAGAAGGTGGCCTCGCGAAGCGAGGTCGGATGAGGGGTGTTGGACGGATCGCCAACGCCTGCCTTTGCTCCAGGGAAGTGAAGCGAAGGCGACGGATTGCCGATGCCTCATTCCGTCCAGCACCCCTCATCCGGCTCGGCGCTACGCGCCGATCCACCTTCTCCCACAAGGGGAGAAGGGCGCGCTCCGCCGCCGCCCTAGTACCCCAGCAGTTCCTTGAGCGGGATGACGCGCCAGACGTGTTTTATCGCGTAGCGGTTGAAGGTCAGCGACTTCGGCGGATTGTACTGCTCGACGACCAACTCGGCGGCGGTCCGCTTGACCAGCTTTTTGATGAAGGCCTTGCCGTTGCGCTCGTTTTCCTCGGGAAACATCTCGATCACCACGTGGTCGCCGGGCACAGCGTCGCGGCCGCCGCAATAGAGCATCTCGCCGGGCTCGTAGCGCGGCACCATCGAGTCGGAGAGCACGTGCAGCGCGAACACCTTGCGCAGATGGGCGATGCCGGGCGGGCGTTGGACATAGCCGGCGACCTCGCCGTTGAAGGTGAAGTCGCCGTCGTCGCCGCCGACCGCGGCACCCAGAAGCTCGATGTCCATCGGGCCGGCGGGCAGGGGGGCGGCGTCGGTGACGATCTCGGCGTCAGCGACATTGTCGGCGTCGTCGAGGAAGACGACCTCGCCCTTGCCGAGCGCCACCGGGTCGACGCGCAGGAACGCGGCGGTCTTCAAAAGGTTCTCGGTTTTTGGCAGGTTGCGGCCGGTTTCCCAATTGCCGACAGCAGCGACGTCGGTGTCATTATGCTCGGCAATATGGCGCATCACCAGGCCGCGCTGCTTGCGCGCCTTGCGGATCGCCGCACCGACCTTGATCGACAATGAAGTTTTCGCCATGGCGCCATCTGAAACATAAGAATCGGTTTCGTCCATGAAAGAATGGCTTGCATAATTTTTTGAGTTATGCTTATATATCGGCCATGCACAAGCCACGCTCCATCTCGCTTCCCCATCCGTCCCGGCTGTCCCTCCTCCCGGCCGGGACGAAGCCCCGAGGCTCGCGCCTCGGATCCGGTCGCCCTGCCGTCAGCGGCGGCGACCGGAACGGCCGGAGCCGTCCCCACGGCTCCGGCCCCGAATTTCGGCGCGTGCAATGCGGGCCTTTCGTGCATCCGCACCGAAGACGGCACGGTGATCGTCTTCGACCGGCGCACAGGCAGGGCGGTTTCCCCGGGGAGAGGTGATCGGCGACGCCGCGCCGCCCCTCACCTGCCTGCCGGCATCCTCTCCCCGTGAACGGGGAGAGGGGGGCAGCTTCGGCAACTACGCAACTCTTTCAATCTCGATGGATCAACATCATGCCCGCCCATAGCGACACAACATTGCAAAGCATCGCCCGCACCCCAGCCAGGCTGGCGCCGCCGGTCTGGCTGCCGCAGCGCCCGTTCGTGCGCGAGATCCACGGGCCCGACGGCGAGGCCCTCAAGCTGCCGTCGCCGCGCCCCACTGCCGCCGTCGGGCGCCAGCCGCATGTCGCAGCCATGCGCTTCATCGACTGCCTGTTCAACCGCTGCCGCGCACCGCTCGACCTGACGCTCGAGCAAAATCCCGAAAACGACGCGCCCGGCAGCCGGCCGGCACTGGCGATGCTGTGCTGCGGCTTGCGCACGCGGCCGCTGAAAAGCTACTGCGCCTATCACGCGGCGCGGTTCTGCGACCATCGCCGTACGGCTCTCGCGGACGTAGCGTGAGCGGCATCGGTCGAGAGTCTTCTCGCCAAGCACGGCGGCCCGGTTCCTCGCCCCCGCTGCGCGGAGGAGCCCAGGTTCTGCGAAGACAGCAATGAAACGAGGAGCCACAGATGAGCAAGAAGACCGCCCAAAAGGCCAAACCGCCCAAATTACCCACGGGCGAGGCCGAGCAGGTGCGCATCCGCAAGCAGGTCGGTCATGATTTCGCGCTGAAGGACGATGCCTTTGGCCGCAAGCGGCTGGCGACCGGCACGCTGGAGGCGAGGCGCGTCTATGAGGTGTCCAATAACGGCCACACCGCGACCGGCGGGATTGTGCGGGTGCGCAATGTCGACCCGCTGACCGGCATCACCTCGCTGTCGCGCCAGCAGCGCGAGGCGGGCATGCGCTACCGCGAGGATTTTCGCGTCTCGGCACAGGACGGCGTCAAGCCGATGGCGCTGATCGAGCGCGTCGACGGCGGACGCATCGGCGGCGGCGTTGCCGACCGCATCCTGTCCGCCGGCCGCGCCTATGCCGACGCCACCAGGGCGCTTGCGCATTGGGAGGTGTCGGTCGTGGTGCAAAAAGTCTGCTGCGCCGGCGAAACGGTGAAGAGCCTGGCCGAACAGACCGGCGAGCCGCGGGATGTGCTGTCGAAACTGCTCAAAATCGGGCTGGACTTGCTGGCGGTGCATTACGGCATGATGCTGATGCGGCGGCCGCGGTGAAGGGGCAAACGGGGCGTTTGGCAATGCGTTTTGGCCAGCGTCCTCCAATTGAAGGGCGCGGGTTTCCCGACGGCCTGTTACGCTGCGCCATTGCTGGTAGATCACAATGCCAAAGATGCCGCAAAACGCTCATTTCGCAGATACGGCGCCGACGTCTTCGGCGCTGACCGCGTATGACGAGCACTGCATGCTGACTTACATCCGGCTGCTCGATGCTTCGGCGGACAGCGCCGATTGGCGTGAGGTCGCCCACACCGTCCTGCACATTGACCCGGAGCAGGAGCCAGAACGGGCATTCCGCGCCTGGGCGACGCATCTGGCGCGTGCCCGCTGGATGACCGAGGTTCGTGTCGATCGGCATGATCGTGGCACGGAATGACGCGGGAGATTTTTCGTGGAACTGCCATCCCGGTCTGACCGTTTAGACAGGAAACCAACTGGGAAGCGCCCGATGAACTCTTGGCAAATCAACACCTTGGAGGCCTGCTGCCTGCTTGCCGTCCCGCTGTCGATGATCCTTACGGTTCTGGTGGCGGGTTTCATCCTTGGCTGAATCTGCACTGTTCAGTGAAGGAGACGGCACGCATGGCGGCACCGGCGTGAGTTGCGCCCTGGCATTCATCGCGCGCGACACCTTCAGCGACGACAAAATGATCCTGTCTCTCAGTCCTTGGCGCGCTCCACATAGGCGCCATCAGCCGTCATCACCACCACGCGGGTGCCGGCGGTGATGTGCGGCGGAACCAGCGTGCGCACGCCGTTGGACAGCGTCGCCGGCTTGTAGGATGAGGACGCCGTCTGGCCCTTGGTCACCGGCTCGGTCTCGACCACCTCGAAGGTGGCGCGCTGCGGCAGCACCAGCGAGATGGCGATGCCGTTGTACTGTGAAATCTGCACCGCCATGCCTTCCCTGAGATAGGGCGCCATCTCGCCGACCACGCTTTCCGGCACCGCGACCTGGTCATAGCTTTCCGGGTTCATGAAATGATAGCCTTCGGCGTCGTGGTAGAGGAAGGTATGCTCGCGCTCCTCGACATAGGCGCGCTCGACCTGCTCGGTGGTGCGGTAGCGCTCCGAAACCTTCACCCCGTCGGAGATGCGGCGCATGTCGAGCTGGGTCACCGGCGTGCCCTTGCCCGGATGGATGTTTTCGGCAAAGAGGATCACATAGAGCTTGCCGTCCTTTTCGACGACATTGCCTTTGCGTAGGGAACTGGCGATGACCTTCACGGGCTTTATTCCTAACAGCGTTGATTGGCCTGGGAGCGCCGAATGGCGCAAATCGGCTGCGGGAGCCGTTCGGTGCGGCCTAGCGCATCTTGGCGGCAATCGCCAGTCCTCGATGCAAATCCTGTCGCCATGACCGCCGCCTCGCCCTGGTGGACGCCTGATGTTCACGCCGACCGGCGGCCGCGGTTGATCCTGCGCAACGCCATCACCGCGGCCGTGCGCGACTGGTTTGCCCGCCGCGACTTCGTCGAAGTCGAGACCGCGGCGCTGCAGGTCTCGCCCGGCAACGAGGCGCATCTGTCGGCCTTCGCCACCGAGGCGCTCGGCCCAGATGGGCGGCACCAGCCGCTCTATTTGCACACCTCGCCGGAATTCGCCTGCAAGAAGCTGCTCGCCGCCGGCGAGAAACGCATCTTCAGCCTGAGTGCCGTCTATCGCAACCGCGAGCGCGGCCCATTGCACCATCCGTCCTTCACCATGCTCGAATGGTACCGGGCCGATGAGACCTACGACAGCCTGATGCAGGATTGCGCCGGGCTTGTCGCGCTGGCCGCCGAGCGCGCCGGCACGAAACGCTTCGCCTTTCGCGGCCGCGAGGCCGATCCGTTCGCCGAGCCGGAACGGTTGAGCGTCGCCGAGGCTTTTATCCGCTATGCCGGTATCGATCTGTTGGTCACGGTCGCCGCCGACGGCAGCACCGATCGCGAGGCGCTGCATGCGGCTCTGGTCCAGGCGGGCTTGCGCACCGCGCCCGACGACAATTGGGCCGATCTGTTCAGTCGGGTGCTGGTGGAAAAGATCGAGCCGGCGCTGGGGCAGGGGCGCGCCACCATTCTTTACGGCTATCCGATCTCGGAGGCCGCCCTTGCCCGGCCGAGCGCCGATGACCCGAGGACCGCCGAGCGCTTCGAGCTCTATTGCTGCGGCGTCGAGCTGGCCAATGCGTTCGGCGAGCTGACCGACGCCGACGAGCAGCGCCGGCGCTTCATCCTCGAAATGGACGAGAAGCAGCGCATCTACGGCGAACGCTATCCGATCGACGAGGATTTCCTCGCCGCACTGGCCATCATGCCGCAGGCAAGCGGCGCCGCACTCGGCTTCGACCGGCTGGTGATGCTGGCGACGGGGGCGATGCGGGTCGAGGATGTAATGTGGACGCCGGTGACGGGGTGAGGCGAGGCCTGCACTCTACGGCGCCCCCTCTGTCCTGCCGGGCATCTCCCCCTCAAAGGGGGAGATTGGCTGACCGCAACGCCGCACCTCGTCCTTCAACATCGGCGATTGAGGCCGGAGCGACGCGAAGGCGCAATCTTCCCGTTTGAGGGGGAGATGCCCGGCAGGGCAGAGGGGGGTGCCTCGCTCAGGCGTCACAATACTACCGCCCCATCAGCAAATTAACGATCAGCCGCTGCAGATTGCCGCGCGGGGCGAATTCTACCCGGTCGAAAGCGCGGCTTGCCTGCCGCTGCGCCTGGGAGAGTTCGGCAAGCCGCGTGGTCATTTCGGTCCTGATCTTTTTGCAGCCGGGATCGTCGGCGACGGACAGGCCGATGGTCGCCGTCTCGATCTTGCGGACCATGTCGACGATGATGTCGCCATGCACCTTTTCGTGGGCGGCAAGGCCAGCGGCGAAAACCTCCCAGCTCTTCTGCACGGCGGCCGGCACCGGCCCGGACGCTTTGGGCAAGGTATAGGTTATGATGAGTTTTGGGCGCGCCGACACCAGCACACAGGCATTGCCTTGCCGCTGATAGTCCCTGACCCAGGTCAGCTTGAAATTGGTATAGGCCATGGCGCGGACCCTGCTTTTGCCGATCGTCGGCCCGCGTTCGCCCATCGAGGCATGGAGCTGGGGACCGGTCTGCCCTGAAACGGCGTAGGTCTCAACCTTCTCGACCGGCTTCCAGCCCGCCTGCGCCGGCGACGCCAGCAAAATGGCCAGGAGCAGGTAGGTCAGAACGGCTGTTTTCATGCGAATCCTCCGGGGCAATGCCTTTGGTGTGAGATCATCAACGCATGGCCGGAATGCGGTCAAGGCGCCGTTGCCGAACTCGCCGTTCGCATTTCGCGTCGAAAGAACCAATCAACGGCGATGTGCCGCAAACTCAATCCGCTTGGCGGGCTCGTTTTGAAATCTTCTTTCTCATTAAATTCTATAAACTTAGTAGAGTTAACGCACACAAGCGTTTGCGAGGAGCCCAAATGTCGAAAAATCTGGTGGTGGGGCTGTCGGGCAACCTGACCCGTCCGTCGAAGACCAAGGCGTTCATCAGCCACATCGTTGCGGAGGTGGCGAGCCGCACCGGTGCAGCCTCGACCGTTTTCGACATCGAGGATCTCGGTCGGTTGTTTCCGCTGGCAAGGCGCATTGGCGATCTGGATCCATCGGCCAGGAACATCGTCGAGCGATTGCTGGGCGCCGACGTCCTGGTGGTTGGCTCGCCGACTTTCAAAGGCAGCTACACTGGGCTTTTCAAGCATTTCTTCGACCTGCTCGACCCGTCATCCCTGCGGGGAAAGCCGGTCATCCTTGCTGCAACCGGCGGTGGCGATCGTCATTCGCTGATGGTCGAACATCAGCTGCGGCCGCTGTTCGGCTTCTTCGAGGCGCTGACCCTGCCGACCGCGATCTACGCCTCCGACAAGGACTTCGCCAACGGCGTGCTGGTGTCCGAAGCCATCCATGCGCGCGCCAGCCAAGCGGTCGCCGAAGCATGCCGGGCGGTGCCACGCAGCGTCGGTCTTGCCGCCTGAACATGCCACCGGCCCCCGTGTCCTCAATCCGCTTCCCGCACAGCTCAGAAGGAGCCCGCAATGACCAGACCCAGCAAGTCGAGGCAGATCAAGCTTGGTGCTTTCCTGCCCGGTGGCGGACAGCATATCGCAGCCTGGCGCCATCCTGACGCGCCGGCCGACGGCGCGACGAATTTCGAGTTCCACAGGCAGCTCGCGCTGACCGCCGAGCGCGGCCTGTTCGATGCCTATTTCCTTGCCGACAACCTGACCGTCGGCCTCGGCGCCCGCGAAGGCGGCAATGCCAAGATCGCCGGGTTCGAGCCGGTGACGCTGTTCGCCGCATTGGCGCCGCTCACCACGCATCTAGGCTTCATCGCCACCGCCTCGACCACCTATGAGGAGCCCTATACGCTCGCCCGCAAGTTCGCCTCGCTCGACCTGCTGTCGAACGGCCGGGCCGGCTGGAATGTCGTGACCTCGGCGGGTGACGAGACCGCGCGCAATTTCAATCGCGAGACGCAGCCTGCCCACGCCGAGCGTTATGCCCGCGCGCATGAACATGTCGAGACGGTCAAGGCGCTGTGGGACAGCTGGGAAGACGATGCCTTCATCCGCGACAAGAAGTCGGGGCGCTTCTACGACAAGGACAAGCTTCACGACATCGACCACAAGGGCCGGCATTTCAGCGTCAAAGGCCCGCTCAATGTGCCGCGACCGGTGCAGGGCCATCCGGTGGTGGTTCAGGCCGGGCAGTCGGAGGACGGACGCAAGCTCGCCGCCCAGTCGGCTGAGGTCATCTTCACCGCCCATCAGAACCTGGCCTCGGCGCAAGAATTCTACCGCGACATCAAGGCGCGCGTGGCGGCAGTCGGCCGCGATCCCGGGCAGGTGCTGATCATGCCGGGCGTAGCACCCTTCGTCGGCCGCACCGAAGAGGAAGCCCGCGCCAAGTACCAGCAACTGAACGAGCTGATCCTGCCCGAGGATGGCGTGGCCCTGCTCAATGGGCTGGCCGGCCAGACGCTCGACATCCGGGGTTACCCGCTCGACGGACCGCTGCCGCCGAGCCGGGAAACCGAAGGCATGAAGAGCCGCCAGGCGCTGATCCGCCAGATTGCCGACGAGCACAACTTCACCATCCGCCAGCTCTACCAGTGGGTGGCGACGGCCCGCGGCCACTACACCGTGATCGGCAGCGCGGCGCAGGTTGCCGATCAGCTGGAGGAATGGTTCGGCAACGACGCCGCCGACGGCTTCAACATCCTGCCGCCGTGGCTGCCCGGCGGGCTCGACGATTTCGTCGACCTGGTGATCCCCGAGCTGCAGCGTCGCGGCCTGTTCCGCACCGCCTACGAGGGCAGGACGCTGCGCGAGAATCTCGGCCTCAGGCGGCCGGAAAACCCCTGGACCGCCGCCCGCTCCAAGGTGCTGGCCGCCGAATAGATTCTCTTGAAGCAAAGGGCAAGACGATGAGTTTGCAACACATCGAGCAGCGGGTGACGATCGATGCACATGACGGCAGAACCGGCCTTGGCGCCGATTTCCCGCGCCTGGCCAACCGCACTGTCATCCGCTTCCTGTCCCGCTACGGCATCCTGATCGGCTTCCTCGCGATCTGGCAGGTGTCGAGCAGCGCGGGATGGGTCAACGCCGCGGTGCTGCCGCCGGTCGACACGATCGTCTCCGCACTGTGGAATGGTCTGGCCGGCGGCACCTTGCTTGGCGATATCGCCATCAGCCTGCAGCGCGCCGGCCTCGCCTTCGCGGCGGCGGTGGCGGTTGCCATCCCGCTTGGTCTGTTCATGGGCCAGGTGCGCGCCGTCGAAACCGCGCTTGACCCGATCCTGCAGGTTTTCCGGCAGACCTCGGCGCTTGCGCTCTATCCGGTGTTCATCCTGCTGCTCGGGTTGGGGGAGGCATCAAAGGTCTTCGTCATCTTCTGGGCGACGCTGTTTCCGCTGCTGCTCAACACCATCAGCGGCGTCAAGCAAGTCGATCCGAAACTGCTCGAGATGGCCCGGGCCTACGGCGCCACGCGGGTCACCGCGTTTCGCCGGGTCGTGCTTCCGGGGGCCGTCCCTTCGATCTTCGTCGGCTTGAGGCTGAGTGCGACCACGGCGCTCTTGTTGCTGATCGCATCCGAAATGATCGGCGCCAACAAGGGCATCGGCTTCCAGGTGATGAACGCGCAGTACAACTTCCAGATCCCGCTGATGTTTGCAGCGATCGTCATCCTTGCCGGCCTCGGCCTGATCGCCAACCAGGCGCTGGTCGGCCTGCAGCGGCGGCTCTGCCGCTGGAGCAATCCCATCGACTGACCAGCTTTCAACCATCCTCTCCAACAGGCCCCATCCTCCAACACGAAAGTCCGGACCATGCCAATCACTCGCCGTTCCCTGCTTGCGGGCGCTCCCTTTGCCGCCGGCATCATCGCCACCGGCCTGCCTCGCTTCGCCGTTGCGCAAGCCGCGCCGGTCACGTTGCGCTACCTCGCCAGCCGTGGCAGCATCTCGCCGCATGAGCTGGCGGACGCGCTCGGCTATTTCAAGGGCGTCGGCGTCAAGCTTGAGAATGTCGGCTACTCCAGCGGCGGCCCGGAATCGCTGTTCGCGCTCGCCTCCGGCAGCGTCGATCTCGGCTCGGCCGCAACCGCTGCGGTGATCAATTCGATCTCCGGCGGCAACGACTTCGTCGCTGCCTATCCAAGCAACGGCATCAACGGCCGAGTGCGCAGCGTGTTTTACGTGCTGGAAGACAGTCCGATCAAATCGATCGCCGACATCGCCGGCAAGACCATTGCGGTCAACACGCTCGGCGCCCATCTCGACTATACCGTGCGCGAGGCGCTGCACGGCGTCGGCCTGCCGCCGGATGCCGCCAACCTCGTCGTCGTGCCCGGGCCGCAGCTTGAACAGACCTTGCGGTCACGCCAGGTCGATATCGCGGCCCTGGGCTACTGGCAGGCGACGTTTGCCGGCGCGCTGGTCGACAAGGGCGGTGTGCGCGGCGTGTTCAACGACACCGACGTGCTGGGCGAACTGGCCGGCGGCTTCATTGTCCTGCGGCGCGACTTCATCGCGGCGCATCCGGACGGCGCCCGCAATTTCGTCAAACAGTCGGCCCGCGCCGCCGACTGGTCGCGCCAGAACCCGAACGAGGCGCGCAAGGTGCTTGCGGAGATCCTCGATAAACGCGGCGAAAATGGCGAGCTGGCGCGCTACTGGACCGGCTTCGGCCTGCGCGAAGGGGCGAAGGCTGACGACCGCGACGTAGACTTCTGGGTCGGCGTGCTCGAGCGCGACGGCCGGCTGCCCAAGGGCAGGCTGAAAGCCGCGGATATCCTTTACGGGCGCGGCGAAACGAAAACCAATTGATCGGGAGACGGCCATGGCCAGCACAAGCGGTGGCGAGGTCACGATACGCGACCTCTCCAAATCCTTCACCCTCGGCGGGCGCCCGCTTGCCGTGCTGAGGGCGCTCAACCTCGATATCCGCTCCGGCGAATGTCTCGTCATCGTCGGCGCCAGCGGATCGGGCAAGACCACGCTGCTGCGCATCCTTGCCGGTCTTGAGGCCGCCGACAGCGGCGGTGTCGCGATCGACGGCAGGCCGGTCCATGGCGTCGGCGCCGAGCGCGCGGTCATCTTCCAGGAACCGCGCCTGCTGCCCTGGCTGACGGTGCTCGGCAACGTCGCCTTTGGCCTAGAAGTGCGGGGCGTGCCCAAGGCGGAAGCCGAGGACAAGGCCCGCTTCTATACCGCGCTCGTCGGCCTGGCCGAATTCAGCGATGCCTATCCCAGGCAGCTTTCGGGCGGCATGGCACAGCGCGTCGGCATTGCCCGGGCCTTGACCGTGCAACCTGAAATCCTGCTGCTCGACGAGCCGCTAGGCGCGCTCGACGCCATGACCAAGATCGGCATGCAGGAGGAACTGGCACGCATCTGGAGCGAGGAGAACGTCACCATGGTCATGGTCACCCATGATCTGGAAGAAGCGATCTATCTTGCCGACAGGGTGCTGATCCTGCCCAGGGAGAAGGGCGGCACAGCACGGCTGGTCGAGGTTGAACTGCCGCGCCCCCGCGATCGCAGCGAGAGCCGGTTCGTGCGCTACCGCGAAGAACTGCTGCGCGAGTTTGGCTTGCACTGAGACTGGGGGCACTGAGACTGGGGGCACCGAGACGCTGGTGAAAGGCGCGTCTTGCGCGCCTTACTTCCCGGCCGCCCCGGTCGAGAACAGCGCGCGCTCGACCGTCGGCTCCAGTGTTTGCGCAAAGGGCGTCGCCATGTGGTGGCGGTCGCGATAGGCCAGCTTGCCATCGATGAAGACATGGCAGGTCTTGGCGTCGCAGAACCGGTCGGTCATGTCGATGTAGGTCGCGTTGGGGACGGCGCGCACGATGTCACGCTCCACCGCGGCCATGGCGTCGTTGGCGGCGTCGGTTCGCGGCGCGTCACATACCGATGGCGTCTGTCCACGCCACAGCGCGCGGGCCACGCAGGTGTCGACAAACAGGGTGTTAAACGGCACATCGCGGATGAAGGCGACTTTCAGCCCGGCCTGGCTGAACGCCTCCAGCGTTGCGCGCAGGCCGCCCTGCCAGTCCTGATCGAGGCTTTCGGATTGCCGGGCGTCGGGCGACAGTTTGCGCGAACTGGTCAGCGAGATCTCCGAGATCACCACCAGGCTCGGGCGCAGGGCGATGATCTCCTTGATCGATTGCTCGCGCCATTGATCGCACTCGGTGTAGTCGCGCTTCAGCTTCGAGCTCCAGACCGTCAGCCGCGATGCCCGGCAGGCGGCTTTGAGCCAGGTGACGACCTTGTAGTCGTTCTTCTTCGCCGCCTCGATCAGCGGCGTCGACCAGTGATCGGCATGCGAATCGCCGAACAGCGCGATCGAGCGCTCGGCATTCTTGGCGCCGAACTCGCAGGCCCTCGGCGTCACTGTCTCGTAGTCGACAACGCAGCCTACCTTGGCGCGCGCGGTAGAGGGCTGCGCGGCAGTTTCGGCAATGATGCGTTGCGAGGGGTCGAGGCCGTCCACGGCAAGGCGCGCATTGGCGTAAGTCGCCACGACGCCGGCGCCGGTCAGCATTGCGGCGGGGATTAGCGCGCGCGCCGCGTTCGCCATCAGCCAGCCATTGCGACGGATCGGGTTTTCGATGAAATTATAGGTGAAGAGCGACAGCGCCAGCGTCAATGCGGCGCAGGCAAGCCGCCCCGGCCAGGCCAGGTCGGGCACCATCATCGTCGCATAGACGATGACCGGCCAGTGCCAGAGGTAGAGTGAGTAGGAAAGTTTCCCCACCCATTGCAGGGGCGGCAGCGCCAGCATGGCGCTCGGCCCTCTTTGGACATTGCCGGAGCCGCTGAGCAGCAGGAGCACGGTGCCGGCCACCGGCACCACCGCCGCAAAGCCGGGGAAGGGGGTGTCCTGCTCGCTGAAGGTCAGATAGGCACCGGCGATCAGCGCCAGGCCAAGCCATGCCAGTGCTGCGCCCAGTTGCGGGCGCTCTCGCCAGAATTTTACCGGCGCCATCGTCGCCAGGCCGCCGGCGGCGAATTCCCAGGCCCTGAGCGGCGAGAAATAGAAGGCCCAGGGCTGCGCCACGGTGGTGAGCCAGGCGCAGACGGCGAACGACACCGCGCCGGTGAGGCCGATCACCAGGATCGCCGTGCGCTTGCCCGGGCGCAGCCATGCCGCCAGCAGAAGCAGCCCCGGCCATACGAAATAGAACTGCTCCTCGACCGAGAGCGACCAGAAGTGGATGAAGGGGTTGTTCGCCGCGTCGGGGGCGAAATAGTCGAACGACCAGCGTATCAGCCAGAAATTGATCGCATAGGCCGAGGCGAACATGGCGCCTTTCGAATAGAGCGACTGTTCGTCCGGCGACAGGATGAAGTAGCCGGCGACCAGCGTGGCGAAGATGACAAACAGCGAGGCCGGCAGCAGGCGCCGGGCGCGCCTTGCATAGAACCGCCACAGGTCCAGCCTGCCGTCCTCGGCGATTTCCCGCAGCAGCTGGCCGGTGATCAGGTAGCCGGAGATGACGAAGAAGATGTCGACGCCGGTGAAGCCGCCAGGCAGGTCCGACAGACCAAAATGGAACGCGACGACGCCGGACACCGCCAACGCACGCAGCCCTTCGATATCAGGCCGAAACGATGCTGACACGGCAAAACCTCGCGAAGTCGTTGAAAAGCCACCCGTGCGAAGACTCGACGCAATGCATTGATATTGCAATGCAACAAATCTAACGCAGTGCAACATAAGTGGAAGTTTGCCGGGTGCAGTGCGGCATGCTCGTCGGCGCGTCCTCAGCGAAACGCCGCCAGCGCTGCCATCCGCATCCGCGGCGGCGGACTTTGGGCGGCGGGATTTTGGAGCACAAAAAGACAATTTGGCCGGGATACGGCGGGCGGAAGGCGTGCGAATTTGACTGGCGTCCGCTCTGTCTGTTCGTTTTAGCCGCATTTCTGCAACGCCAAGATTCCTCTTGGCTGCAAAAATACTCTAGCGGGCCCGATCTCAGGCTTTAGAAGGAGCCCGCCGCTCGCGCGCCGCGCTCCTCCCCCTAAAGCGCCTCGCGTTCGAAAGGAAATCGACGCGCTTTAAGTCTTTGTTTCTGTGCCTGTCGTTACCCCCAAAACCGCTGCGCACCCTCGGGTCAGGCCCGAGGGCATGCTTTTGGGCGACAAGCATCAGTCGTCACCGATCACGCATGCGCTGGCGGATGATGACGGGAGTCCCAGACTGCCCAGGCCGATGCCGCAACCACCAGCACGCCGAGGACAACGTGGGTCGCCATTGCGTTGGCGTTTGCCACGAAGCCGAGCAGCCAGGGCGACGCGATCAGCCAGAGCCCGACGACAAGGTTCACCCACTCTTCCCATTCGGCGAATACTGAAAGCGCCGCGAGCGCCAAGGCGCCGAGCACGACCGCGGCAATCCAGGCGTTCCAGGCAGCAGCGGTTTCAGCAGCGAAGCCGATAACCCAGGGTGAGATGAACAGGCATGCCGCAAGGATCAGGTTGATCCAATCCTGGGCCTTCTTTCCTTCCATCAGATCGTTTGCCATGACAACCTCCACAGATGAAGCTTGACCAAAGCACTACGTCGCGTGCAACGCACGCTTAGTCATTGATATATCGCAGTTTCGCGCGCTTTCAAGGAGTGGCGCCGGGGGCGGCCGGTTACGCACCTGAGTGCCGGGCGCGATCACGCCTTTTTCAGGAACTCGGTCTTCAGCACCAGGCCCTTGACCTGCTTGGTGCTGCACTCGATCTCGCCGGGATTGGCGGTGAGGCGGATGTTCTTCACCAGCGTGCCGCGCTTGATCGTCTCCGACGTGCCCTTGACCTTCAAATCCTTGATCAGGGTGACGGAATCGCCCTCGTTCAACTGGGCGCCGTTGCTGTCTCTTGCGATCGCGTCTGTCATATCAGGGTCTTTCATCGAAGGGGATAGCGGACTATCCGGCGGATGGCGGCAAGGTCAAGCGTGGTGGCAACTGTGCCATCGCTGGCGCGTGAAGCGGGCAGGGCACCCTTGTTGCTCATGCCAGGAGGCCGTATCGCCCGTCGAAGTCGGCGATGCCTCGTGGTTGAAGCCGATTTCACCGGAAGGTGGAGGATCACAGCCTGGCGCGCCGCCGGCTAAGCCTGTCGATCAAGTGGCCTGTCGAACAAATGACTTGTCGAACAGGTGACCTGTCGAAATGCGGACCCGTCGATCGCGGACACCGCAAGCGGCGTACGGCCGGTTAAAGATTGAGCCCCACAACGGATGGAGGGACTCTAGAAATTGAAATAGATCGCCGGCGGATACAGACTGGATCCATTGTTGTCGGCTGGCGCCGCCGTCGCATCAGACGACGTGATCCCGCTGGTGGACTTGTTGTCGAGCGGAGGCCGGTTTTTCTCGGCTGAGGACGCTTTGGCATCGGTGGCAACGGCTTTCGTCTTGGCCTCCACGGCTTGCGAAAGTGCGAGCACGGTGAGAAGTGCAGACAGGGCAAGTTTCATGACGAGGTCCCTCCATGGTTAACGTAAGGTTAACCGCGGCCGCCGGCCCGAACACGGCCGCTGTGTGGAAGGACGTGGAATTCTCCGGAATTTCTGGAATATTAGCTTGTGGAAAAGTACAATGTGAGCAGTTGCCGGCACGTGTAGGCTTGCAGCCGCATCAGGCCGAAGCTTGGAGCGGCCGCGACAGAACCCAGACATCCAGTTGCGCTTGGCCGCTCAATGTCGCGGCCAACGCTGGTGTTAAGATCAATCCCTGAAGCCGTTCGAGTCGAGCAGGGCGACCTGCTTGCCGTCGATGAAAAAGCGTATCACGTGCGCGCCGCCGTCGACTTCGATGCGCGTCGGATCGATGACCGGCGCCGCAGGAGCCGCCTTGCCATATGTCGCTGCCGCGCGCGAGCCGGCAGCGGCACGCGACGGTCCATCCGGCCCGAAGGTCAGCAGCAGCAGTGCAGCGGATCCAGCCGCAACCGCGGTGAAAGGGATTTTGGGGGAGGCAATCCAGGACATCGAATTATTCCTTCCTTGTTGAGGCGGCATCTACGCTGGTTTGTGCCGGTGCCGAGAGCTCGGCTTCGCCGTCGTTCAAATGACTGAGGAAGGGTGTTGGTATTCAGGCCTAAATAGCGTGAGTTTCATAACTTGCCCCTGCCCTGCGCGACCTTAGCGCCGCCCGGCGGGGCGAAAAGCGCAGGCGCGTGGAGGGGCGTGGAATTCTCCGGAATTTCTGGAATATTGGCTTGTGGAAAAGTATAGCCGGCGCGTGCTATCCTCGCGGCGGCATAAAGGGGCGGGTAGGATGGCACAGCATATCGCGCAGAAATTGCGGCTGACCGCGGCCGTGCTGGGGACCGTCACCCGCAAGGACCTTGCGGCGGCGTTCCGGGGCGTCAACCCGAAGACGGCGTTCGACCTCGGCCGCGCCGATAAATGGCTGCAGGGGCGCTCCCAGCCACGCGAGCTCAGCGTCTACGACGACTGGACGAAGCTGCTCAAGCTGGAGCAGCCCGGCGCCTGGATCGCCGAGAGCGACCTGCCAGGTTTTACCGCGGCGATCTGTGCCCGCCACGGCATCGACAGGGCCGAACTGGAGCGCCGCGCCAATGCGCATTTCGAAACCGCTGCCGGGCATGAGGAGCGGAGCCCTGGATTGGCCCTTGCCGGAACCTACGCCTGTTATTCCAGCGCCTTGTCGCCCTACTATCGCGGCCAGCTGATCAGGGGCAGCCTGTCGATTGAGGTCGGGCCGGGGGCGAACGGCCTGACCGCCGCCTATCGCGAGGCCTTGCCGACCGGGCAGCTGCTGCTCGGTGGGCAGATGACGTCGGCAAAACGCGGGCTTTATGCGCATCTGAAGGAAGCCAGCGGCGAGGCGCAATTCTTCTTGTGCCTGTTTCCGCACTCGCGGCCGGGAAGCGTGCTTGGCGGCTATTTGTGCGGCACCACCATCATCGGCCCGGAGCCGCAGCCGTCGCTGACCCGGATCCTGATGGTCCGCTTGCGCAATCCGGCGCCCCAGGCATGGGGCGGATATCTGCCGCCCGACGGATCGATCGCCGCCGATCTGGCATCGCTTGGCCTGTCCGTCGAGCAGACGGAAGCGGTTGACCGGCAGCTGGCGCAATTCCTCGTCGGAGACAGCGACGGCGGCGCCAGCCAGATCCCGCCGGCCGAGTTCCGCGCCATCGTCGACGTGTTCGACCGTCATTGGCTGAGCCATTCGTATTAAGCCTGACCTCGTCTTCTGCCTGTGCGGAACCGATCACCACGTCAGTTGTTTTGTCCGGCGACCAAAGCGCCCGTCCGGCTGTCCAGTTGGGCCGCAAAGCGCCGCCCTTGCCGATCGCGTCTTCGAACTCGCCGGCGCGAAGAAGCGAAAGTTGCACGCCGGCTCAATATGCCTGATCATGGCTATGGCAGGGTGGAGGCATCAAGTGGCGGCCAATCGGCGAAACGGCATGCATCCGTCGGAGCCCGGGCTGGTGGGCGTTGTTTCGGCTGCCATGGCCCTGCCGCGCATGTCGCTGCCCACCGTCGCGACCGTCGTGGCGGCGGTTGCGGCCCTGTATTTCGGGCGCGAGGTTTTCCTGCCGATCGCAATCGCGCTGCTGCTGACCTTTGCGCTTGCACCCTTGGTTTCGGCACTCAAACGGGTCGGCATTCCCCGTCTTCCTGCGGTCATCGCCAGTGTGCTGGGCGCATTCACCGTGCTTGCGCTGTTCTCCTTCATTGTCGCCACGCAGGTCAGCGAACTGGCGCAGAACATCCCGCTTTACCAGTCAAATATCCTGACCAAAGTCCGATCCCTGAAGGAGACCGGCGTCGGCGGCGGCGTCATCGCCAGGCTGAGCGAGGCGATCGAACGTGTTGGCCAGGAACTCGACAGGCAGGAAACCTCGCCGCCCGCCGCGGATCAGCCACGGCGCGAGCCGGTGCCCGTCGAGATCATCGCACGCGAAAGGCCGCTCCAGGTTCTGCAGAACCTGATCGGCCCGCTGATCAGCCCGCTGGCGTCGGCAGGCCTGATCGTCGTCGTCGTCATATTCATGCTGCTTGAGCGCGAGGACCTGCGCGACCGTTTCATACGCCTCGTCGGCTATGGTGATCTTCATCGAACTACCGAGGCGCTCCAGGATGCCGGCAAGCGGGTCGGCCGGTATCTTCTCATGCAGTTGGTCGTGAATATCGTCTATGCCATACCGGTTACAGCAGGGCTTTGGATTCTGGGGATACCCAATGCGCTGCTGTGGGGCTTGCTGGCGCTGGCGCTGCGCTTTGTTCCCTATATCGGCCCGATCATTGGTGCGCTGCTGCCGCTGTTCCTGGCGCTTGCCGTGGCGCCTGGCTGGTCGCTCGTGCTGTGGACCGCCGGTCTGTTCGTGGTCATGGAAATGATCACCGGCAATGTCGTCGAACCGTGGCTCTACGGTTCACGAACGGGGCTTTCGCCATTGGCCATCATCGTTGCGGCGATCTTCTGGACCTGGCTCTGGGGCCCGCTGGGCCTGGTCCTGTCGACGCCGCTCACGGTCTGCCTCGTCGTGCTCGGCAGGCACGTGCCGCAATTCGAATTCCTCGACGTCCTGTTCGGCAACGAACCGGTGCTCGAACCCCACGCCCGGCTCTACCAACGGCTGCTGGCCGGCGATCCAGAGGAAGCCACGGATCACGCCGAGGAGATGCTGGAGGAAAAATATCTGTTCGAATTCTATGACAAGGTCGCCATTGCCGCACTGCTGCTCGGCGAGCAGGATCGGGTGCGCGGCGTCATGGGCGATGAGCAAAGACGGCGGGTGGCGGCCAGCGCGCAGATGCTGGTGGCGAACCTCGACGACAGCGCACGGGAGGAAGCGGAGGAGGACGATGATCCGGCCACAGCCGAACCTGCGCCGGCGGACAAATACAAGGACAAGGACGGGGACAAGCAGGCTCAAGCGGAGGGCGAGGACGACACTGAGCTGCCGGATGGCACGGAGATGTCGGTGCTGTGTGCCGGCGGCCGCGGCGAACTCGACGATGCCGCCGCCGCCATGCTGGCGCAGGTGCTCGAAGTCCAGGGGGCGACGGTCTCGAAGGCGAGCTTTGCCGATATGGATCCGACTGGCATTCGCCGGCTCGAGCTCGACGCTGTCGACACCGTTGTGGTCGGATTCCTGAACCGCGACTCGGTCAAGCACGCCCGTTTTCTTGTTCGTCGGCTGAAACGTGCCAGGTCGGCGCTGCGGGTAGGGATCGTGTTCTGGTCGAAGGACGGCGACGACAAAAAGACAGAAGTCGAATGGACCAATGACATCAACGCCGATTTTGTGGCGTTTGGCATGGTCGAAGCCGTTCTGGGCGCATTGTCGAGCGATCCGCCGGTTGCGCTGAAGGTCGCTGCCAAGCGCCGCATGCGCCGCCGGCCGCGCCCGGCCAGGAAGGCGCCGCTTGCGGCTGCAAAGTAAGAGACCGTTTGGAAACTCTACTCTGGCGGCCATCTGATGGCGTTTTCTGCGCTTCCGGTGCTCACGGACCCAAATGTCCGCTGCGCTCCGGTTCTCGAAACCACCACCATATGACTCACCGGAGCGACTTTCGAAACAGCCTCTGAGGTCGTAGCTCGCCCTCACGTCCAGAAATAGCGCACCGTGTGAAAGAAAACCGGGGCGGCGAAGACCAGGCTGTCGGCGCGGTCCATCATGCCGCCATGGCCCTCGATCAGATGGCCCCAGTCCTTCACCCCCTGGTCGCGCTTGATGGCGGAGGCGACCAGCCCGCCGAGGAAGCCCATCAGGCAGGCGATGAAGGCGACGCCCGCCGCCTGCAGCGGCGAAAACGGCGTCAGGAACGACAGCAGCGCGCCAAGCAGGCTCGACGTCGCCAGCCCGCCGACCAGCCCTTCCCAGGTCTTCGACGGCGAAACCTTCGGCGACATCAGGTGCCTGCCGAACAGCTTGCCAAAGATGTATTGCAGCACGTCGCTGCCTTGCACGGTGATGATCAGGAAAGCGACCAGCAACAAGTTGCGGCCTTCGAAGCCGGGCACGTCGAGAGTCAGCAGCGCCGGCACGTGGCTGACGCAGTAGACCGAGATCATGACCGCCCATTGCTGCGCCGAGATGCGCTCGAGAAAGCGCTCGGTGTCGCCGTGCAGCGCGGTGATCGCCGGCATCAGCAGGAAGCAGTAGACCGGGATGAAGATGGTGAACAGGCCGTACCAGGCGGTCCATACCAGCCAGTACTGGAATGGGATGATGAGGCCGAACATGCCGAGCAGCACCCAATGGTCGCTGCGGCGGCTGTGCGTCAGCGTCACGAATTCGCGCAAGGCGGCAAACGAGATCAGCGCGAACAGGATGGTCATGCCGGCGCGGCCGAAGAAGAAGGCGACGGTGATCGCCACCACCATCACCCACCAGGCGTTGATGCGCTGGTTGAGGTTGACCAGCGTCGACGACAGCGGCTTCGGCGCGCGCCACGACAGGATGCCGGCAACCAGGCTTGCCGTGGTCAGCACAGCAGTGAGGCCGACAACCATGATAAGGGTCTCGTGCATCATTGGCATCGTGTTCTAATCGCCTCTTAGCGGGCGTGGGTTCAGCGCCAGCAGCGTCTCGCGGGCGCGGTCGAGAAAGGCGCGGCGTTCCTCGCCGGGCGCAATGGCGATCGGCGCGCCGAAGACCACCCGGCAGAGCAGCGGCACCGGCACGAACTGGCCCTTGGGCAGCACCCGCGACATGTTCTCGATCCAGCACGGGATGAGTTCGACGTCGGTCCGCGCCATCGACAGATTGTAGAGGCCGGAGCGGAACGGCAGCAGCGGCTGGTCGGTCATGTTGCGCGTGCCCTCGGGGAAGATGATCAGCGAATGGCCCTCGTCGAGCACCGACAGCATGACCGAGATCGGGTTCTGCGCCTCATCGGTCCACTGCCGGTGGATCAGCACGGAGGACAGCATGTCCTGCGCGATGAACCGGCGCAGCCGCGATTTTCCCCAATAGTCGGCGGCAGCGACCGCATGGGTGCGGGCGCGCTGCTTCTCGCTGAGGCAGGCCGACAGCAGGATGAAATCGCCGTGGCTGGCATGATTGGCGAAGTAGATGCGCTGCCGGTCCGACGGCTGGCTGCCGTTCCAGATCGGCCGCACGCCGGTCACCGCCCAGGCCAGCGCCGACAGGCCGACCGAGGTCACGGTCTGCAGCAGGGTGAAGCTCCTTGTGCCGAGCCTGCTCATCGTCGGGCTCAGAAAGACAAGGCGACGAGCGACGCCGCCACGAACAGGCCGAGTGCGATGCGCTGCTTCATCAGCAGGCGTTGCGTGCCCGCGATGCGCCGGTCGAGCGAGCGGATGCCGGCAGCGGCCGGTTTGACGCGCATGCGCGCCAGCACGTCGTCTACCGAGGCACCGCCGGCGGCCTCGCTGATGTGGCTGGCCATCAGCCAGAACAGCAACGCGTCGAAGGCAAGCAGGGCCGAGACGGCGAGAGTGACCACGCCGCTCGCTGCCGCGACCAGCCACGCCGCCGCCGCCAGCGTGGTCGCCTGCGGCTGCGCTGCCACGGCAATGACCGGCGCGGCCGCCAACGCGGCCAGCACAAAAAACAGCGGCCACACCGCCTGCGTCATCAACCCGACGGCGAACGCTTCGGCCTTGTCTCGATGGGCACTCATGCCGGAATAATCGCTTCAGGTTTGGTGCCGCCCTTTTCCAAATGCTTGCGCCGCCCCTCATCGCCCTGCCGGGCACTTCTCCCCGTATAGTGACGGGGAGAAGAGGCTGGCCGCAGTGTCGGCGCCATTTCTAAAACGCTGGTGATTGGCGAAACCGCTGATAACGGCACCCCTCTCCCCGTCACTATACGGGGAGAGGATGCCGGCAGGCAGGTGAGGGGCAGCGCCGACTTTGGCAAGTGGCTTCGTCTATTGCTCGAACTGTTCATGCCGGCTCGTCCATCGCGATCCGAAGATGCACCGGCCGGCCCGATGCTGCGAGCTTGGTTCGCGCTTGCGCCAGCGTGTCGGCGCGGCCGGTGGCAACCAGCCAGGCGGCGACGGCGCCGGCGCTGCGCTGGAAGCCGAGCGCGCAGCAGACAAGCACCGTGCCGTAGCTGCGCGCGTCCTCGATCGCCGCCACCGCTTGCGCCTGCGCCTCGGGCGAGGGCGGCAAAAGATCGACCATGGCGACAGCCGTCCAGCGGCAGGCGACGCCGCGCGGCCGCTCCAACTCGCCGGCAAGGTCGATCACCGTGCCGAATGCGCCAGCCTCGGCGACGGTGGGAAAGCGGCCGAGGAAGACACCGTCGGCAATGGCGACATGCGGCGGCAGCTTGCGCGTCCATATCCATGCATTGATCGTGGCGCCAAGCCGGTGGGGCAGCAGCAAGACACGGCTGGCCAGCGAGACGCTGCCGTCGGCCGTTTTCTGGAACACTTTGGCGCCGGCTCCGGCATAGGCGAAGGCAACGATGGCCAGCGCCAGCGCCGGCCACAGCAGGATGAGCCACAGCGCCAAAACGAAGGCGCCGGCAGCGGCGCCGGCAAGCGCCAGCGCTGCAACCAGCGCGTAGAACAGCGCCAGCCGCCGCGCGCCGGCATCAGCGGTCAGCCGGAAGCCGGCGAACGGCAATTCGCCGTGGCGCGGAAACAGCCACAGGGCGAAGAAGCCGAGCAAAGCGCCGGTCGGGATATCGATGACATGGTGCTGCCACGTCGTCAGCACCGAGGCGCCGATCAGCAAACACCAGGCATGCCAGACGACGCCGGCCATGCCTTTCAGCCGATAGCGCCAATGATCCCAGATGATGACCAGCAGCGCGATGTGCAGCGACGGCGCCTGGTTGAACGGCTTGTCGAAGCCGCCGAGGACCGCGAACATGAAGCCTGGCAGGCCCGATGTCTGCGGCCGCACGAAGGTCGCCGTCAGCGGGAACAGGATGAAACAGGCGACGGCGACGATCTGCGCCGTCAGATAGCGGCCGGCAAGCCGATCGACGCCGCGCTTGGTATCGTTGAGCAGCAGCGACAGGCCGTAGAACAGATTGATCGACCAGTAGGGCACGATCGTCCAGGCGATGAACGGGATGTTGTGCTCCCAGGCGAAGACGATGCTGCCGACATCGTCGCGCTGCGACGCCAGCCAGTTGGCGAAGCCGTAGCTCGCGTAGAAGAACGGCGCCAGAAAGACCAGCCACAGCGCCGCCCGCAGCGCGATTCCAGCGTACGGCTCGCGCGCAGGGGCAGAAGGGGCGGCAGGGCCAAGGACAGGCAAGACCATGCTCAGACGCGCCGCGCGACCGATATGGTGAAGATCCCCCACTGGTCGATGCGCTGGTCGAGCTTCTCGAAGCCGGCCGCCGCCACCAGCTGGTCCATCTCGCCTTGCGTGCGCCGGCGCATCACCCAGGCCTGGCCGCCGCGATGCGAGGTCAGGCTGCGGGCGATCATTTCGAGCTGCGGATGCCAGGGCTGGTTGGTGTAGACAAGCAGGCTGCCGGGCTGCATCGCCCTGGCCAGCCCGCCGAGCGAGCGGATGATCATGGCGTTGTCGGCAAACAATTCGTAAAGCCCGGAGACGATGGCCAGGTCCGGCGCCGGATCGAGCCCGGCAAGCATCTCGGCGTCGAAGGCGTCGGCCTGGTGGAACGAGACATCGGTCGGCAGGGGCCGCTCGGCGATCAGCTTGCAGCCGAGCGAAACGTTGAGCTCGGAAAAATCCTGCAACCGAACGCTGGCCGGCGGCTCGGTGCATTTGGCGACGGCGTCGAGCACGTAGCGGCCGTGGCCGGCAGCGATATCGACGATATGGACCGTGCGGCCGGCGGCCTTCAGCGTGCGAGTGGCGCTGCCGATCAGCTCTTCGAGATGCAGCTTGCGCTGGCGGATGCCGCGCCAGCCGATGGCGTCGAGAAAGGTGCGGTCGATCATGCGGCCGAGCGGACCGGCGCCCCGCGCCTGGTTCTCATAGACGTAGTCGAGGGTCGAGCCGGAATCGAAGCCGGTGGCGATCCCGGTCTTCATGCCTGACGACAGCCAGGCGCCCGCGCGGATCGAGGCGCGGCTCATTGCCCAATAGAGGCCTTTCGGTGACAGCAAAGCGAGCGGCGAGGCCAGCCGGTCGGCCTCGTCGCGTGTGTAGCCAACGCGGTCGGCCGCGGTCAGGTCGACGGACTTCTGTGGCGTCGAGAACTGTCTTTCGAGGAACGGCTTGATCAGGTCGAGTGCCTTGCGGCGGTCGCGTTCGCCCAGCGTGTCGTGGAAGAAGCCGGGCAGCACATGCCGCTGCTTGGCCGGGCTGGCGAGATTGACGAAGAATTCGTGCTGCGGTCCATGCCGCACAACCCAGTCGCTGCCGGAGATCAGCAATTGCGTCGGCACGGTGATGGCGCGGGCATCCGAGACGATGCGGGCGGCGTGGTCGTAGAGCTCGACCAGGATGTTGGAAGAGATCGGCCGCGTGATCAGCGGATCGGCCTCGAAGGAGGCGATGCGCTCGGGGTCATGCGTCAGGAACTTGGCCTTGACGTAGGAATTGACGAAGAAGCGGCCCTTGATCTTCTGCCACAGCGCAATGCCTTGCTTGGCGAAAGGCACGTAGAGCTTGACCGAGAAGGCCGGCGAGGCCAGTACCAAGGCGCGAATCTGCGGTGCATAATCATGCACCCAGGCGGCCGCGAGCACCGCGCCGAAAGATTGCGCGATCAGCGCGATGTCGCGCTGGGAAAAACCGTCTCTGCCAATCTCGCGCACCAAACAATCGATGTCGCGCACAAGTGCGGCAAAAGACGGCGCATAGCCGCGCTCGCCGGCCGAGCGGCCATTGCCGCGCGCGTCCCAGGCGTAGAAGGCATGGCCGGGCATATCGAGTTCGTCGACCAGATGAGCCATGCGGCCGCCGTGCTCGTGGCCGCGGTGGAACAGCACAACCGCGCCCTTGGCGGGTTGCCCGACCGCCGGCCAGTAGCGGTAGAAGATCTCGGTGCCGTCATGGCTGCGGAAGGTGCGCTCCTGCGCCACCCGCTGCTCAACTGCGGAAGCAGCAATCGTCGGTTCATGAAGCATGTTTTTCCCCAGGCGGATGCGTCCGGAATTTCAGTCGCCGCTCCCGTTAAGGCCGCTGCGTATCCGGTTGATGGCGGTCACCAGCGAGAGTGTAGCCATTGCCGGAAACACGAACGGCGTGATCGCGTCCACCCACAGGCCGCAGGCGACGAGGACGGCGACGATGCCGAGCGCCAGCGCCCGATCGCTCTTGCCGAACGGCCCGGCATAATTGCGCCCGCTGCCTGCCGCGATGCCAAGCACGCCGGCGAACTCCACAAGCACTGCTGTGACGGCAAAGGCGACGACGCCCCAGGCAGGGAAGAGAGCGGCAAAGGCCAGGATCAGCGCCAGGTCGGAGACGGCGTCGCAGAGCTCGTTGAGATACATGCCGAGTTTTGAGGCCTGGCCATGTTCGCGCGCAAGCATGCCGTCGATGGCGTTGAGCGCCATGCGCGCAAACAGCACCACCGGCATCAGCAGGAAGACCGCGCGATGGCCGGCAAGGGCCGCGACCACAACGCCGGTGGCAACCGACAGGGCGGCAGCCAGCAGCGTGATCTGGTTGGCGGTGACGCAGGCCCCGGCCAGCCGGTCGGCGAGCGGCCGCAGTCTGGCCTGGAAGGCCGGTTTCAGCGCATAAAGCGTCGGCATGTGCGAACCCCCCGGCCGCGGTGCAACTGCGGCGAGGATGATCGATTGGCGCGCAAGACGCAAGGGCGACGAGCGGTTGTAGAGGGTTACGATCAGCAGCGCCCGCCCGGAACCTTACCATGCGCAGGCCTTACGGTTTGGCGGCGCCGCCTCAAGGTCGAATTCCCTAGAGCCCTCAAATGAGAACTTTACAAATACTCAAAAATATGTGAAGTTATGTCCACCAAAAGGGTCATCCATGACAGCCAGTCGTTTCGCCACACGCCTCAATTCCTTTGCCTCGCGGCCGCAGGCCGAATGGCCGGATCTTGTCGGCAAGCCGTCCATGCTGCAGATGGCGGCGCGAGCGGCGAAGGTTGCGGGGCTGACCGACCTCGACCTCAACTTTCCCGATCATGTCGATGAAAAACCTGCGGAAATGGCACAAAAACTCGGCGATCTCGGGCTTTCCATCAATGGTTTTGCCATGCGCTACTACTCCAATCCCGCCTTCAAGCTCGGCGCCTTCACCAATCCGGATCCGGCAGTTCGCCGCGAAGCCATCGACCTGACCAAGGCCGGCATCGACGCCGTGCGTGAGGCGGGCGCCAATCTGATGACGCTGTGGCTCGGCCAGGATGGCTTCGACTATGCCTTCCAGGCCGATTACGCGACGCTATGGCAACACGAAATTGATGGTATTCGTGAAGTGGCAGCGCATGATCCCGACTGCCTGATCAGCCTGGAGTACAAGCCCAACGAGCCGCGTTCCTACAGCCTGATGCCCGACGCGGCGACGACATTGCTGGCGATCCGCGAGATCGGCCTGCCCAATCTCGGCGTGACGCTCGATTTCGCCCATGTGCTCTATGCCGACGAGCAGCCGGCCTTTGCCGCAGCACTTGTGGCGCGCCACAGCAAACTCTTGGGCGTGCATCTCAACGACGGCTATGCCAAGCGCGACGACGGCCTGATGGTCGGCGCAGTGCACACGCTGCAGACGATCGAGCTGCTCCGCCAGATCCGCCGCGACGGCTACGCCGGCGCCATCTACTTCGACACCTTCCCCGACATGACCGGCCTCGATCCGGTCCACGAATGCGAAGTCAACATCGCCACGGTCAAGCGCATGCTGCGCGTCGTCGACCGGCTGGAAAGGGACAACCGCCTGTCCACCGCCATCGACCGTCAGGACGCGGTCGCGTCGCAAGCCATCATCCAGGAAGCCATGCTCGGGCCGGAGAACTGAGGCCGGCGCCGTTTTCAACAAGGGAGGAAAGACCATGAAATTTCTGCTTGCCACCGCCACCGCTGCGCTGATGGCGCTGTCCATCGGCTCGGCCTTTTCGACCGACCTCGCGCCGCTCAATTCCGATACCGAGAAGGACCGCATCGACTGGTCGCAGCTCGAGGCCAAGTTCGGCGCGCTTCCCAAGCTGCCCGACGGCACCAGGGCGGGCGCCGTCTCCAAGACGCTGACCAACGAATACTGGCGCTCGCTGGGTGAAGGCTACAAGTCGTTCGGCGATCGCGTCGGCGTGCCTGTCGTCTACCAGGCGGCGCAGAGCGAGGGCGACCAGCTCGGCCAGCTGACAATCGCCGAAGGCCTGGTCACGCAGGGCTACAACGTGCTGCTCGTCTCGCCGCAGACCGACTCCAACCTGCAGCCAATCATGGAACAGGCCAAGGCCGCCAACGTGCCGGTGGTCAATGTCAACGACGCGGTCATCCCGCAGGCCGAGCACTATGTCGGCAATGTCCAGCGCGACAATGGGGTGCGCGTCGCCAAATGGTTCATCAAGAACTGGCCGGATGGCGGCAATGTCGCCATCGTCGAAGGCCAGGCCGGAGTCTATGCCGCAGTCCAGCGCACCGATGGCTTCAAGACCACGATCACCGAAGCCGGCAAGTTCGAGGTCGTCGCCAGCGTGCCCGGCAACTGGGACCGCCAGACCTCCTTCGACGCTGCCAGCAACATCCTGCAGCAGCACCCCGACCTGATCGGCTTCTATGCCAACAATGACGGCATGGCACTGGGCATCGTCGAGGCGGTCAAGGCCGCCGGCCTGCAGGACAAGGTCGCCGTCTTCGGCACCGACGGCATCTCCGACGCCTATGCCTCGATCCGCGCCGGCGAACTGACCGGCACCGTCGACAGCTTCCCGGTGCTGACCGGCGAGGTGGCGCTGGAATCGGCGCTGCGGCTGGTGGCCGGGCAGAAGCTGCCGCGCGTCGTCGCCACGCCGCAGGCGCTTATCACCAAGGACAATGCCGACCGCTATTCCGGCGCCGGCGACGCCGTGCGCAAGGCGCTGCTCGAGGACGCGGCAGCGGGCAATTAAGGGCAGGACTGCGGGTGCCGGCCGGGCTGGCGCCCTTTGCCTGGAGAATAGAGCCAATGTCTGTCCCGCGGCTGCAATTCGAGGGCATTTCCAAGGTGTTTCCGGCGGTGCGAGCGCTGAGCGATGTGTCCTTTTCCGTCGGCGCCGGCGAAATCCATGGCCTGCTCGGTGAGAACGGCGCCGGCAAATCGACGCTGCTGCGCATCCTGTCGGGGGTCTACAGGCCGACCGCCGGAAGCGTGCTGATCGACGGCAGACCGGTGGCGCTGAACAATCCGGTCGCGGCGCGCGCCGCGGGCGTCGCCATGATCCATCAGGAATTGCAGCAGGTGCCGCATCTCAGCGTCGCCCAGAACATGTTCCTCGGCCATCCGCTGACGCGCGGCGGCATCTTCGTCGCCCGCCGCGAGCAGGAACGCCGCGCCGCGGAAGCCCTTGCCGCACTCGATCCGACCATCGATCCGGCAGTCCCGCTCGGCAGCCTGAAGGTTGCGCAGCGGCAGATCGTCGAGATCGCCCGGGCGCTGCTCGATCGGGCGCGCGTCGTGGCGATGGACGAGCCGACATCGAGCCTGACGCCGAGCGAGTTCGAGCGGCTGGCCGAAGTCATTGCCGGGCTGGCGCGCGACGGCGTCGCGGTCGTCTATGTCTCGCACAAGCTGGACGAGGTGTTCGGCATCTGCCAGCGCGCCACAATCATGCGCGACGGCGTCGTGGTCGGATCCGTCGATCTGGCGCAGGTGTCGGAAAAAGCCGTCGTTTCGATGATGGTCGGACGCGAGCTCGCCCAGGAACAGCACCGCTCGCACGCCTCCAGCGAGGTCAGGCTGAGCGTGCGTGGCCTCGCCTCGGCAACCAAGGTCCATGACGTCTCGTTCGACCTGCACCGCGGCGAGGTGCTGGGCATTGCCGGCCTGGTCGGCTCGGGCCGCACCGAACTGCTGCGGCTGCTGGCCGGCGCCGACCGCGCCTCGTCGGGCAGGGTCGAGATCGACGGCAAGGCGATAAAACTCGCCAGTCCGTGCGAAGCCATCGCCGCCGGCATCGGCCTGGTGCCGGAGGAGCGCAAGCGCGAAGGCATCGTGCCGCTGCGGTCGATCTCCAGCAATATGGCGCTGGCCTCGATGGGCGTGTTCGCACCGTGCGGCGTCATCGATCACCCCAGGCTGAAACGGGTCGCGGCCGAGAAGATGAAGCGGGTCAATTTGCGCCCGTTCCTGCTCGACCGGCCGATCCGGCTGTTCAGCGGCGGCAACCAGCAGAAGGCGATCATCGGCCGCTGGCTGGCGGCGGGAACGCGCATCCTTTTGTTCGATGAGCCGACGCGCGGCATCGACGTCGGCGCCAAGGCGGAGATCTACCATTTGATCGAGGAGCTCGCCGCCGAAGGCCATTCGGTCGTCGTCGTGTCGTCCGAGCTTCCCGAGGTGATCCGGCTCGCCGACCGCGTGCTGGTCATGCGCGACGGCACGGTCGCCGCCGAACTCGACCGGGCCGATCTCAGCGAACAGGCGATCGCGGCGCACGCCATACCCCAATCGGAGACGCAAGGCCGGCAAGGCGCAAGGCCATCGGGCCGGCAAGGCATAACGGACAGGACCAGCGTATGACTGATGTAACCGAACACACAGCAGCGCGCCCACGGGCTGAATTCCTGCACCGGTTTTCGCTGCGCGATGCCGGCACGCTGATCGGCCTGGTGGTGATCCTCGCCGTCTTCGGCGCGCTGGTCCCGGGCTTCTTTGCCGAGCGCAACTTGATCAACATCCTGCAGCAGTCGAGCATCAACGCCTGCCTGGCGTTGGGCATGACGCTGGTGATCATCTCGGGCGGCATCGATCTGTCGGTCGGGCCGACGGCAGCCCTTTCGGCCGTCATCTCGGCCTCGATGCTGATTGCCGGCGTGCCGTTTCCGCTGGCCATCGCCGCCGGCTTCGCTATCGGCCTCGTCTGCGGCCTGCTCAATGGCGTGCTGGTCGCCTATGTCGGGCTGCAGCCTTTCATCGTCACACTGGGAACGCTCAGCATCTACCGGGCGCTGGCGCTGATCTATACCGGCGGCAATCCGGTGCTCGGCCTGCCTGCCGGCTTCCGCGCCATCTTCAACGGCTCGCTGTTCGGGCTGCCATTGGCGGTCATCATCGTGGCCGTGGTCGCGCTGATCGCCTGGATCATCCTCAAGAAGACGCCTTTCGGCGAATATCTGCTCGCCGTCGGCGGCAATGAGGAGGCAGCCTACATAGCCGGCGTGCCGATCGCTCGCACCAAGATCGCCGCCTACATGATCTCGGGCCTGCTGGCGGCCCTTGCCGCGCAGATCCTGATCGGACGGCTGGGTGCCGCCGAACCCATTCTCGGCAATCTCTGGGAGCTCGATGCCATTGCCGCGGCGGCCATCGGCGGCGCCTCGCTGATGGGCGGCAAGGGCAGCGTCGTCGGCACCATCCTGGGCGCCGTCATCCTCGGCACCATGCGCAACGGCCTGACGCTGATGAATGTCCAGTCCTTCTATCAGCTCTTGGCAACTGGCCTTATAATCCTCGCCGCGATGCTCATCGATCGCGTGACGAGGGGACGTGGATGACCTTGACCAGCCTGGATCTGAAAGCAGTAGGACCGCGGATCCGCATGATGATGCCGCATTTGACGCCGCTCGAGGCGAAGGTGGTGGAAACCGTGTTCGGACGGCGCGGCTTCGACGAGACCATTCCGCTCAAGCAGATCGCCGAAGAAGCCGGCGTGTCGGAGGCGATGGTGGTGAAGATCGCCAAGAAACTGGGCTTTTCCGGCTATCGCGACTTCCGCACCGCGGTTTACGAATACAGCCGCCTGCCGACCGCCGAAATGCACCAGGAACTGTCGGTCGACGACAGTTCGGCCGAGATCGTCCAAAAAGTGTTCCGCACCTCGATCCAGGCGCTGGAGGAGACGCTGGCGATCCTCGACATGGACGATTTCGACCGCGCCGCCGATCTTTTGTACCGCGCCAGGAACCGCGATTTCTATGGCGTCGGCGGTTCGGCGCAGATCGCGCGCGACGTCTCGCACAAATTCCTGCGCATCGGCATCCGCGCATCCGTCTACGACGATTCGCACATGATGCTGATGTCGGCCTCGCTGCTCGGCGCTGACGACATCGCCGTCGGCTTCTCGCATTCCGGCAACACCAGCGCCGTGATCGATGCCATCCATCTCGCCCGCAAGAGCGGTGCGCGGACGCTGGCGATCACCAATTACGACAACTCGCCGCTGGCCGCCGTCGCCGACATCGTGCTGTGCTCGACCGCGCAGGGCTCGCCATTGATGGGCGAGAACGCGGCGGCGCGCATCGCCCAGCTCAACATTCTCGACGCGCTGTTCGTCGCGGTGGCACAGCGCGACTACCAGGCGGCGGAGCGCAATCTCGGCCGCACGATGTCGGCGGTGACCTCGAAACGCCGGGACAAGGGCGGTTCATGAAAGATTGGGGCGGCTCATGAAAGATTGGGGCACATGACGGCTCCGCTGGTCACCGTGTTCGGCAGCCTGCATTACGACATCATGGTCGAAGCGCCTGACCGCCCGCGCAAGGGCGAAACCGTAACCGGCCATGCCTGGCAGCCGAAATGCGGCGGCAAGGGCGGCAACCAGGCGGTCTCGGCGGCGCGGGCCGGCGTGCGCTCGGCAATGATCGGCGCCGTCGGCGATGACGATTTCGGCCGCGCGCTTGTCAGCAATCTCGCGCGCCGCGGCGTCGACAGCCGCTTCGTGCGGGTCGCACCTGGCGCCGGCTCGGGCATGAGCGTGGTGATCTTCGACGCCGGCGGCGATTATGGCGCGGTGATCGTCTCGGGCAGCAATCTCACCTTGGGCGAGAAGGACATCGTGGCCGCGACCGAGATGGTTGCGCAAACGGCGGTGCTGCTGCTGCAGAACGAGGTGCCGGAAGCCGCCAACATTGCCGCAGCGCGGGCGGTGAAGGCGCATGGCGGCCGCGTCGTGCTCAACGCCGCCCCCGCGCGAAAACTGTCCGGCGAATTGATCGCACTCACCGATATCGTCATCGTCAACGCCATCGAGGCGGAATTCTTGGCCGGCGTTGCGGTCGTCGATACGCTCGAGGGTGCTGCCGAGGCGGCACGCATGCTGGTCGATTTCTACCCGGCCGCGATCGTCACGGCAGGCGGGGAGGGCGTTGCCTATTGCGGCCGCGACGGCCAGGCGTTCGCGCGGGCCGCCCTTCCGGTGAAGGTGGTCAGCACCCATGGCGCCGGCGACGAGTTCGTCGGCGCGTTCGCGGCAGGCCTTGCCCGCGGGCATCGGGTCGAGGCCGCACTTGCTGCCGCCAACGCCGCCGCGGCCTTGCTGGTCGCCACGCCGGAACGGCAGCGCGAGGCGATCTGAGACGGGTGGCTGCCTCCGCCCGCGATCGTGACACGAAGCGGATGGCGAGGACTTTTCACAGGCCGATAAAGCCGACGATTAATACGAAAGCCCGCCACCCCAAGGGATGACGGGCTCCGTAGCCTGTGCGCCAGGAACGCCACGGTAGCGACGCTGCTACTCAATGCTCCGTAGATACTCACTATGCGGCCTTCGCACCGTCAGGCGCATCGGCCGAACAAATGAAGCCCGTGCCTTTGGGCGGAGCGCGCGGGCCGATCGGGATGCAGCCCGATCTGCAGCCGGGCGCGGCTGGCGCGTCCGGCTGCCGATGTCGTCAGTGCTTGCTCTTGCCGGGGCTGGCGGCACTGCCACTGATGGCGATGCGCTTGGCTTTCGTCCGTGCGCGCTCCGTCTTGGGCAGCGTCACGGTGAGCACGCCGTTATGGAAGGCGGCGTTCACCTTGTCCTCCTCGACCTCGTAGCCGAGCGGGATGCGGCGCTCGAAGCGGCCGTAGAACCGCTCGGAGAACTGCCTGTCCTTGTCTTCGGTCTCGGAGCGCTTCTCGCCACGCAGCGTCAGCACGCCGTCATCGAGCATCACCTCGACGTCCTTTTCGTCCATGCCGGGAATTTCCGCGGTCACGCGGATCTCCTTCTCGCCGTCGGCGATTTCGACGCTCGGCCAGCTGCCGCGCGCCGACGAAAATCCGCTGAGCATCGGCATGCGCGTTTCGAAGCCGCGGAAGGCGTCGTCGATCAGGCGGTTCATCTCGCGATGCAACGCCATGAACGGGTCGCGGTCCTCGTCACGATAGAAGCTGGGAACCGGACTGTTCTCCCGGCCCCAGGGAATGAGATCACGAATAGCCATTGCTGTTCTCCTTTCTCGACTGGTTGTGTCAAAGGCGAACGCCAGAGATCGCCTTCGCTCAGGCGGCCTGCTTCGGCTTCTCGACCTGTCCGGCCTTCGGTGCGGCGTCTTGCTTGGCGATCGTGATGCGACGCGGCTTCATCTCTTCGGGCACTTGGCGCACGAGGTCGATCGTCAGCAGGCCGTTGTTGAGCGAGGCGCCGGTGACCGTCATGTGATCGGCAAGCTCGAAGCGCCGTGCGAACGGTCGCACCGGAAGGCCGCGATGGAGATATTCCACCTCGTCGTGTTCCTTGCGCTCGCCAGAGACGATGAGAAGGTTCGGCTCGTGGCTGATGTCGAGATCGTTCTCGGAAAAACCGGCGACGGCGATCCTCACCCGATAGGTGTTCTCGTCGCTTCGCTCGATGTCATAGGGCGGCCAGGTTTCAACTGCCTGCGGCGCGTTTTCCAGCAGGTTGAAGATGCGGTCGAAACCGATGCTCGACCGATAGAGCGGGGAAAAGTCGAATGCGGTTCTCATAGCTACATCCTCCATGGAGCAACATAGTACGAGGGACGCCAAAGAGCTTGGCGCTCCCTGGGTTCTGCCAGTCCCATTCGGCAACCGGCAATTTTCATTTGGTTATTGTCAGGCCGAAATCAAGACCCAGATTCTGTCCCGCTGCCAGAATTTTTGTTGCCGGATTGTACTGGCCCCGATTGTGCTGGCAATGCCGGTTTCAACCGTCGTTTGAGGGTCGCGCCGGCACGCCGCATGGAGGACATCATGACCATGACACGCGACGACATCATTTCGGTGCTGGGCCCGGTCGACGACGCCGTGATCGCCGACATCGCCTCGACCGGCGCGACGATCGAAGAGTTGCGCGAGGCCTTTGCCTGGGTCGGCGCCGATGAGGCGCTGGTCAACGAGGGCCGCCCGCTGCCGTCGGCAAGGGTGGCGACGCTGATCGGACTTCTCGAACCGCCGGACGACGACATATAGCGCCGGGTTTTGGCAAGCAGACTGGGAGATGGGGGAGGTCTTGAAGCGTGCAGCCATACGAACCATCTCGTCAGTCGGGCGCCGATCGGGCTGCCTTCCTGGTTATTCTCAAAAAGAAAAGGAGGAAGTGATGAACGACGTCTCATTTTCCGGGCCGATCACGCTGAAGCTCCAATCCGTCGGAGAGCGCAAGGTCGCCAGCAGCTGGGAAGCCATCGAATGCATGCAGCAATGGCCGGACCGGGCGCGCGGCCGCAACTGGCGCGCAGCCTATCGCGCCTGCCGCGACGCGCTCGACGGTTGGCGCACCGCCCGCGAGGCGCGCACCGCCTTCGTCAAGGCGGCGCGCACCGCCGGACTGCTGGTCACGGGACGTTAATCCACCTGAATATCAATCCACCTGAACGCCAATGAAACTGAAGCCGGGGCGGAAGCGCCGTGCTGCAGAGGCGACGCCTTTTATGAAAAGCGCCGCCTTTTTTCTATTTCACTGCAGCGTAATGACGCCGTCCACCGCCCGCCATTCGGAGGGCTGGATCAGACGGTGATGGGCGACGCGCACAGAATGCAGCGGGCCCTCGATCTCACGTTCCCAAAATTCGAGGAAATGCTTCAGCGTCGGGAAATCCGGGGCGATGTCGTATTGCTGCCAGATGAAGAGCTGGAGCAGGTCCCGATAGTCGGGAAGACGATAATGGATCTCTGCCGTCGTCAGGCCAAAACCCTGCATCTGGAGCCGGAACTCGTTGCTGACCTGGAACTCATTACCGACCATGCCCGTCTCCTTTCCGAACGATCAGGCGTCCATCCTCCGCGGGGGAAAACGCTTCCACTTCCTCATCGGTTCCGGCCGCCGGCAGACGGTGCCGGGATCGACGATGATGTCGGAAGGTTGCGCCCCGATTTCAAGCCGCATCCGTCGTTTCAAATCCTGGAATAGCGCCATTATTACAGCGCGTTATTACGGTGTGTTGGCACTCGACAACGGCGAGTGCTAAAATTTTTTCGGCGTCCTCTTGAAAGGCTGGATAGGCAGACTAATTCGATAGGCGCGTGATGCCTGAGCAGGGGTCGCGCACCGTCGCACCGACCCACTGGTCGGCTGCGAAGGGAGGTCCAAGAAAATCTGTTTGTCCTATGAGGAGAACGACATGGCGTTCCGTCCATTGCATGACCGTATCCTGGTCCGCCGCATCGAGGTCGACGAGAAGACCGCGGGCGGCATCATCATTCCTGACACAGCCAAGGAGAAGCCGCAGGAAGGCGAGGTCATCGCCGCCGGCCCCGGCGCGCGCGACGATAGCGGACAGTTGCAGCCGCTGGACGTCAAGGTCGGCGACCGCATCCTGTTCGGCAAATGGTCGGGCACCGAGATCAAGCTCAATGGCGAGGACCTGCTCATCATGAAGGAAAGCGATGTGCTGGGCGTGATTGAAATGACCGACCAGATAAAAAAGAAGGCCGCCTGAGCGGGGCCTGAACAAGCCATCAGTCAACGTAAGCTGCCTATTTGAAGGAGTTATCCAATGGCTGCCAAGGATGTGAAATTCCATACCGAAGCCCGCGAGAAGATGTTGCGCGGTGTCAACATCCTCGCCGACGCGGTGAAGGTGACGCTCGGTCCCAAGGGCCGCAATGTCATCCTCGACAAGTCATTCGGCGCCCCGCGCATCACCAAGGACGGCGTTACCGTCGCCAAGGAAATCGAGCTTGAGGACAAGTTCGAGAACATGGGCGCGCAGATGGTGCGCGAGGTCGCCTCGAAGACCAGCGACGTCGCCGGCGACGGCACCACGACCGCGACCGTTCTGGCGCAGTCGATCGTCCAGGAAGGCGCCAAGGCGGTTGCCGCCGGCATGAACCCGATGGACCTGAAGCGCGGCATCGACAAGGCGGTCGACGCCATCGTCGCTGAACTCAAGGCCAATGCCCGCAAGGTGACAAGGAACGACGAAATCGCCCAGGTCGGCGCCATCTCGGCCAATGGCGATGCCGAGATTGGCCGCTTCCTCGCCGAAGCGATGGAAAAGGTCGGCAATGAGGGCGTCATCACGGTCGAGGAGGCCAAGACCGCCGAGACTGAACTCGAAGTGGTCGAGGGCATGCAATTCGATCGCGGCTATCTCAGCCCTTATTTCATCACCAACCAGGACAAGATGCGCGTCGAGCTCGAAGAGCCCTATGTGCTGATCCACGAGAAGAAGCTGTCCAACCTGCAGGCCATGCTGCCGGTGCTCGAAGCCGCAGTGCAATCGAGCAAGCCGCTGCTGATCATCGCCGAGGATGTCGAAGGCGAGGCGCTGGCGACGCTGGTCGTCAACAAGCTGCGCGGCGGCCTGAAGGTTGCCGCCGTCAAGGCGCCGGGTTTTGGTGACCGCCGCAAGGCGATGCTGGAAGACATTGCCATCCTGACCGGCGGCACGGCCATCAGCGAGGATCTCGGCATCAAGCTCGAAAACGTCACGCTGGAGATGCTCGGCCGCGCCAAGAAGGTGCTGATCGAGAAGGAGAACACCACGATCGTCGACGGTGCCGGCCGCAAGGACGAGATCCAGGCGCGCATCAGCCAGATCAAGGCGCAGATCGAGGAGACCACCTCCGACTATGACCGCGAGAAGCTGCAGGAGCGGCTGGCCAAGCTCGCCGGCGGCGTCGCCGTCATCCGCGTCGGCGGCTCGACCGAGGTCGAGGTCAAGGAGCGCAAGGACCGCGTCGACGACGCCATGCACGCCACCCGCGCTGCGGTCGAGGAAGGCATACTGCCTGGCGGCGGCGTGGCGCTGCTCAGGGCAGCGAAGGCGCTCGACAATGTCGCCGTCGACAACCCCGACCAGAGGACCGGCGTCGAGATCGTGCGTCGGGCCATCGAGCAGCCGGTGCGCCAGATCGCCGAGAATGCCGGTGCGGAAGGCTCGATCATCGTCGGCAAGCTGCGCGAGAAGACCGAATTCGGCTATGGCTGGAACGCCCAGACCAATGAGTTCGGCGATCTCTACGCGCAGGGCGTGATCGACCCGGCCAAGGTGGTGCGCGCCGCTCTGCAGGACGCCGCGTCGGTCGCCGGCCTGCTGGTAACCACCGAGGCGATGGTGGCCGAGAAGCCGAAGAAGGAAGCTGCCGCACCGGCAATGCCCGGCGGTGGCGGCATGGACTACTAAGGTCAGGCCTCCAAAGCGAGGCTTCTGAACGGCAGATGGACCGTGTCCGCCAAAGCGGGCACGGTTTTGCCGGTCCGGGATTAATGCGGAGCAGGTGTTGCGATGGATGTGATGGACAGTTTTGGAAAGATCGCGGCGCCGACCCGCCCGAAGAACGATTCAACTATGAAACCGATTGCAGGGCGGCGCTGGCGCCCCTGGTCGACGGCTTGCTGGACATGGCCGAGCAGGCCGGCTGGGATCGCCGCAAGGCGGCCTATACGCTGATGTTCCTGTCGGCCCAACGCGTCGGGGCCGGCCAGGAGGAGCATAAATGATTGCCGCGCGCATGCCTGCGCCTGTTGCGTTGGAATGGAGACAGTTGAACCGGAAAGGAGAGTGTCATGGACCGTTCTTCTTTTGAAAAGCCGGTCACCATCCTTACCGGCCTCGGCACGCCGACCAGGATAGAAAGCGCGGCTGAGGCCCATGCGCTGCTTGCCGACTGGCCGCGGGCGAGCCGGACGGCCGCGCATGACATCGCCGCCAAAGCCTGCCGGGCGGCGATGGACGGAGAGATCGACGCCGAGACGGCGCGGGCGACCTTCGTGGCGTTCGCCCGCCGCAACGATCTTCTCGCGCCGCTGACGAGTCCTACCGTTGCCGGCGGGACAGTCATCGATTGGGCAACGCGTTCGCAGCGTCTCAACGCACCGGCATGAACGCGGCTTTTCCCCAAGTTGGAGAATGGCGAAAGCCGCAGCAACATCCAATCTCCCCCCTTGAGGGGGAGATGTCCGGCAGGACAGAGGGGGTGCCTCGCGCCAACGTTGCGCATCTCCGCGCCTGCCAAGCCGGCTACGATCACGACCTCGCGCATCTGGCGCATGTGCCGCGGTTACGGGGAGGTACGGATAGTGGTGCGCTGCCTTTGATCTCTCCGCCCTACGGTCGAGGACCCCCCTCTGTCCTGCCGGACATCTCCCCCTCAAGGGGGGAGATTGGCAGCTTCGCCGGTAGCGCTTCTTCTGACATTGGCGAAAGCCGAAGCGACATCCAATCTCCCCCTTGAGGGGGTACTGCCCCGCCAGCGTTGCGCGATCCAGGTCCGCGACCAACACTCAACACAGGTCTGCGCCTGCCAGGCCGGCTACGATCACGATGTGCTGGCAGACATTGTCGATGTCGCGAATGACGTCGTCGTTCCAGAAACGCAGGATGGTCCAGCCAATCGCCTCCAGCCTCGAGCTTCTGTAAGCATCCGATGCCGAGGCTTCGGCCTGAGCGTGCTGGGAGCCGTCGAGTTCGACGATCAGCTTTTTGTCCGGACAGGCAAAATCGACAATGTAGCCGGCTATCGGCATCTGTCGCCGAAACGCCAATCCCATGAGACGGTGCGCCCTGATCTCGTTCCAGAGCTTCAGCTCGGCGTCCGTTATGGTCTTGCGCATCTTGCGCGCATTGCCGCGGTTGTTCGAAGGTACGTGATAGTGGTTCACTGCTTCTATTCCCTCCGCGCGAAACTTGCCTATCCCTATGCGCCGCGCTTGAACACCCCCCTCTGTCCTGCCGGACATCTCCCCCCTCAAGGGGGAGATTGGCAGCTTCGCCGGTAGCGCTTCTTCTGAGATTGGCGAAAGGCGAAGCGACATCCAATCTCCCCCCTTGAGGGGGGAGATGTCGGGTAGGACAGAGGGGGTACTGTCCCGCCGACCTAGGTCTGTATTGCCCCTCGGACTACCGCCTTACCCGCGATTTCAGCCAGCGGTCGAAGGCCACGGCGAGGATCAGGATCAGGCCGATGACGATGCTTTGCGTGTAGGACGAGACGTTGTTGAACTGCAGCCCGTTCTGCAGCACGCCGATCAGTGCCGCACCCACCACCGTGCCGCCGACCGAGCCGATGCCGCCGAACAGCGAGGTGCCGCCGATGACCACCGCCGAGATCACGGTCAGCTCGTAGCCGATGCCGGCGACGGCTTCCGAGGAATTGAGCCTGGCCGATAGCACGAAGGCGGCAAGGCCGGCGAAGAAGCCGACGATGATGTAGACCGAGATCAGGATGCGGTCGACGCGCAGGCCGGACAGCCGCGCCGCCTCGGCATTGCCGCCGACGGCGTAGACGGCGCGGCCGTAGCGCGTGTATCGCAGGACGATGTGGCAGAGGATCGCCGCCGCCGCGAAGATGATCGCCGGCACCGGCACCGGGCCGATCAGCCCGGTGCCGAACCAGCGCATCGAAGCGTCGAAGCCGGAGATCGGGCCGCCATTGGAGATCGTCAGCGTCAGGCCGCGAAAGACGGTGAGGCCGCCGAGCGTGACGACGAAGGGCGGCACTTTCAGCCGGGTGATGGCAAAGCCCTGGACGCCGCCGGCCAGGGCGCCGACGACGACGGCAGCCAGAAGGGCGGCGAACCAGCCAAAGCCTTGTGCGCCGGACGTCGACAGCGACAGCGTGTTGGCGGTGCCGCCCTTGGCCACCACCGCCGCGACCATGCCGCAGAAAGCCAGCAGCGAGCCGACCGACAGGTCGATGCCGGCGGTGAGGATGACGAAGGTCATGCCGAGCGCGATCAGCCCGGTGATCGAGATCTGCCGCATGATGTTGAAGATGTTGATCGGGTCGATGAAGCTCGGCTTCAGCACGGTGAAGACGACGATCAGCAGCGCCAGGAACATCAGCGGTCCGAAGCTCATCAGCAGGCGCGCGACATTGATGCCGCCGTGCTGGCTCTGTTCGGTCGTGCTGGTCATTGCGTCGCTTCCTGCGTTTGATCGAGCGCCATCAGTTCCATCAGTTTTTCCTCGGTCGCCTCGATGCCTGGCATCTCGCCGGTGATGCGGCCGCGCCGCATGGTGACGATCCTGTCCGACACCGCAAGCACTTCGGGCAATTCCGACGAGATCATCATGATGGCGATGCCGCGCCCGGCGAGCTGCACCAGGATCTGGTGCACCTCGGCCTTGGCGCCGACATCGACGCCTCGCGTCGGCTCGTCGACGATCAGCACCTTGGGGTCGCGCGCAAGCCAGCGGGCGAGGATGACCTTCTGCTGGTTGCCGCCGGACAGCCCCTCGATGGGCTGCTCGGGCGAGGCCATGCGGATCGACAGCGTTTTTCTGTAGCTCGCCAGCGCCTGGCGCTCGCGGCGCTCGGCCATGAAGCCGAGAGCGTTGGAGTAGCGGCCGAGCGCTGCGACGGAAAAGTTGGTGAGAATGCCGAGCGCGGCGAAGATCGCCTGATGCTTGCGGTCTTCCGGCACCAGGCCGATGCCGAGGGCGATGGCGTCGGCGGGTGTTTCAGGCGCGATCGTCTTGCCGTCGAGGGAGATGGTGCCGGCGGCGATGCGGTCGGCGCCGAAGATGGCGCGGGCAAGCTCGGTGCGGCCGGAGCCGACAAGGCCGGCGACGCCGAGGATCTCGCCGGCCTTGAGGTCGAGATCGATGCCCTCGAGCACGATGGCATGCGGCGCCTGCGGATCGCGCACCGTGCGCAGGCCGCGCACCGAAAGCCTGACGTCGCCGGCGACATCGCGCAGCGTCGGCCTGGCATAAAGTTCGGACGCGGCGCGGCCGACCATTTTCTCGATGATTTTCGGCAGCTTGATCGGCCCGCCATCGCGGTCGAGATGGCCGGCCAGCCTGCCGTCGCGCAGCACCGTCATGCGGTCGCAGATCGCAGAGGCCTCTTCCAGCCGGTGGGTGACGAACATGATGGCGACGCCGTCCTTGCGCATCCGGCCCATGATCGACATCAGTTTTTGCACTTCGGTTTCGGTCAGCGCCGAGGTCGGCTCGTCCATGATGATGAGCCGGCTCTTCAGCGACAGCGCGCGGGCGATCTCGACCAGCTGCTGCTCGGCCACCGACAGCGCAGACACCGGCGTCGCCGGGTCGAGGTCAAGGCCGACGCGGGCGATGATCGCGCGCGAGTCTACCTCCATCTTCCGCCAGCTGACCAGGCCGAAGCGCCCGAGCGGCGCGCAGCCGATAAAAATATTCTCCGCCACGGTCAGCGTCGGGATCAGGCTCAGTTCCTGGTAGATGGTGACGATGCCGAGGCGCTTGGCATCCTGCGGATTGTGCGGATTGAATTCTACGCCGTCGAAGACGATGCGGCCGCTGGACGGCGGCATCACGCCGGACAGGATCTTGAGCAGCGTCGACTTGCCGGCGCCGTTCTCGCCGAGCAGGCCGAGGATTTCGCCGGGCCGAACCTCGAGCGAGACATCGCTCAGCGCGGTGACGCCGGCAAAACGCTTGGTCACGCCCTCGACGGCGAGGAGGGGGGTATTGGGCGACGCAGTGGCTTCGGCTGGCAAAAGCTTTTCCCTCGATGCAGTTGTTCACGCCGCGCTTGAACACCCCACTCTGTCCTGCCGGACATCTCCCCCTCAAGGGGGGAGATCGGATGTCATGGCCGCTTTCGCTAATCTTCGGCGTTGAAGAAAGGGCGACGCGTTGAAACTGCCAATCTCCCCCCCTTGAGGGGGAGATGGCCGGCAGGCCAGAGGGGGGTGCTGTCCCACCGGCCTCGCCAATTGGCCTACTTCGTCTCGCCCAGCCTTTCCGCCTTGTCGAGATTGTCCTTGCCGATGACGATCGGCGTCAGCAGCACGAGCTTTTCCTTCGGCTCGGTCTTGTCCCTGGCATAGGCGACGGCGATCTGCACCGCGGTGCGCGACTGCTCGCCGGGGAACTGTTCGACGGTGCCGGCCAGCTTGCCGTCGCGCACGGCGACCAGCGCTTCGGGAAGCGCATCGAAGCCGTAGATCTTGACGTCGGTAAAGTTGCGCGCCGCGCAGGCTTCGACCGCGCCCAGCGCCATGTCATCATTGGCGCAGATGATCGCGTCGGGCTTGCCGTTGGCGGCCAGGCCGGCCTCGGTGACGGAGAGCGCCTCGGCGCGGGCGAAATTGGCGGTCTGCTCGAAGATGATCTGGTACTTGTCCTTCATTGGGTCGAGGACGTTGTGCACGCCCTTGTTGCGATCGATCGCGGGCCCGGCACCTGGCTGGCCCTGCAGATGGAAGATCTTGGCGCCGTTCGGGAAAGCCGCCACCAGGGCCTGCGCTTCGGCCTCGCCGCCCTTGACGTTGTCGGCGCCGACATGGGCGAGGATGCCTTCGACCCCGTCGACGCGGCGGTCGATGGTGACGACGGGGACGCCGGCCTGGATCGCTTGCTCGATGGCCGGGGCCAGCGCGTTGACGTCGAGTGGCGAGATGACGATGGCGTTGACCTTCTGCACGAGCGCTGCCTCGATATCGGCGGTCTGCTTGGGCGCCGAGTTCTGGCCGTCGCTTTCGACAAGATTGACGCCCTGCGCCTGAGCTTCCGCCTTGATCTGGTTCAGCATGTGCACGAAGAACGGAAAGCCGAGGCTCGGCACCGAACCAAGAATGGTCAGCTTGTCCTGGGCGAAAGCCAGTTGCGGAGCGGCCAGCGCCATCGTGCCCATCGCCACGGACGACAGCAGGAATTCACGTCTGTTGATCAATTTAGTCTCCTCCCACATGAGCGCATGAACCCGAAAACCGGTTCCGGTTTTCCGAAAATTCCTGCGTCGATCCAGAAATGGAGTGTCCTTTGAGCGCCCAGGGGGACGCAACGGCGCTCCAGCCGGTCCACCGCGACGTTCTCCTCCGCTCGGCGCCGGCGGGCGGATGCTAGCCAAGGCGGGAGATTTGCGCAAGAACGGGCGGATCCGACACAGGGCCGCGTGATGCCAACGCCGCCGATGCGGGCGCGGCCATGAGTCCCGCGATCAGGCAGCGCATGCCCACGGCGCTGAGCGGATCGAGATGATCCAGCACAGTCTTCTGCGCAACATTGCCGAAGCCCCAAAAGGCAGCGGCAAGCAGAAGCAGACAGTTGGCCTGCACCTTCGACATATCGATGTCTCGGCAAAGCTTGCGCCGCAAAGGGCGGATCGCTGGTTGCTAGCGGGCGGCGAGCTTGTCCCACCGCTTGCAATACAGGCGGACGCCGACGGGCATGATCTCATAGCCGGCGTCATTCAACTGCAGCTTCATCTCCTCGAAATGCCGCTTTGAGCCGCTGACGATCGATTCAGGCGTGTAGTCCCAGCCGTTGCGGGCGGCATTGGCCAGAATGTCGGCATAGAGGCGCATGCTCGTGATTTTCACATCCGATTCCAGCACCTGCCTGCATCCTCTAGCGAACGACGGCGACTGGGCGGCGGAAAAACTCAAGATCGTGCATGCCAGCATTATCGAAACAGGACGCATGGAAACCTCCCCCGGATTGCCGCTTTTTGCGGCAAACGACCTTGCAATTTGTGCGCCTGCGACGGCATCGGGCAGATGCAGTATTCGGCCTCCTGCATTTGTAGTATTCTGTCCTGGGACGGGTTCCACCATGACGGTCAATGACGCTTCGAAAGCGCAGACGCTCGATGCCTTGTCGGGTCGCGAGCGCGCGGTCGCGGAAAAATTCGCAACCGGCATGACCTATCGCGAAATCGGCAATGCACTTTTCATTGCCCCGACCACTGTTCGCACCCACCTTGCGGCCATCTACGAAAAACTTGGCGTGCGCACCAAGATCGGACTCGCGGCGTATTTTGCCGGCGCTTCCGGCGCTCGGCCGGGCGGGCAGTCAGCCCCGTCGGACGCTCCGCCGGTGCTCGCCATATTTCCGATTGAATGCCTGAATTCCGAAGAGCGCTGGCGCCGCTTTGCCGACGGCCTGTCGTCAGACATCACCATCAACCTGGCGCGATACGCTGGCTTGCCTGTCATCGCGTTCCACACGATGAAATCGCTGGGCAGCAAGCCGGCCGATTTCGCGGCGGACGGCAAGGCGCTCGGCGCCACCTATTTCGTATCGGGCCAGTTGCGTGCGGACGACCAGAGGATTCGCTTGACGATAGAGCTTGCCGATGCCCGTAGCGGCGTCGACCTGTGGAGGGAGCGTTACGACCGCCCGGCCGAGGACATTTTCGCGCTGCAGGACAGCCTGGCCGAAAGCATCATCAACGTGTTCGCCGGCAGTTACGGAACGCTGGCCACGGTCGGCCGCAATGCGGCTCGCCGCAAGCCACCGGCCAGCTTGCGGGCCTATGATTTTTATCTGCTTGCGGTCGAACAGCACACCACGTTCAGCAGCGCCGGCAATGCCGAGGCGATCCGCTTGTTTTCGCGCGCGCTGGAGCTTGATCCTACCTTCGCCAACTGCTGGGCCGAACTCGCCTACGCCTATTCGATCGAGGCCTGCAACGGCTTTGGCGACGACCTGCTGACGTCGATCGAGAACTGGCGGATCACGGCCGAAAACGCCTTGCGCCTCGACCCGACGGACAGCTGCGCCCACGCATGCCTCGGCAATGTCAGGGCATGCCTTGGCGATCTCGAAGGAGCGGAGCGCGCGCACCGGCGGGCTCTCGAATACGGCTCCAACCACGCCGGCATACTGCTGCTGCTGGCCGGCAGCAAAGCGCTTGTCGCCGGCGATCCAGCCGAGGCGATCCCGCTCATCGAGCGTGCCATGCGCCTCAATCCATTGGCCCCGCACTGGTATTTCGGCATGCAAGGCCGCATCCTGTTTGCCGCCGGCAGGCATCGGGAAGCTGTCGCGGCGCTCCGCAGGAGTTCGCCGGAGTCGCCGGACGTGCTGATGTTCCTGGCGCTTTCGCATGCGGCCATGGGCGAGACCGGCGAGGCGGCGCGCGCCGCGGCCCGCTTGAGAGCCGAATTTCCAGGCTTTTCGGTCGAACGCTTCATCGCAGGCTATCCGGTTACCAACCGGGACGCCTTGCTTGCCATCCGCCACGCTGCCGAGCTGGCGAAGCTGCCGTAGGCAAGTTGAAAAATTGACACAACCGTCTGTCTCGGCCATCCTTATGCCAGCCGTCTTCTCCTGCGGCGGCGTGTGTATGAGCAGTCCATGGCCAGTTCCGTCACCAGCCAGAATTCCAAGCGCGCTGCAGTGCGCAGGGCGCTCGGCCGCCACAAGGTCTACATCACCGCACAGAGCTTTTCCGCCGGCGCCTACAAGGCGCGTGTCCTCGTCGACGGCGAGGCTTATTGGGTCGACGAATTCCGGCTGAGCCAGCTCCAGCAGGGTCTGTCGCCTGCCGAGCTCGAATTGACGCCGGCCACCGACGATTGAGCCCGTGACATCCATCCCTTCGTCATCCCAGGGCGGAGCAGGAGCAAAGCGACGTCGCGGAGACCTTGGGATCCATGCCGTGACAGCGGAGCGCCGCTGCGATGGAATTTTGATGCTGGCGGGACAGCGCCCCCTCTGTCCTGCCGGACATCTCCGCCGCGAGGGGAGATTGGATGTCACGAATGCTTTCGCCAATCTCCAACGTCGAAGAAGAGGCGCCAAGGCAGAAGCTGCCAATCTCCCCCCTCGTGGGGGAGATGTCCGGCAGGACAGAGGGGGGCGCGAAGGAATGAGACGCTGGTTGCTGACTGCCGCGCGCTTCGGTCTTTGACATGCCAGCTCCTTCCAAACTCAAGGCCTATCGCGCCAAGCGCGAATTCAGCAAGACGCCGGAGCCCGCCGGCGGGCCGGTTGCCGCAGAAGGCAATCGCTTCGTCGTGCACAAACACCATGCTACCGCCGACCATTACGATCTTCGCCTGCAGGTCGGCGACGTGCTGAAGAGCTGGGCGGTGCCTCGCGGCCCGTCGCTCAATCCGGCCGACAAGCGGCTGGCGGTCGAGACCGAGGACCATCCGCTTGAATATATCGACTTCGAAGGCGTCATTCCCGAGGGCGAATATGGCGGCGGGCCGATGATCGTCTGGGACATCGGCGTCTGGGCGCCGATGGACGATGTCGAAAAGAGCTTGCGCACCGGCTCCTTCAAATTTCGTCTCGCCGGCGAGAAGCTGAATGGCGGCTGGATGCTGACCAGGCTGAAACCGAAGCCCGGCGAGGATGAGGGCAAAAAGAACTGGCTGCTGTTCAAGGAGCGCGACCTCGCCGCCGACGCCAGGCTCGACATACTGGAAGCCCGGCCGGAAAGCGTCAAATCCGGCCGTCGCATCGAGGAGCTGGTGGCAACCCCGAAGCCTGCCGCAAGGCCTGCGAAACCGGTGGCATTGAAACCCGGTGCGCTGCCGGGCGCAGTCAAGGCGCCGCTGCCTTCCCGGATCGAGCCGCAGCTGGCCACGCAGGTTCCGAAGCCGCCGGGCGGCGAAAGCCCTGCCGAAAAAACGCGCGAAATCTGGCTGCACGAGATAAAATTCGACGGCTACCGCACCATGGCGCATCTGGCCGACGGCGCGGTCGAATTGATCACCCGCGCCGGCCTCGACTGGACCAGGCGCTATGGCGACTTGCCGCATGCCTTTGCCAGGCTGCCCTGCCGCGATGCAATCGTCGACGGCGAAGTCGTTGCGCTCGACGCCAGGGGCATCAGCCGCTTCGCGCTGCTGCAGGATGGATTGGCGCAAGGAGCCGGCAACAAGCTCCACTTCTATGCCTTCGACCTGTTGTATCTCGACGGCTGGGACCTGAGAAAAGTGCCGCTCGGCCGGCGCAAGGCGCTGCTGTCGCAATTGCTGTCCGGCCTGGGCGCCAACTCCGCCATCCAGTTCTCAGACCACGTCGAAGGCGATGGCCAGGCGCTCTACGACCAGGCCTCCGAGATGGGGCTGGAAGGAATCGTCTCCAAGCGCGCCACCGCGATCTACCAGAGCGGCCGCACCAAGACCTGGACCAAGACCAAGGCGCTGAAGACCGGCGATTTCGTCATCGCCGGCTACACCACCTCCGCTGCAGCCGAGGGCCTGGCCGCACTCGGGCTCGGCGAATTCGAGGATGGCGAGCTGCACTATCGCGGCAAGGTCGGCACCGGCTTCGACGCCGCCACCGCCACCGCGTTGCTGGCCCGGCTGCAGCCGCTGCGCGCCGGCGCGTCTGCACCCGAAGGCGTTCCACGCGAAATCATGCGCGAGATGAAGTGGGTGCGGCCGCTGCTTTCGGCCCATATCCACTATGCCAACCGGACCACCGACAATGCGCTGCGCCATGCCGTGTTCCGCGGGCTGCGCGACGTCGGCCTGTCGACGCCTGTATCGGCCAAGCGCAAGCGGCTGATCGCCGAGGCCGACCTTGCCACGATCTGGGTGACCAACCCGACGCGGCGGCTGTTCGGCAGAACCGGACCGACCAAGCTCGACATCGCCGTCTATTATGCGCTGGTCGGCGACTTCATGCTGCCGCATATTTTGGGCCGCCCGGTGTCACTGGTGCGCTGCCCGACCGGCAAGCCGCAGGACTGCTTCTTCCAGCGCCATGCCTTCACCGGCATGCCGAAATCGGTGGCGACTTTCGAGGCGACCAATTCCGAGGGCGAGACCAAATCCTACCTGTCGGTCGAGGATGCCAAGGGCTATCTGGCGCTGGCGCAGTTCGGCGTCGTCGAGTTCCACACTTGGGGCACCCATCGCACGCGGCTCGACAGACCGGACCTGATCGTCTTCGACCTCGATCCGGGCGAGGGGGTTAGCTGGCGCGAGGTGGTCGAGGCGGCGGTGCATATCCGCGCCGAACTGGAGGCGATGGGGCTGGTGCCGTTTGCCAAAACCTCGGGCGGCAAAGGCATCCACATATCAGTGCCGGTGACGCAAAAACAGAACTGGAAAAAACTGCACCAGGCGACCAGCGCCATCTCCTCGGCATTGGCCGCCACCGCGCCCGACACCTTCACCACCACCATGGGCAAGGACAACCGCAAGCGGCGCATCTTCATCGACTTTCACCGCAACGCGCGCGGCCACACTTCGGCGGCACCCTATTCGCTGCGCGCCCGCACAAACCTGCCGGCCTCGACGCCGGTGAGTTGGTCCGATCTGGAATCCATCGACGCTCCGGAAGATTTGAATTATTCTTCACTGCCGGGGCTTCTGGCCACCTCCGGCGATCCCTGGGCCGACATGGAAGATTTCGCTAGGGATTTGCCGGTATTGTGAGGGCGATGTAGGTTTTGCGCAGCGTCGTTCGTCCTTTGGACGAAGCGCTGCGAAATGTTCGACGGTGCACGGCCGCGTAGGAGAGTTTCATGGCGCCCAGGGCAAGTTGGAAAGGTTACCTCAAGCTCAGTCTCGTCAGCTGTCCGGTCCGGCTGTATCCGGCGACGAGTGCCAGTGAGCGGATCAGCTTCAACCAGCTGCACAAGGACACCCACAACCGCATCAACATGAAGCCGGTCGATCCCGAGCTCGGGCTGGTCGAGCGCTCGGATCTGGTCAAGGGCTACGAATACGAGGACAAGCAGTACATCATCATCGACGATGCCGACCTCGAGGCGGTGCGCATCGAATCCAACCACACGATGAATATCGAAGCCTTCGTCGACGAGCATTCGGTCGACGTCATCTATCAGGACGCGCCCTATTATCTGGCGCCGGATGGCGCCATGGCCGAGGAAACCTTCGCGGTGCTGCGCGAAGCGATGCGCAAGTCCGGCAAGTTGGCGATCGCGCGGCTGGTGCTGTCCAGCCGCGAGCGCGTGGTGACGATCGGCGCGCGCGAGAACGGCATGTTCGTCTGCACCTTGAGGAACCCGAACGAAGTGCGCGGCACGGCTGAATATTTCGGCAACATCCCGGCCGGCAAGCCCGACCCCGAAATGCTGCAGCTTGCCGAAGCGCTGATCAAGCAGAAGGAAACCACCTTCGATCCGAAGAACTACGAGGATCGCTATGAGATCGCGCTGATGGCGATGATCCGCGAGAAGCTCAAGGGTCACAAGCCGATCATCGCCGCCGCGCCCGAGCGCGGCAACGTGATCAATCTGATGGATGCGCTGAAGGCCAGCCTGTCGCAATCGGCCAAGCCGCCGGCCAAGAGCAAGAGCAAGGCCGATGAAGCGGCGAAACCGGCAACGAAATCCGCCAGGGGCGGCGCCGGCGCGGCCAAGGAAAATCCGCTCAAGGCCAATCTGCTCAAGGCCGTCGGCAAGAGCAAAGGGTGACAGCGCCCACCGGTATGATTTCCGGCAGCGTCTTCGGCGCGATCGGCGCGCTGGCGGCGTTCCCGCTGAGGCTGGCGGCGCGTGAAGTCGAGCGCCGGCAGGGCCAGTTGCGACGCGGCGTCAACAGGCGCACCAGCCATGTCGTGTTCGGCCGCACGCTTCTGGCCAAGGCCGGGGATGCCGAGATCGAGCGCCGCGTCGCCGCCGAGCGTGCGGCCGGGCGCAAGCTGATCAGCGAAAACGGTTTTTTGCGCCTGCTCGGGCTGATCAAGGCGCCGGAGGCTTCGGCGCTGCCCAGGCAGTCGCTCATTGACCAGTCGCGGCTTGCCGCCGCCGACCTCGACCTGTTGTCGCTTTTCGATGCCTTCGAGCATGATGGCGAACCCTATTCGTTTCGCGACCTGATCCTGGCCCGCAAATATGCCGGGCTGATTGCCGGCGGCGCCTCGTGGGGGGCGATCGCGCGCTCGGTGCACCGCTGCGGTCCGATCGCCTCGCTGACCGCCAAGTCGCTGAATGTCGGCTCGCAGCATGGGCGTGCCGATCAGATCTACCTCGAGGGCGGCCAGAGCGAACTCGACGGCCAGCTGCTGTTCGATTTGGGGTCGCCGGATGACGACACGCTGGAAGAAATGTTCGCCGACGCCGAAGCCGCGGAAGAGGCTGAAGACCACGAGCAGGCGGCAGCACTCTACCAGCGCTGCCTGGCCATCGATTCGGGCGATGCGATCGCGGCCTTCAACCGCGCCAACTGCCTGCGCGCCGCCGGACGCGCGGCCGAGGCGGCGCACGACTATGCCCGCGCCATCAAGTGTGACCCCGGCTTTGTCGAGGCCTGGTTCAATTTGGCCGGGCTGATGAGCGATGAGGGTCGCGAGGCCTCGGCGCGGCGGCACCTGCAGAAGGCGATAGCGCTCGACCAAAACTATGCCGACGCGGTGTTCAACTTGGCAAGGCTGGAGTTCGACGCCGGCAACCTCGCCGAGGCGCGGCGGAACTGGTCGCGCTATCTCGAGCTCGACGCCGGCTCCGAATGGGCGCGGATGGCGGCCAAGGGTATTCAGTTCATCAATTTGCAGCTGGCGCGGATGTCGGGGTGAGGGCTCGTTTGGTCGCGCTTGAACACCCCCCTCTGTCCTGCCGGACATCTCCCCCTCAAGGGGGGAGATTGGCTGTCACCGACGGTTTCGCCAACTACCACCGTTGGGGAGTGGGCGGGGAGACGAAGCTGCTAATCTCCCCCCTTGAGGGGGAGATGGCCGGCAGGCCAGAGGGGGGTGGGACGGAACGCGGCCTCTATAAGTGGGATGAGTGGGCCGCCCCATGACCACCTTCCTCTACGACGGCCCAGACACCGCTCCCATCACCATCCTGCTCGCCCATGGCGCCGGCGCGCCGATGGATTCTGCCTCGATGAATGCCACGGCAAAAGCGCTGGCCGAAGCCGGGTTCCGCGTTGCGCGCTTTGAATTCCACTACATGGCGGCCCGCCGCTACGGCCACCGCAAGCCGCCGCCGCGCGCCGAGACGGTGAACCCGGAATACATCAAGGCGATCGCCGACCTCAGGGCGAAGGGCGTGAACGGGCCGCTCATCATCGGCGGCAAGTCGATGGGCGGCCGCGTCGCTTCGATGATCGCCGACGAGATGTTTTCGAAGGACGAGATTTCAGGGCTGCTTTGCCTCGGTTATCCCTTCCATCCGCCGGGGAAACCGACGCAGCTTCGGACAAAACACCTCGCCGGTCTCAAGACGCCGACATTGATTTTTCAGGGCACACGCGACGAATTCGGCACCAGGGACGAGGTCGCGACCTACGATCTTTCCGACACCATCGAAATGCGGTGGCTGGAAGATGGCGACCACGATTTGAAGCCGCGCAAGAGCATCTCCGGCTTCTCCACTGCCGATCATCTGAAGACACTCGCCGATGCGGTGAAGGCGTGGACCGAGCGCATCGTGCGCTGAAGCAGGCCGATGAAGATCGCCACCTTCAACGTCAACAACATCAACGGCCGGCTGCAGAACCTGCTCGCCTGGCTGACTGTCGCCAAGCCCGACATCGTCTGCCTGCAGGAACTGAAGGCCAGGCAGACGCAGTTTCCGCGCACAGCACTCGCCGCGGCCGGCTATGGCGCGGTTTGGGTGGGACAGCCGACCTGGAACGGCGTCGCAATACTGGCGCGGGGTTCAGAACCGGTTCTGACCCGCGAGGCGCTGCCCGGCGACGACAGCGATAACCAGGCCCGCTACATCGAGGCGGCGGTTAGCGGCATCGTCGTCGCCTGCCTCTATGCGCCGAACGGCAACCCGCAGCCCGGCCCGAAATTCCAGTACAAACTTGCCTGGCACCAACGCCTGAACGCGCATGCGGAAGAACTGTTCGACACCGGCCTGCCGGTGGTGCTGGCGGGCGACTACAACATCGTGCCCGAGCCGCGCGACATCTATCCGACCCGCTCCTATGACGACAATGCGCTGGTGCAGCCGGAAAGCCGGGAATCCTTCGCAGCGCTGCTCGACCAGGGCTGGACCGATGCGCTGCGCAAAAAACACCCGAAGGAGACGCTCTACACATTCTGGGATTATCGCCGCAATCGCTGGCCGCGCAACGCCGGCCTGCGGCTCGACCATATCTTGCTGTCCAAGAAACTGACGCGCCGGCTGGCCGGGGCAGGCATCGACCGCGACGTCCGCGGCGAGCCCGGCGCCAGCGACCACGCCCCGGTGTGGGTGGAGTTGCGGTGAGGGCGGAGATTGGCCGTCATTGGCGGTTTCGCCAATCTTAATCCTTCATGCGCAACCGGTCAGCCCGGTCGCGCGCCTTCGCGGGCGAAGGCCTCGATCAATGGCGTATACCCCTCAAGGTCGGTCTGGGTGGCGAAGCTGTGGCTGGCGGCGGTCGTTGCCCAGGGCAGGCTTTCCGACGTGAAGACCTCGACGAAGGACACATACCAATGATGCTCATCCAGCATGGTCGCGCGAACGTTGACGAAGAAGTCCAGGCCGTGCGGATGTGTGAACATCCAGTTCTTGCAGTGCGGGCAGTAGAGTTGCCGGTGCGGGCCATGCATGCCGCCGACCACCGGCTCGCCTTGCGTAACGCTGAAGCCGCTGCTTGGCACGGCCATGGTCAGGGAATAAGCGCTCGCGCTCAGCTTCTGACAGCCGGTGCAATGACAGGCCATGGTCAGCAAGGGCGGCGCACTTATGCGAAAGCGTATCCCACCGCACAGGCAGCCGCCGTCCCAAGGTAGTTTCCAATCATCCATCCCTTGGCCTCGGTGCTGAGTTCCCTGGCAGGCGATTCTAGCGCGCGACCGGGCAACATTGCGGCGACCAAGAGTGTCGCCAGGCCATATCGAGCGCTTTGGCGCAGGCGCGCGTTTTGCGCTCGCTGTTTCGCTCTTCGGAATTGACCGGGCATCGACAAACCCGGCGCCGACCTGCATCATTGCGGACGAAGCGAACAGCGGCGCGAGGGGAGCCCGATGTACAGGTTTGTCGACAGGCTGCTGGCAATGCTGCTGCTGGCGATCGGCATGCTCTGCTTCACACGCGTGTATTTCGCGCTGGGCGGCGAGGGCGCCGGCGACGCTTTCGCGTCCGCGCGCCTGGCTTTTTTCGGCGCCGCGGGTGTTTTCTCAGCTCTTGCCGCCCTGCTGTTCTGGGCCGGCCTGTTGCCGGGCCGATCGACGCTCGCTCCGAAGACGCCTCTGTTCGGCAGGGGCGCCGAACTGCAACCCGGCGGACGACCACGCCTGCGGCGGCTCTTTGCCGTCGTTCCGTTCCTCGCCGTGCTCGCTCTGGTGGCCGACCAACTCGGCCCCTGGTCGCGGCAGCCACAGGACGCCGGCAAAAGCCTGATCGCCCAGCAAACCGTGCCGAGCGCGCCGGAAAGCCAAGAGGTCACCAGCGCACCGGCCCCGGAACCGGAAGCGGCTCCTGCCTCGCCATCCGAGGTCGCGCTTGCCCCACCTGTCTCACCGCCGGAGCCTGCTCCAGCCCCGGCTGCGCCACCGCAGACCGTCGCGCCGCTGCCTCAGGCTCCGCCGCCGCAGCCGACGCAGCCCGATGGCCACCGCGAGCCCGTCATCTGGCTGGCGGTGGCGTCCGACGGTCACTCGATCATGAGCGCCAGTACCGACCGCACGATCAAGCTCTGGGATATCGATGGCAAGCGCCTGATCCGCACCCTCGGCATCCACAAGGACATGGCGCGTACCGCGCTTTTCCTGCCCGATGGGGCGCGGGCGCTGACGGCGGGCGACGATGGCGAGATCGTGCTGCGCCAGCTCGCCGATGGCGCGGTGCTGCACGTCTTCTCGTCAGGCCAGAACGGCGGCGTCAACAAGCTCGCGATCGGCCCGGACGGCAAACGTGCCGTCAGCGGACACGACACCGGCAGGGTCATCGTCTGGGATATCGATAAGGGCTCGGTGCTGCATGTGATGCCGGGGCACGACTGGTCGATCAGCGGGGTCGCCGTCTCGCCCGACGGCACACGCGCGATCAGCGGCAGTATCGAGGGCACGCTAAAACTATGGGACATCGGCGCCGGCAAGCAGCTGCGCAGCTGGCACGGGCATGAGCGCGGCCCCTATGGCGTCCTGTTCATGGCCGACGGGCGCCATCTGATCACCGGCAGCGGCGATTATACGATCAAGCTCTGGGATCTCGACACCGGCCGCGAAGTCCGCCGCCTCGAGGGCCATTCGGGCACGGTCTATGCGCTGGCGCTGTCCGCCGACGGCAAGCGGCTGCTGTCCGGCTCGCTCGACGGCACGGCGCGGCTGTGGGACATGGAAACCGGCAGCGAGATCGCCCTGTTCGACAGCCGGTCCGGTCCGGTCTACGCGGTGGCGTTCGCCGCCGACGGCACGGTGCTGACCGGCGGCTACGACCGCACCATCCGGGACTGGCCGGCGGGCGGCGGAGACGGGGTGGTGCTTTTCGCCGGAGCGCCAGATTGATTAGATTTTCAAGGTGCGAATATTTCGGAAAGAGGCGGCGTGCGCTAATGATTACCGCTAACGACAAATGGATTGGCGAACGTGAGCAGTGAAGACTGGCCGCTTGAGGCGAACACAACTGTGTCCATTTTGCCCGTGCCACATCGCCGAAGAATCTTTCCCATCGTCTTGCTTGTGTTGGCTGCTGTCGTGCTGTTTTGGCCAGCTCGCAATTATTACGTTCAGTGGTCGGCCATCCAGAAGGCGCAAGCGGCATTCCTCGACAAGGACTACGCCGAGGCATTCCGCCACTGGAAGATAGTGGCCGACGCCGGCAACCCCGATGCGCAGAACAATATTGGTTTGATGTATTGGTTAGGCCAAGGCGTTGCTCGGAATGACGCGCTGGCAGTGAACTTTTGGCGCAAGACCGCAGAGGCAGGAAACCTAGATGGTGCGTCCGGCCTCAGCCAAGCTTATTATGATGGCAGAGGTATCGGAAAAGACGATCAGTTGGCCTTAATGTGGGCGCGGAAGGCTGCGGACAATGGGCACGCAAATGGTCAACACTTCCTTGGCGTTCTCTATTCAGAAGGCCGGGCGGTGGCGAAGGATGACCGCAGGGCGTTCGAATGGTGGATGAAAGCCGCGGCCAGTGGCCTCGCCGATGCGCAATATGCCGTTGGAACTGCATATGCGTTGGGAAAAGGCGTGGGCAAGGATGACGCAAAGGCATTTTCCTGGTTCAGTAAGGCGGCCGATCAGGGATATCCCAACGCTCAATTCGCTGTTGGCCAAGCCTATTCACAGGGTTGGGGGGTTCAACATGATCATGCTCAGGCTGCCGTCTGGTGGCGTAAAGCGTCCGAACACGCCAACGCCCAGGCACAAGCCGCGCTTGGCTATGCATATTCAATCGGCAACGGTGTTACCCAAAGCGATGCGGACGCAGCGTCTTGGTGGCTCAAGGCGGCCAATCAGGGAGACGTCAGTTCGCAACTGAACCTGGGGGTCGCCTATTCGAAAGGCGCTGGTGTTAGCCAAAGCAAGGCGGACCCGGTTTCGTGGTGGCTCAAGGCCGCAAAGCAGGGAGATACCCAGGCCCAGCTCCTCGTGGCATACGCCTATGCCAATGGTGAAGGCATCGCCAGAGACCACAAATCTGCTGAGTTCTGGTGGCTGGCTGCCGCGAAAACGGGAAATGTCGATGCCGAAGCCAGTCTTGGGATGCTGTACTATCGCGGCATCAATGGACAGCCGGACTACAAAGAAGCTGCCAAATGGCTGCTCAAGGCTTCATCCCATGGCCATCCCGCTGTCCAGATTTATCTGGATATGATGAAGGAAGACGGTCTGTTGGACACCAAGACATTGTAGGTAAAGATCATAGTTGAAACTGTTGCGGATAACAGACGTTTGGCTTTCCCACAGTGACCGATCTCCACATCGTCGAAGCGTCGATCGCAGAGCTGCGGCGGGCGCTGGAGGCCGGCACCGTCACCAGCGTCGAACTGGTCAGCGCGTATCTCAGGCGCATCGCCAGGTACGACCGCCATGGCATCGCCCTCAATGCCGTTCCCTTGCTCAATCCCAAAATGTTCGAGGAGGCGGCCGCGTCCGACTGGCGCCGCAGGAATGGTGCTGCGCTCGGGCCGCTGGACGGCATCCCCTATACCGCCAAGGACAGCTACAAGGTATCAGGCATGACAGTCGCCGCCGGCTCGCCGGCCTTCGAGCATCTCATCGCCAACGAGGACGCCTTCACCATCGGGCGGCTGCGGGCCGGCGGCGCGGTGCTGATCGGACTGACCAATATGCCGCCAATGGCCAATGGCGGCATGCAGCGCGGCGTCTACGGCCGGGCGGAAAGCCCCTACAATGCCGATTACCTGACCGCCGCCTTCGCGTCGGGCTCGTCGAGTGGCTCCGGCACCGCGACCGCCGCCAGCTTCGCCGCCTTCGGGCTTGGCGAGGAGACATGGTCGTCGGGCCGCGCGCCGGCGTCGAACAACGCGCTGGTCGCCTACACGCCGTCGCGCGGCGTCATTTCCGTGCGCGGCAACTGGCCGCTGGTGCCGACGATGGACGTGGTGGTGCCGCATACGCGCAGCGTGCCCGACATGCTCGAACTGCTCGACGTGATCGTTGCCGACGACCCGAACACAAGGGGCGATTTCTGGTGTGCGCAGCCCTGGGTGGCGCTGCCGAAGAGCTCGGATGTACGGCCGCCACGCTACACCGGCCTCGATCTGGAGGGAGCGCTGCGAGGCATGCGGCTCGGCGTGCCCCGCATGTATATCGGCCGCGATACGGAGGCCGAAATTGCGATCCAGACCCGCGCCTCGGTGCTGGAACTGTGGCAGCAGGCGGCGGCCGATCTGCGGCGGCTCGGCGCTGATGTGGTCGAGGTCGATTTTCCTGTCGTCTCCAACTACGAGCGCGACCGGCCGGGCACAAAAAACATGGTCGATCGCGGGCTGATTCCCAAAGGATTCGCCGAGCGCGAGATCTGGGACCTGTGCGTCTTCGCCTGGGACGATTTCCTGCGCGCCAATGCCGACCCTACCATCGCCGATCTCGCGTCGGTCGACGGCGCAAAAATCTTTCCGCAGCCGCCGGGCACGCTGCCGGACCGTTATGAGGACAGTTTTGATGTGGCGGAATATGTCGAGCGGGCCAAGCGCGGCGTCACGGCATTCCTGACCATTCCCGAGCTGGAGGCTGGCGTGAAAGGCCTGGAGGCGACGCGGCGCATCGGTTTCGAGGATTGGCTCGGCGCGCAACGGCTCGACGCAGTGGTGTTTCCCGCCGTCGCCGATGTCGGTCGGGCCGATGCGGATGTCGACGAGGCCTCCGCTGCGCTGGCCTGGCGCAACGGCACCTGGGTCGCCAACGGCAATCTGGTGTGGCGCCATCTCGGCATTCCGACCGTCACCGTGCCGATGGGCACGATGGCCGATATCGGCATGCCGGTCGGCCTAAGCTTTGCCGGCAAGGCCTATGAGGATACGAAGCTGCTGCGGCTGGCCGGCGACTTCGAGCGTTTTGGCCGGCGCCGCAGCCGCCCGCCGCGCACGCCGGAACTTCCCGACGATGTTTTTTTCGCCCGCCACAACGCGAGCACGCCCGGCGAGCCGCCGCCGCTGACCGTCACGCTTGCCGCCGAGACGCGCCATGCCGGTGATGACGATGAGATAACCATCATGCTCGACATCGATGGCGGGGCCGGAACCGACACTCGTGTGAAGGTGCATGTCAACGGCGAGCCTGTCACCATGCAGCAGACCGGGGCGCGCCTGACCGGGCGCGCGGTGGTGCCGGCCAACGAGCATGAGAGAATCCACAGCGTCTGGCGTGGCTCGTACGGCTCGATCGTCACCGCTATCGTGCGTCTTGAGGACGGACGCGCCGCCGGCGCCTACGTGGTGACCGGCGGGATCGGGTGACCATCGCGCTTCGCCTTGTGCTGCGGCGCGCCGTCTGCAAACGGCTTTTCAATTCGCGTCAGTCCGGCTTGCAGGGGTCGGCCTTGGCCGCTGCTGTCTTCTCGCCCTCCTGCTGCGCCTCGACATCCTGCTGCGAGGTGGCAAGGTTTTTATCGCCGCCGGCTTCCTGGTTGGCAAGCGGCATGGTGTTGCCGGTCTTGTTGGCCGGGCCGCCCTTTACCCTGTTACCGGTATTCGCGTCGGTTTCGAGGGGCGCGCGCGTTGCGTCTTTTGCGACGCCTGATTGAGCTTCGATCGATGCGGTCGTGTCGTGGCAGGTAGCGCTTGCCGTGCCGGCCGTCAGCCCGATCATTGAGGTGGCGAGCAAAATAGCGGTTAGGGTCTTCATCTCGTTTTCCTTCGCTGTTTGAGGTCATCTTTCTAAACTGCCGGCCCTATCTGAGGTTCCGCCAATTCAGTTCGAACTTCGAATGTGGCGTCGTATTCCGATTGATTTGCGGGCTTCCGCAGGCGCCGCCTTTCGCGTATTGGCGCGGGGAAACTCCCTTGGGCGCGCGTGAAAAGCATGATTCGACTGGAAAGCATCAGCAAGCAGGACGGCCGGCAGATCGTCTTCATCGAGGCCTCCGCCTCCTTGCAGAAGGGCGAGAAGGTCGGCCTGGTCGGCCCGAACGGCGCCGGCAAGACGACGCTGTTTCGCATGATCAACGGCGAGGAGCAGCCCGACGAGGGCCAGGTCTCGGTCGATCGCGGCGTCACCATCGGCTATTTCAGCCAGGATGTCGGCGACATGGCGGGCCGCAGCGCGGTTGCCGAAGTGATGGACGGCGCCGGGCCGGTGAGCGAAGTGGCGGCCGAGATGGGCGCGCTCGAAGCGGCCATGGGCGATCCCGATCGCGCCGACGAGATGGACGCCATCATCGCCCGCTACGGCGACCTGCAGGCGCGTTTCGAGGAGCTCGACGGCTATGCGCTGGATGGCCGCGCCCGCGAGGTGCTGGACGGCCTCGGCTTCAGCCAGGAGATGATGGACGGCGACGTCGGAAAACTTTCCGGCGGCTGGAAGATGCGCGTGGCGCTGGCCAGGATCCTGCTGATGCGGCCCGACGCCATGCTGCTCGACGAGCCGAGCAACCATCTCGACCTGGAAAGCCTGATCTGGCTGGAACAGTTCCTGAAGAATTATGACGGCGCGCTGCTGATGACCTCGCACGACCGCGAGTTCATGAACCGCATCGTCGACAAGGTGGTCGAGATCGATGGCGGCTCGCTGACCGCTTACTCCGGCAACTATGAATTCTACCAGCAGCAGCGGGCGATCGCCGACCGGCAGCAGCTGGCGCAGTTCGAACGCCAGCAGGCGATGCTGGCCAAGGAGATCGCCTTCATCGAGCGCTTCAAGGCGCGCGCCTCGCACGCTGCCCAGGTGCAGAGCCGGGTGAAGAAGCTGGAGAAGATCGACCGCGTCGAGCCGCCAAAACGCCGCCAGAAAGTGTCGTTCGATTTCCAGCCGGCGCCGCGCTGCGGCGAGGACGTGGTGACGCTGAAGAACGTCCACAAGGGCTATGGCAGCCGCCCGATCTATCAGGGGCTGGATTTCCAGGTGCGCCGCCGCGAGCGCTGGTGCGTGATGGGCATCAATGGCGCCGGCAAGTCGACGCTGCTGAAGCTGGTCGCCGGCGCTTCCGAGCCGGACAATGGCACGGTGGCGCGCGGTCCCAGCGTCAGGATGGGATATTTCGCCCAGCACGCCATGGAAGTGCTGGAGGGCGAACGCACCGTGTTCCAGACGCTGGAGGGCGCCTTTCCGCAGGCAGGCCAGGCGCCGCTCAGGGCGCTTGCTGGCTGCTTCGGCTTTTCCGGCGACGAGATCGAGAAGAAATGCCGGGTGCTGTCGGGCGGCGAGAAGGCGCGGCTGGTGATGGCGCTGATGCTGTTCGACCCGCCCAACCTGCTGGTGCTGGACGAGCCGACCAACCACCTCGACATCGCCACCAAGGAAATGCTGATCACGGCGCTCTCGCAATATGAAGGCACCATGCTGTTCGTCTCGCACGATCGGCATTTTCTGGCGGCGCTGTCGAACCGTGTGCTGGAACTGACGCCGGAGGGCATCCACACCTATGGCGGCGGCTATACGGAGTATGTCGAGCGAACCGGGCAGGAGGCGCCTGGGTTGCGGAGCTGAGGCGCAGAGCGGCGTTGCCGCTCATCATGACCCAAACGCTCGATTCCGGAAAGGAAGCACGGGCTGCTCAGCCGTGTATCACAATTTCGCGCAGCGGATCGCCGCCGTCGATGAACAGCCGGCCTTGCGCCGTCAACGCGGCCTTGAGCCGTTGCAGGGCGATTTTTCCTGCCTCGGGATGACGCCCGTCAAACGCGCCGACGCGCACCGCAACGGCAATGTCGAAATGCTTCTCGTCCGCCTCCAACTGGAAATCCTCGATGGCGACCTGACGCAGGCTCAGCCGGCCCGCTGCAATCTCGGCGCGCGAGGCGGCCCTGGCCTGCGTGATGGCCTTGGCCGAGCGGTCGATCGCCAGCACGTAGCCGTCGCCAATCCGGCGCGCGATCTCGCGCGCCGCAGCACCCGGGCCGCAGCCGATCTCCAGCACCCGCATGCCCTGCCGCAAAGGCAGCGCATCGACGATCGCCAAAAGCCTTGGCGACAAGTCGTTCGCCATTCCGCTTCTCCAGCTCTTTCCGTGAGCCGAGATTAGCGACCATGGCTGGCGACGGGAAGGCCGACACCTGAGGGGATCGCAGACGTCGTCGATGTTTTCACCGCCGGTGGTGAACGCCCCTTGATCGATTATCGAAGAGGCCGACGATCGGTCGACTTCTCAACTGCGCGACAGGAACAGTAGGGGATACTTAAAGAGGAAATAGACCCCGAGCGGCCCGGCGTCGTTGGCCTGAGGGGGGCGGGACTGGCGCCGAGCCTAACCGGTTGGGGGGTAGATCACCGGCCACCTGCATACATACGCTAAATCTAATTTAAGAGCAAGCTAATGTAATGGTGATTCAATGTTGCGCGCTGGCGATTTTCCAGCGGTTGTTTCCAATCAGTTGATGATTCTGGCGGCCGCCTCCTGGTCGCGCGCGTCATGGCGGCGGCTACGCCTGACATGTTGAGCCTACCGGCCAAGAGGCGCGCCGGGGGCGCGGGGCTGAAGCGCAGAGCGCCGGCTTGACCCTGCACCAGGCCGGCGACATTGTGCTGTTCCATAACGGTCGTGTGGGAATGGATTTTCGCAACGCTATCGATGAATCGCTGGCCTGGGCCAGCCGGTGGTTCGACTACGCCGTCACGCCGTGGTTCTTCTATCAGGCTGCCATCATCGTCACGCTCTTCCTCGTCGCGAAGCTCGCAGCGCAGCGCATCGAACCGCTCGTGGAGAACCGGGCACGCCAGATCAAGGGGCATCCCGGACTGTTGAGGGTCGTCGTTGCCCTGTTGCGGCGCACCGACTGGATTCTGTTCACGGTCTTCCTGCTTGCCGCGCTCGTTCTCATGCGCGCCGTCACCTGGCCAAGCCGGACCCATTTCATCTATATCGCGCTCTCGCTATCGCTTGCGTGGCTGTTTGCGTCGGTGCTGTCGCGCATCGTCCGCAATCGCTTTGTCGCGCGGGCTCTCGCCTGGCTGACCTGGATCTATGCGGCCCTCGTCATCCTGGGCATCGATGACGACGCCGCGACTTTCATGGAAGGCCTCGCAATACCTTTGGGCGCGGTGCGCCTTTCGGCGCTCATGGTGCTGAAAGCGGCGCTGCTGCTGATCGCCACGGTTTGGCTTGCGGTGGTCGTCGGCAAGTATATCGACGAGCGCGTCCGCATCTCCGAAGAGCTGACGCCCTCGATCCGCGTCCTCGTCGGCAAGGTCGCAAAGGTCGCCCTTGTGCTGGTGGCGGGTGCCATCGCCCTGTCCTCCGTCGGACTAGACCTGACGGCCCTGACGATATTCTCCGGCGCCGTCGGCGTCGGCCTGGCTTTCGGGCTGCAAAAGGTGGTTTCGAATTTCGTCTCCGGCATGATCATCCTGCTCGACAAGTCGATCAAGCCGGGTGACACCATTTCGCTCGAAGGCACTTTCGGCTGGGTGCGCGAATTGCGGGCGCGGTTTGTCTCGGTGGTGACGCGCGACGGCCGCGAGTACCTGATCCCGAACGAAGACTTCATCACCCAAAGGGTCATCAACTGGTCGTTCAGCGACAACCTCGTGCGGCTCGACGTGAATTTCGGGGTCTCTTACGACGCCGACCCGCATAAGGTCAGTGAACTGGCCATCAAGGCCGCCATGAGCGTCGGCCGTGTCGAAGCGGACCGGCGGCCGGTCTGCTGGCTCACCGACTTCGGCGAATCCTCGCTCAATTTCGTGCTGCGCTTCTGGATCCACGACCCTCAGCAAGGCCTGACCAACGTGCGCGGCAGGGTGCTGCTGGCGCTGTGGGACACTTTTAGGGAAAACGGCATAGACATCCCCTATCCGCATCGCGAGATCATCATGAAGCCGGACGGGCGTGCTGAGAAACCAGGCGGGCGCTGAAGCTGCCAATCTTCCCCCTTGTGGGGGAGATGTCCGGCAGGACAGAGCGGGGCGCTGTCCCGCCGACTTCTCTCACCGATCCGCTCTCACGCGCATTCGCTTAGAACGTCCTTTGCGCGTTCAGAACGAACAAGGTTGGCGATCCTTCGCGCCCCCCTCTGCCCTGCCGGGCATCTCCCCCACGAGGGGGGAGATTGGCAGCTTCGGCGCCGTGCGCGTTCGCGAGTGCATCCGGCAAGGGTTCGCACCCCGGCTCCAATGCTGTATCCAGCCCGAATTCAAGGAGCCTGCGATGACCTCACACCTCGATACCCCCGACGCCGTCATGGCGGCCGACGACGAGCCCGCCTACGACAGCACGTGGCAGGGCGATGTTCGCGCCGGCGTGCGGCAGGTGCGCGATCTCGACTCCCTGCCGCTTTCGCCAGCCGAGCGCGCGGCGGCTCAAGCCGCGGCCACGCGCCACAAGGTTCGCATCCCAAAAGCCTATCTCGACCTGATCGACTGGAGCGACCCCGCCGATCCGATACGGGCGCAGGTCATCCCGTCGCCCGACGAGCTGGCTGAGCAGGAGGGCGAGCTCGACGATCCGATCGCCGACCACGCCTTCAGCCCGGTGCCGCGATTGACGCATCGCCATGCCGACCGGGTTCTGCTGTTTGCGACCTACCAGTGCGCGGTCTATTGCCGGTTCTGCTTTCGCAAGGAGTCGCTGACCTCGATCGGCCGGGGTTTTTCGCGCGAGGCGCTGGAGCCGGCCTTCGCCTATATCGAGGCCCACCCCGAAATCCGCGAGGTGATCCTGACCGGCGGCGATCCGCTGTCGCTGCCGGACAGGGCGCTGGCAGAAATCCGCGCCCGCATCGAGGCGGTTGCGCATGTGCGGCTCTTGCGCATCCACACGCGCGTGCCCGTAGCGCTGCCCTCGCGCGTCACGTCAGGAATGGTTCGCTCGCTGCAGGGCCGGCTGATGGTCACAGTCGTCACCCATTTCAACCACGCGCGGGAGATCACGCCGGCCACCGAAGAAGCCTGCCGCGCGTTGCGGCAGGGCGGCTTCGTGCTGCTCAACCAGAGCGTCCTGCTGAAAGGCGTCAACGACACGGTCGAGGTGCTGGAGGAGCTGTGCCGCGAGCTAATGTACCGCCTCGGCGTCAAACCCTATTACCTGCACCACGGCGACCTCGCGCGCGGCATGGCGCATCGGCGCACCACGATTGCCGAGGGACGGGCGCTGGTCAGCGCCTTGCGGGCGCGCCTGTCGGGCATCTGCAACCCCGTCTACGTGCTGGACCTGCCGGACGGCGGCGGCAAGGTGCCGCTCGGGCCGTGCTACGTCGAGGCGCGGGACGGGGAGACCTGGCGGATTCGCGGGCAGGACGGGACGGTGAGGACCTACACGGAGCTTGTCGGCGACCTCTGAAACCTTGGTTCCTCGCCCCCGCAAGCGGGGGAGAGGTGGCCGCCAAGCGGCCGGAGAGGGGCCTTTCGAAACACGGAAACCTCTCCCTGGATGAAGGCCTTATGGCGCAAGCCTGCGCAAATTCCCCCTCTCCGTCTCGGCTTCGCCGAGCCACCTCTCCCCCACGTTCGTGGGGGCGAGGAACCCAGGTTCTGCGAGAGGAGCCAGCCTCGGCGACATCCGCAACATTCACCACAAAACCGTGTCCGCCCCGGGTCGACTGCGCCCCCGCACACGAGCCGCGCCTGTCCGAGTTGCCTGGCACGCCGCGCTAGTTGGAACCGGATCCAGTGCCTCGCATTTTAACAGATGACGGGGCAAAGGAGCGCAAGGTGAGAGCTTTATCGGCGGTACTTGGCGGCTTCGTGCTGACGCTGGCGGTTTTCGCCAGTGGATTGGCTTTCGCCCTGTGGATTCTCTCCGCCGAACCGGTGCGGCCGGTCGCTCCGACTTCCAGTGTTGCCGAACTGTGGCCGAGGGAGCCGCGGAAGGTCAACCCCGCTTCGCAGCATCTTGAGCGCCTTCCCGCGGTCCCAGAGGTCACGGAGGTCGCAGCGGTCCCAGAGGTCCCAGCGGTCCCAGAGGTCCCAGAGGTAGCAGAGGTCCCGTCTGATCAGGCCCCATTTGATCAGGCCCCAGTTGATCGCGCCGCGAAACCTGCCGATGCCGCAGCTTCGTCGCCCGACACCACCGCTACGGCCTCCGTCAAGCCGGCAATGCCGGCAACGGACGAGCAGCAGGCGATGCCCGCCGCCCATGTGGAATGGTGCGCGAGCCGCTACCGCTCCTACAGGCCAAGCGACGACCACTACATCTCCTACAGCGGGGAGCAGCGTCCCTGCGTCTCGCCCTATCTCGATGCCGGTGCGGCCGACCGCGCCGCACAGCCTGCCGACGATGGCGCCAGCTATGTCGAGGCGACCGACACGTGGTCGATGGATGGCGATGTTCCGGCGGATGAAACCGGCGGCGCCTGGCTTCCGCCCGACCACGTGCAATATTGCTTCAGCCGCTACCGCTCCTATCGGCCGGAAGACAACACCTACCAGCCCTATTCCGGCGGCCCGCGCCGGCAGTGCGAGTAGGTGGGTGCTGAGCGGCGAACTGGCGGCCGCAGTGCATGGCGCCTGTGCGACCGCCGATCACGCAGATTTCTTGGATCGTTCGTGTTGGCGCGGCGTTCATCCGAATACCCACAGGAGGAATCAGCATGAGCGACGACCGGGAAGACAAGATCCGTGAGCGCGCATACCAGATCTGGGAACGCGAAGGCGGGATCCACGGCGATCCCGAGCGGCACTGGCACCGGGCCGAGGCCGAGATCGACAGGGAGGCAGCCCTGCCGCTGACGGCAGGCGATGCCCTGCCGGAAACCCGCGAGGTCGCGAGCTCCGACGTCTTGACGGTGGAGGCCCTGGCGGTGCGCACCGGCATATCGGGCGAACAGGCGCAGGAACTGATCGACAGGCTGGGCAACGACCGGGCGGCGATCGAACAAGCCGCGCGCAATCTCAAGGGGAAGCAGTGGCTCCGGGAGTGACAGATGATCAGAAAACTCAAAGACGGGAAATGCCGCCTCTATTCGCGCAAGAAGGACGAAAAAACCGGCAAGCGCCGCAATCTCGGAACGTTTGACAGCCGCGAGGCTGCGCAGAAGCACGAACGCGAGGTGCAGTATTTCAAGAAGCATTGAGGGGGGCATTGATGGCCGTCGCTTGCCAGGCAGCTGCGCCGGATGACCCCCATTACTTCGGCGTAGGGTGTAGAATTCTAGCGAGTGCAGGATACCGCTCTGGGGACAGCGAACTTTCATGTTTCCCTGCCTCTTCGTGTTATTGTGGATACGAGGAGATTGGCCCGTGAGCGAGAGCCGCAAGCTAGCCGCGATCCTTGCCGCTGATGTGGTCGGGTACAGCCGGCTGGCGAGCACGGATGAAGATCGTACGTTGGCCCGGTTGCGGGCACTTCGAAGCGACCTGATCGACCCGACCATCGCCGTCTACAACGGTCGTATGGTCAAGCGCACAGGCGATGGTGCGTTGGTTGAATTCCGCAGTGTGGTAGACGCCGTGCGCTGCGCCATAGAAGTGCAGAATGGCATGGTCGAGCGCAACGCCGGCGTGCCCGAGGACCGCCGCATCGAATTTCGGATTGGGATACATTTGGGCGACGTGGTCGAAGAAAGCGACGGCGACCTGATGGGCGACGGCGTCAACATCGCCTCGCGTCTGGAGGGTGTCGCGGCCCCGGGCACCATCTGCCTGTCCGAAGACGCCTATCGGCAAGTCAAGACGAGACTAGACGTTTCGGTCAGTGATCTCGGCGACACCCAGCTCAAGAATATTGCCGAACCGATCCGGGTTTATTCACTCCGAGTCGGCACCGCGGCTCACGCAAAGGCGCCTGTGACCCACGAACTTTCGGAAGCTCTGCTTTCCACGGCGGCACCGCCTCAGTTATCGATCGCCGTGCTGCCCTTCGCCAACATGAGCGGTGATGCCGAGCAGGAATATTTCGCCGACGGAATCTCCGAAGACATCATCACAGCTCTCTCAAAGCTGTCGCAGCTGTTTGTGATCGCTCGCAATTCGTCCTTCACTTTCAAGGGCAGGAACGTGAACGTTCAGGAGGTGGGCCGGAACCTCGGCGTGCATTACGTGCTGGAGGGCAGCGTCCGCAAATCCGGCAACAGGGTACGTATCACCGCGCAGCTTATTGACGCGACCACTGGCGGACATCTGTGGGCGGAGCGCTTCGATCGCAACCTGACCGATATCTTTGCCGTTCAGGATGACGTTACGCAGCAAATTGTCGACGCGCTGGCGCTCAACCTGACAAAGAGCGACCAGCAGCGGCTCGCGACCGAGCAAACCGGCAACCTGGACGCGTATGACTGCTTTCTTCATGGCCGAGAGCAGCTATGGCGGTTCACGAAAGCGGAAAACATCAAGGGCCGGGAGCTGTTGCAGCGCGCCGTCGAATTCGACCCGAAATTCGCTCCCGCCTACGCGTTCCTCGCGTTCGCAAACATACTGGACTATGCAAACCAGTGGAGCTCGTCGTGGTCGAACGCAATGGCACAAGCGGAAATGTTCGCGGCACGGGCAGTGGCGCTCGACGATCGATATCCTTACGCACATTGGGCGCTGGGCATCGTCGAATTGTATTCGCGACGGCATGAGGCGGCCATCTGCTCGGCTAAACGCTTGATCGCTCTTGCGCCAAATCTTGCCGAGGGGCACGAAAATCTCGGTTACGCACTGCATTATTCCGGCAAGCCTGAGGACGCACTCCGGTGTTTCGACAGGGCAATGGCCTTGAACCCGTATTATCCGGACGTGTACCTTCACTTCCAGGCGCAAGCGATGTTCCAGTTGCGCAGGTACGAAGAGGCAATTGGGATCCTGAGGCGGCGACTTGTTCGTAACCCTTCCACCGACGTCTCACGCGTGCTCCTGGCGGCGAGCTACGGCCATCTGGGTCGGTTCGAAGAAGCCCGTCGCGAGTGGCAGGAAGTGTTTCGCGTCAACCCCCAATACTCACTGGAACATCGCCGCAAAGTGTTGCCCTACAAGGATCCCAACGATTTCGAGCTGATCGTGGATGGCCTTCGCAAAGCCGGCCTCGTATGAGCACCTGACCGGGCGAGGTCCGGTATTGAACCTTGCAGCCACTGCTTCGAAGGAACAGCACGACCGCTGTGCGGCGCGTTGATGACTGGAGCGGGCCGAGAGCAGACCGGCGGCTTCGGGGTAATGGATCGTTAAGAGCGGACATTCAGTCGTTGACATTACCGCGACCTAGCCCCTGGCAGACCTTCGCCTCAGCCGGGCCCTGCCGCTTGCCGTGGGATGGGGGTTCTTGCACGCATCTTCCGTCCGAGATGTCCCGGGACTCCTGTTACGGCTTAGACTACTCGGTCTGAAACGTGGTAAGTTCGAGGGCCAACGGCGAGGGATTTCAACCGCCGCGGCGTGAGAGTGGAGCCATGCCGAGTCCTTTCCAAGTTCTTCGTCCTCTTGGCAGGCTGACGCTCGCCCTCTGGCTTGCTACGGGCCCTGCCGCTAGCCAGGAAGGGGTCGTGCACTGGCGCATGAACAGTCTGCTCCATCCCAAGCTCTTCGGCGAAGCTGGTGAGCGCTTCGCCGAAACGGTGCGGCGGCTGTCGGACGGCGGCTTTATCATCGAGGTCCATGACCGGCTGGTGCTCGACCAGGACACCTTCGGCGCCCTGAACTCAGGGCTGGTCGACGCGGTGTGGGGCTCGGCAGGCCATCACCACCGCGAGGATCCTGCGCTGACAATCTTTACCGGCTTTCCCTTTGGTCCTGACCCGGCCGGCTTTACCGCCTGGATGAAAGGGGGCGGTGGTGCCGAGGCACTGGAGGCGATCTACGCGCGCCACGAAATGAAGAGCCTCTATTGCGGTATTCTTCCCGCAGAAGGCGGAGGCTGGTTCCTTGCGCCAGTCGAGAGTTCCGCCGATCTGGAGGGGCTGGCTATGCGCAGCTTCGGTTACGGCGCTCGGGTTCTGCAGAAGCTTGGGGTTGTCCCCTACGAACTTCCAGCCGAGGAGATCCGGCCGGCGCTGGAAGCTGGGCTGATCGATGCGGCCGAATTTTCGCTGCCGTCCATCGATGCCGAACTCGGCATCGCGGAGGTCGCCAAGTACCTCTACTTCCCGGGCTGGCAGCAGCCGGTAACCTCACTTGAAATTCTGATGCCGCAGAAGACCTGGGCCGCGCTATCAAATCACCAAAAGGCCGTGCTGGAGACTGCGTGCGGCGACACCCTGTCCTGGACCGCGGCCGAGGCAGCGGTTGAACAGGTCGAGGCTATCGCGGCTTTTCGCGCTATGGGCGTCGAGCTGCATGCCTGGCCTGACGAAGTGCTTCTCGATCTGAGGGAGGCGTGGAACGAGGTCATCGCGGAGGAGACCGCCCGAGACCCGCTGCTCGCCGATGCCTGGAAGAGCTATCTGCAATTTCGCGATCGGTACGGCGATTGGCAGGCGCGCGCCTACGCCAAGTAGCCGGGATCAGCCCGGCATGCCAGCCAACCTGAGCCCCTCCAGCACAATGGCGAGGCCGCTTTCGTCGGCTAGGCCATCGAACGATTGCGCCACGCCCGTAACGGTCTGCTCGGGCCGGTGCCCAAGCGCGGCCGTGACGACCCTGGCCGCTTCTTCCAGCCGGCCGGCATGAGCAAGGCTCGCGGCGAAGAGCCATCCTGGCCACCACCGCGCGTTTGCGAAAGTCCCGGCGCCATAGAGCGGGCCAAGTTCCTCTGCAGCTCGCGCCGGTTCTCCCGCGAGCAGGTAGCTCAGGCCAGCGACCTGGTGGTGCCAGTCCTGCGGCGTCGGATCGAGGCGCAGCGCCTGCTGGATTGTCAGGACCGCCTCGTCCGATCGGCCTGTCAGGGCCAGCGCTTGGGCAAGCACCGCCAGGTTGTCGGAATCCTCAGGATCGATCGTCACCGCCGCTCGGGCATTTGCCAGTGCGTCGACGGGAGAACGCATTTCCGGGAAGGGGGAGAGTAGCCGCATCTCTGCGAGCAGCCGGTGCGATCGCGCACCGCCCCCAAGCGCCACTGCGCGCTCCACCATCTCGAGCGCCCGCGCCATCTCACGACGACCGCCTCCCCACGCAAGGTGCTGAACTTCCAACCAGTAGGTCAATCCGAGGCTTGCCCAAGCCCCTGCATGTCCGGGATTGTCGGCCACCACGGCCTCGAGAAGGCCCCGTGCCTCTTCGTTGTCCCCACGCCGCCGCCAGTCTCGTGCCGTAATGAGCTCGTTTGCCTGCACAACCGCTCCATCTGCCGCGCTGAGTTCCACCACGGAATCCCGCGGTTGCGCGAGCCAGAGAGTGGCCATCGCCACTATGAGCGCTGCAGTCAGCCCGCTCGTCCATGCCATCCAGCGCTTCCAGCCAGGCTCGACCGGCTCCTCCGCCTCTGAGCCCGGGCCTACGAGCATATATCCTCGCCTTGGCACCGTTCGCAGCAGGCCCATCCCCTCCGGGCCAAGCGCTCTGCGGATATCGCTTACGCATTGAGCAAGGGAGTCATCGGAGACGAACACATCCGGCCAAGTCGCCTGAACGAGATCGTCTTTGCTGACCAGCTGTCCGCGTCGCTCGGCGAGCACTTCAAGCACCCGGTATGACTTCGGCCGCAAGAATCGCTCCGTGCCGGAACTATCCTGAAGGCAACCGCGCGTACGGTTCAGGACGAAATCGCCGAAGCGAATGCTGCGTGGGTAATCCATACCGGAGCCCGAGGGTGCGACGGCCAGATTATAGCAGGATTTCGTGACTCTTTCAGAGAGCTTTCATGACCTTCTGCGCCGGCGGGCGCAGCCTCGGCTTGATCACCCGAGGAGGCGCTCATGCGCAGATCAGTTTTAGGGCTCGCCGTCGTGTGTCTCGCCGCGGCCAATCCGGCCGCCGCAGCCGAGCCGGTAGAAACGCCGCCTGTGCTCGAGACCATCGGACTATGGCTCGCAGCGAACTACGACCTGCCGTTGGCGCAGCCTCCCGCCCTTGTCACCGCGCCCGCGATCGAACTTGTCACGATGCGCTACGGCGCCGGGTCTACCGTCTCGTCGCCGGAGGTCGTTGCCGTCTATGATGAAGGCGTCAATACCATCTTTCTTACCGCAGGCTGGACGGGCCGCACCCCGGCCGAACTGTCGGTGCTGGTGCACGAGATGGTTCACCACCTCCAGGCCGCCGCCGAGATGCGCTTCGCCTGTCCAGGGGAGCGCGAGGCGCTCGCCTATCGTGCCCAGGACGCTTGGCTTCGGCTGTTCGGCACTGACCTGAAGAGCACCTTTAGCATCGACCCTGCGACACTGCTTGTCGCCACAGTGTGCACTCATTAGGTCGAAGAAAACGAAGAGCGAAAGCTCCTTCCTTGGAGCAAGTGGCCAGTCCGTCTGCGGCAAAAAGAGGAAGCGGATGTTAGGCTGCATGGCCCGACGTGGTGGCCTGAACTAATTCACATGCCTTGCTCTGAAACCTGCAGTTAACTAAACGGCCCTACCTTCCACCCAACTCGGTGCGTGGGGGTTCAGTGCAGTCAAACGTTTGTGCATTTCCGCTGTATCGGCAGAGAAGAATCGTCAGCGTCGTAGCGGAAGCACTCTCATCCAAGGACGGAGAGCACGCCAATCGCTTCTGGCGCCAGATCGCGAGAAACCTTCTCCGACAGCTCGTCGCATCGGGTGTGGCTGTTGAGACAGCCGAGGAAGAAATCCGGATGCTGCTCTGAGTTGTCCTGGGTGAGATGCAGCGGAACAGCGTCGGCGGGCGAAAGTAGTCAATCAGAGCGGACGAAACGGACCTTATCCTCTCGCTTAAGCAGGAAAACTTTTTAGCCCGCGTCCGCCCAAGCATCCTGCGCAGCGTCTCGATGCTCGGTATCATCCTCCCACCATTGTGGATGAGCGGCGCTGTTGTGGAGCATGCGCTTCGTGATAGCTTCAATCTCTTCGAAAGTTAGGATTGCCTCCGGCAGCCTTTGTCTTTTGAGGTGTTCACGAAGTTGATCGTAAACGCCCATTCTGTCCTCCCTCAGAAACAGCACTCGATCCAGATGCGGCGTTCGTCCTGTGTACGCCACTCGCTGGAAGCGCCAGAATGTCCACCTTCTTGAAATCAGTCAAAGTGCTCATCTGGCCGATCGGCCTATAGAATGGTCACTCTTGCGCTGGTGGAGGCAAAGTTTGCCTCCACGCCCGACATGAGGCGCATGCCGGTCCGGCAGTTTGGGGCCGAAGAACGAACCCGCTGCGCGGGATGGGCGCGTGGGGTGAGGTAGAGATCACGAACCGGACGTCGCGCTCGCATTGAGGG
>NZ_JBVVQZ010000027.1:0-86974 GCF_055811635.1 Mesorhizobium sp. WSM4806 | reverse complement strand
CCCTCAATGCGAGCGCGACGTCCGGTTCGTGATCTCTACCTCACCCCACGCGCCCATCCCGCGCAGCGGGTTCGTTCGTCGGCCCCATTGCGGTCATCCGCGAGCATGAATCTGGCTGACTGGTATTGGCGCAACTACGACCTCCAGCGTGATCTCCGGCAAGGTCTGCTTTCAGGAAGCTGCGAAGCCGATCTCTACGGCTGAGATGGGCCGCAAACCGGACATGCGCCGAGCGGGTGCCGAACGCGAACCTTCCACCCTGTTGCGACCTGCGCTGGTACGGGTCGGGATCTTCGAGCCGGGGGAAATATCTCATCGATCCGACTGATCGGACGGCCATGATGTAGCGCCTACAAGTGCGATCCCGCCAGCAGCGCCACCGCTGACGCGGGCGCGACGCTGCTGGCTTCGCCGCGAACGGCGTCATCTGCGGGGATGATCTCGGCGAAATCGACGAAGCGGCGTTCCATGCGTTCGGCCAGCCGCCTGATCTGCCAGCGGCCGGTTCCGGCGCCGACGATTGGCACATCCGGGACAAGGGACCCGGCAACCAGGGACGCTGCGTCGTGGATCTTGCGCAACTGCTGTTCGCTGAACCAGCGCGCGATTTCATGCCATTCCGGCAGGGTCAGCTCGGCGGCGTCGCGCCCGATCATGCGCGCCAGCCGCGCGATCGAGCCATCGATCGTCTTTTCCTTGCCGTCGGCGGAAGCGTGCCTGTCGTCCTTTTCGTCGAGCACCCCGAGGATCCGGTGCGCATCGGCGATCGAGGCGAAATACTCGTTCATCAGCGGTGTCAGCCTGCCGCGGACGGGGGCCGACGAGGCGACGCCGAACAGGAACGTCCTGGTGAAGCCGGTGTAGACCAGTTCGCCGCTCAGCAGCCGTCCGGCATCGGTGTAGCCGTCATTGGCGACGGCGCCATTGCTAGTGGCGATAATGTCGGTGGTGGTCGAGCCAATGTCGACGAACAGGGCATCGCCGGCGAGCTTCGCCACCAATGACGCTGTCGCATGCCAGTTGGCAGAGGCGACGTCGGCGCTCAGCCGCGCTGCCTGCTCGACCCCGACAAATCCGGACGGTCCGGCATAGATCAAGTTTTCGCCTGGGACCCGCGCTGAAATCTCATCCAGCAGGGCCGCGACGCCGGCGTCGCGAGACGGAAAGATATCAGCCAGTTCGCCGGTCATGGTGAATGCGTTGAGATCGGCGCCGGCATAGATCGGAGCGGTTTCCTCGAATGCCGAGGTCAGGGTATGGAGCCCTAGCCAAAGCGGCGTGGCGATCGTTACAGCCTCAACGATGCGGCCGTCTTGCGCACGCGTCACCTTCAGATGGGCGCCGCCAATATCGAAGCCGGCAACGATGCTCTTTCTTTTTTCCACACTTCAAGCTTTCATCATAGTTGGTCAGGGGCAGTTGGTCAGCGAGAAAAAGAGCGTTGCGTATCATTCCGGTTCTTGACCTGAAAGGCGGCGAGGTGGTGCGCGCCCAGCAAGGAAAACGCGATCGCTACAGGCCGATCGTCACGCCGCTTAGCCAAACTTCCGATGTCGTTGCGGTCACTGAGGGCCTGCGCCGGCTTTACCCTTTTCCGACCTTCTATATCGCCGATCTCGATGCCATCGAAGGCGGAACGCCAAACAGCGGCGCGCTTGCCCGGCTGAAGGCGATGGCGGAGCCGCCGGAGCTTTGGGTCGATGCCGGCGTCACCGACGAGAAAACACTTTCGGCGGCACTTGCCGAATCTTGGCTTTGCCCGGTCGTGGGGTCCGAATCGCAGCAGGACGACGCGCTGTTGCGGCGTTTTTGCGATCATCCGGAGCTTATCCTGTCGCTGGATTTCTTCGACGATGGGTTTCGCGGTCCGGCATCATTTCTCGACGAGCCGGCGCTTTGGCCGCAAAAGGTGATCGTCATGACATTGGCCAAGGTCGGTTCCGCCACCGGTCCCGATTTCACGCGGCTCAAGGCCATCAAGACGAAGGCTGGAAGCCGCTCCGTCATCGCGGCCGGCGGGGTGCGCAATGAGGCTGACATTCGCGCCCTTTCGTCACTCGGTATCGCCGCGGCGCTGGTTGCGACCTCGCTGCATGACGGCACGCTCACGCCGGGGCACCTCGCAGCGCTTGTCACCTGACAAACGCTGGGCACCTGACATTCGTGTGGCCTCGAACTTCGGCCGCGGAAACAGGGCCTTGTAGAGCGGCGGGCCGTCAAGTCGATCGTCTCGCCGCTCTATCTCTTTGCTGGAGCATCGGATTTCCCAAAACCGGTCCACCCTCGGGTCAGGCCCGAGGGCAGGCTCTTTGTCCGGTGCTCTAAAGGCCCAGAAGCTTTTTCAGGCGGCGCAACAGACCATCCGGCTCCGCGGAGGGTTTTGCCTGTGCGGGGCTGTCTCTTGTCTAAGCCGCGAACGGATGCTTCACTTGGTCCCGCTTATCCGTGGCTTCGGCGGCCGTTGGCGTTCCTGCAACGGCGCGTTGGATGGCTTCCTTCGTCGCTTCGTAATTGTACTTCTGGATCTTGGCGTCGTCGGCGGCGTCCCAATGGATGAAAACGCCGACGCAGATGAACAGGTCGTCCGCCTCATTGGCAGGAATGGTCCCATCGGCGACGCTGTCCTGCACGGCCTTTGCGACTGCATGCTGGGCCGGGCCGAACATCTGCACCGCCTGCTTGGCGCCCTTGATCGTGACCTTGTTGAACATCACGGTGTTGGGCTTGCACTGAAGATTGGGCGCGATCACCGCCAAAAGGGAGGTAAAGCCGTCCTTGTTGTTGGTCAGCGCGTTGCAAAATGCTGTTTCGACTGCGCTCCCCCGTGGGCCGATGAGCAGGTCGACATGCGCCACTTCGTTGCCGTCTCCTACGAGCGATTCACCGACCATTACTTTCGAGATCTTTGCCATGCCAATTTTCCTCCAAGACACAGTTATGGTGTCCAAAGACGCGCCAAACCGAGCGAGCGCTCGATGGACAGCTATCCTTGTTGGCAGCGCCCGGGGATCCGGACCGGTTGGCTGGATAGCCGCGGAAGCCCAGCTTCCGCTCCTGAAAGTCAACCACCAACGTTGCGATTATGCAAGCTGAACGCCGAGAGTGTGGACTAAAAGAGTAGCCACGGTCAGGTCGGCCGAGGTGCCGGGGTTGACGTTGTTCGCTTTCAGCCGGCGGTCGAGCTCCATGAGCAGACGAATGCGTGACGCCTCGTCGTCATTGCCATGCAGTGCCGCCTCAACGGCAAGGGCTTGTTGCCGCGCCTGATTTGCGACTTCAGCGCCATGGTTGCGCACCACATGACTGTCCGGGAAGACGGCGAGAAACGCCATATAGGCGAACACCGTCGGCCACATGCCGCCTTCGCCGCGTGCCAAGGCCGCTTGCAGAGCCGCAAGCCCGACGCCGAACACGTCGCCGAAACCGGTAACATATTGGCGGGCGATCATGTCGCGGTCGGCCGCCTCCCGCATGGCGTCGAGCAGATGAACCTTCGGCTCCTGCCGCACATCGTTCTCGGCCTCTCCGAGGCCGCCCGGCGCGGCGGCGACGATCGCCTCGAATACAGCCCTGGTATCGTCGATGCTCATCGCGCGCAGCACCGCGTCGAGATTATCGCGCAGGCGATTGTCGTGCAGTTGGGCGCCCGCCATTTCGGCGGCGCATAGCAGAGGCCCAGCAAGAAGGATGATGCCGAGATTGGTATTGGTCGCGACCGCCAGGCGCGTCGCGCGGACCGCTTCCAGCATGCGCTGTCCGACCGGCAGGCGCGGATCGGTCAGCGGGACGGACGAGACCTCGGCGCTGGTCATGAACTGGGCGGCGGACATGCCGTGCCCGTCGGCGAACAGATGGACGTTGCCCGGTTTCAGCGCCTCGATCTCCATCCGGCAGGCGTCCTTGTAGGCAGCCCGGAGGCGTTCTCGCGAATGCGCCATGCCGTCGGTCACGAATTCGCCGGCGCGGTGAGGCGGTAGGGTCGCGCCGCCGCCGCCTCTGGGTGATCAGCTGGGCGATCAGCCAGGAATTTCAGCAGGGCGTCGGCAATCGCATCGGCGATGTTGACCGCGACCACCGATTGAAGCCCGGACCAGGCGGGCATGCTGTTGACCTCCAGCACCAACAGCTTGCCGTCTGCCGCCGGCACGATATCGACGCCGGCGAAATCCGCTGAGATAGCGGCGGCGGCGGCCCGTGCCAGCGCCGCCAGTTCGGTTTCGCCATGCCCCGAAACCTGCCCCGAGACTTGCTCGGGCACCGCCCCGCGATTGACATTGGTGATCCAGTCGTCGCCACGGCGGCTCATCATCGCCAAAACCTCGCCGGCGCAGACGAAAACGCGAAAATCGCGGAAAGGAGGGCCAGAACGCGGCACGTAATGCTGGAGATAGTAGACGCCGTTCACCTCGTCCTCGGCGGGGAGGTCGGACAGTGTTTCGATCAGCCGGATGCCGCGGCCCTGGGCGCCGAAAAGCGGTTTTAGCACCAGTGGCGCGAACGGCAGTTCGCGTCTGGCGACCGCTTCGGCCATGGCAAGACCCTCGACCGCGAATGTCGGCGGCGTCGGCAGGCCGGCATTCTTCAGGAGGAAGGTCGTCATCGACTTGTCGACGCAGCGTTCTATCGCCTGCGCGGAATTCCACACCGGAATGGAAAGCTTGCCGAATGCGTGCAGCACGCCGAGACGCCGGGTGACCGCTTCGAACGATCCGGCGGCGATCGAACGGACAAGCACGGCGTCGGGCAGCGCGCCGTCGAAACCGGGGATCGACAGTCCGCTCGGGCTGCCGGTGTCGAACGCGATCGCCGCCAGCGGCACGGTTGCGACCACGGCGCCGCGCCGCTCCAGCCTTGCCGCCAGGCCCTTGGAGCGGGCGTCCGAGACGTCGCTGACGATCAGGATGCGAGGGATCATGTCACGCCTTGGACACCGGTATACGGAAAGCCGGAACGAATGCCCCGGCAGGCGGATGACAGACCGATCCATTGCAGCGCCATGGTCTAACCGAGGCTCCGTTCGAGCATCTGCAGATCACGCTCGCCGGCGCGGAACGTATCGCCGGTCTCGATCGCCGTGACGATCACTTCGGCCGGGCTGAACAGCAGCGGATCGATGGCATAGAAATCTCCCTTGAACCGCTTGAAGACTTCGGCGAAGGGGTGGCCGTGGTCGCGCGAGGCGCGGCTCGGCAATCGCTCCGCGAGTTCGCTGGCGTCTTTCGCCGAGCCTTTTACGAAGAGCTGGACGCTGCCGCCATAGATGATGGCGTCGTTGGTTCTGCCCATGGCGGTCAGAAAATCCGGATGCGGGGCGGGGATGGGCGCCGTGCCGATGCCGTCGACAACGTTCTCCAGCGGAAATTTGAGATCGTTGGTCTTGTGCAGGGCAACCTCGAGCGCGCGCGCAACGATCTGCACGCCGCCCGCCAGGCTTTGTGTCGGCGCATAGAGGAAGGTGAGCTTTTCGGGTGCCAGTCCGGTTGCCCTGCTGACCTTCTCGACGATCGCCTGGGGCGGCGGTTTTGCCGTCTCCAGGATCAGCACGGCGGACGACGCGGTATCGCGATAGGAGAGTGTTTCGAACAGCGGTTCGACGCGGGCGAGCGCCCGCGCCGGTCCCGATCCCATGGCAAAATAATCCTGGCTCGACAGGTTCCAGCCCGCATACTGGCTGCCCAGGCAGGCAAGCACCGGCTGCGACGACCGCACTTCGATGGTGAACGGCCATTTTGGCGACGCACGGTCCATGCACACCGAAATGCTGCCGAGGCCGCCCATCGCGGCTTCCGCCATGCGCAGCCCGGCCTCGACGCCGCCGGCGGCCTTGGCGCCGGCGTCGATCAGGCACTCGCCCAATGGCCCGGTGGAAACGCCGATACGCAGGCGTTCGGCGTCGCCGATCATGCCGTCGATGATGCGCTGCGCATTGTCGTTGAGGAATGCCGAACCGTCTTTCATGTCCGGTCTCCTTCCCATTGGTGTTGCAATCGGCTGGCTTGTCCCTTGATCAGCCGCCTGGTCAGATCGGCGCTCGGACCGCGCGCGAAGATGGTGCAGACCGGATCGCCGGCGATCAGTCGGGTGCCGGGCGACTGATGGTCGGCAGTCCATTCAGGCCAGGCAATCGATGGAAAGCGGGCGATCGGCGCCGCCGCATAGGTCACCATCGACGCCATCGAATCGACGAAGCGCGGCAGACGGTATTTCTTGCCCGCCGCGGCGCGCAGATGCGCTTCGATCAATGGCGCGTCGGCATCGTCGAAAATGTCGAGCGTGGCGCCGGGCCGCGGATTGATCTCGATGAGCTTGTAGCCATCCGGTCCGCGAATGAGATCGGCGCTGCACAATCCAACCAGGCCGGCGCGACGCGCCAGACCTGAAAGCCAGCCGCGGATCATCGCCGCCCGTCTGCGATCGAAGCGCCTCAACCGCACGGCGCCGCCATAGCGATAGGGCGCTGCCGGGGCAGGCGACGCCCATTGTTGGCTGAAGCCGACGATGTCAGCGCTTTGGCCGTCGCCGACGAACAGGGCCGAGATGCTGCGACCGGCAACGAAACGCTGAAAATAGCGGCCGCTAGGAGCCTGACACTGTAATATCGGGGTTTCTCCGGCGGCCCGCCTGATATGCGCGCCGCCGGCGCCGCCTGCGGTCTTGACCACCCAGTTCTCCGGATCGGGCGGCGGGTCCCATCGGAAGTCCGGATGCGGGATGCCGAGTTCGGCGCAATCGGCGGCCAGCAATTGCGGGTCCTTGATCCTGCGGATCGCGGCGCCGCTGTTGCCGGCGAGCGGAAAATGGCGCGCGAACTCGTCGACGGTCTCCGTCATCCGCTCGAAGCCCGAGCCCAGGACAATGGCGACCGGCTGGTCGTCTCCGGCCAGTTGCCGAAGCGTCTCGATGATGCGCTCGCCGTCGATGCCGCCTTGCAGGTCGCCCGGCAGCATCGTCGCGCGCTCGGCAAGCGCGACCGTGTCGGTATCGCAAAAGAAATCGGCGACCAGCGGACGATAGCCGGCGCGGCGCGCAGCGGCAGCCAGCGCCCGGCCTGAAATCGCCGCGATCAGGAGAGATCCGGCGTTATTTGGCAATCTCGCGTGCAAGGGAAAATGCTTCCTGGAAATCGAGCGTGATGGTTTTTTCGGATTCGATCATTCTTTTGAAGAGGCCGAATTCGACCTTGTATTTCACGTTGCCGATGGCGAGCGGACCAATGCCGACAGCTTTTGCCGCTTCGAGCGGATCGCCATTGGCATTGACGGCCACGCCTTCGATGCCGGCCGGCGGGACCGCATTGACGTCGGCGGCAATGAGCAGGCCGTCGCCTTTCAACTGGGCTTTTGAGACCACCTGGACGCCGGCCTTGGCGCACGCCAGGATCACCTCGCTCGCCTCGACCAGCTTCGTCTTGCGGGCGTCGCTCGATCCGTCGGCCGCATCGACGGCGGTGTTGAACCGGCTTTTGATCTCGGCCGCGATCTGCTTGACCCTTTCGATGCCGTCATGGCCGACCAGGGTCACCCGGGCGCCTTCCCTCGCGGCGATCACGGCGGTGCAGAAGCCGACGACGCCGGTGGCGCCGAAAACAGCGATCCTGGTGTCTTTCAGCCCGCGCTCGAATTTCTTCTCCAGCGCTTTTTCGACCTTGGTCACCATCGCCGCGGCCGTGGTGAACGAGCCGGCCGGATCGGCGAATACCGAGACCTGGAAAGGCGGCACCATCGCTTTTCGCGCTGCCTCGAACATGTCAAGCGCCAGCGAGGCATCCTTGCCGGCGATAAAAATGCCGGTATCGACGCCCACATCGGGCGGGCGCGAAAAGATCGCGTCCTGCACGAGGCCTGTCACCTCTCCCAGGCTTACATCGACATAGGGGACGACGGCGTCGAAGCCTGCATCGAGCGCCATGTTCACGTCGAAAGGGCTCATATGCTTCAACGGCGTCAGCATGTGTAGGATATGTTTGCGGGCCATTTCTCGCCTTTCTTCTTGAACCTGATCGCGTTGCCCAGCCGTCAGCTGCCGACGAGGTCAAGTCTGGTCGAACTGATCTTCGCGCCGGAATTCCTGCCCTTGACGATCCTGATCTCGATGCCGTCTTCAACTGTCTGCCGAACCGCGTTGACGAAGCTGACTGCAGCGTCTTGCGATGGGGCAAAGGCAAACCCTGTCGGCCCCCACGAGCTCTGGCCGATGCCGACAGCGCCTGCTTCGTTGAGAGCGTGGGCCACGTTCTCGACCCGCCTGGAGGTGAACACGCCGCCTTGCGCCGGGGCGAAATGGGTGCCGATCAGCATCTGGATCGCGGTGACGGCGGCGCCGAAAGCCGGCAGGTCGTGCTCGACAAGAGCCGGCATGATGCCCATCAGCACCCGCCGGCAGATCTCGCCGCTGCCGGATGCCGGGAAGGGCGGCAGCGAACGAAATGCCGCGATCTCGGCATCGCCATGCAGTCCATGCCCGCTATGGTCGAGGATCAGGATAACGCGCCACTCTTCCGGAAACGGCAGTCGCGCCACGACCGGCGGCGGCCTGCCGCTGTCGTCCTTGCCAGCGTCGACAATGACGCCACCGCTTTCGAAGCTGGCGATGCCGATGCCGGATCGTCCGCCGCGATCGAGCAGGGTCGCATCGCTGCCGATATCGAGCGGCAGTTTGTGGAGCGTGCGCAACGCCGCGGCGACGGCAAGGGCGATCTGCGTGCCGGAGCCCAGGCCGGCATGGCTCGGGATCGACTGTTCGACCACCAGACGGTGCTGACCGCGAATGCCGAGATGGCTGCAGAGCGTCGACAGATGTTCGCCGGCGCGCCGGCTCTCGGCACCTTCGACGATGGTCTCGCTGGACCGTGACAGGGTGACGATGGTTTCGGGTTCGCTCAGCGGCAGCCCGACGCTGCCAAAGCGACGCCCGGTATCGCCGTTGAGATCGAGGAAGCCAAGATGCAGGCGGGCGGGCACTTGTAAGGTGACAGAATTCGACATCTACCCCCCGATGGGTGCATCATAGACGCATCATGGAAGTTTAGGTGCCCGTCGCCATGATAGCTGTTTTCGTCGAAGGGGCAAGCCGCAGAGAGTGCATTCGTTTTATCTTCTTTTGGCTCGGGGCGAGAACGGACCGGGCAATTCGCGGAGGTCGAGATGAACGAGACGCCCAAGGAAAAGGTCTATTCGGAAGCCGAGATTGCCGACCGGCTCGAGAAGGAACTGCCGAAATGGTATTACGAGAACGGCTGGATCCGGCGCAAATATAAGACCCACAGCTGGAAATCGACACTGATGGTCATCAACACGGTCGGCCATCTCGCCGAGGCGGCATGGCACCATCCCGACATCACGGCTTCCTATGCCTGGGTCGAGGTGCGCCTGATGAACCATGCGGCCAAGGGCATCACCGACAAGGACTTCGAGCTGGCCAAAAAGATCGAGGAGGTCGTCCAGTGGCAGCCGGCCCGGGAAGGCGGCGCGCTGGAAGGCACTCCGCCGACCGATCAGCGCTTCGCTTACATCAAATATGATTAAGCGCGGTCGGAATTTGTTGATGGCGTATAAAAACATTCGCTAATCTGCTGAGAGACTGTTTGGAAACTCTACTCTGGCGGCCATCTGATGGCGTTTTCTGCGCTTCCGGTGCTCACGGACCCAAATGTCCGCTGCGCTCCGGTTCTCGAAACCACCACCATATGACTCACCAGAGCGAATTTCGAAACAGTCTCTGACAGGCGGGGTTCACGGCCGATCCAGTTTCGTCTAGGATCGGGCCGGCACCAGAAAGTAGCGTAGTGAATGGCGGTTGCTTGGATCGGCAACCGGGAAACGCTGGTCGAGCGCGCGGCCGCACATGCCGCCGCGCTGTTGGGGTCAAGCCGGTGCCCGGTTTTCAGCCTGGATACGGATATACACGGCACCAGGGCGGCGATCGCGCTGGCTGAGCGGGTTGGCGCGGCATACGATCATGCCGATGGCGCGGCAGTTTCCCGGGAGGCCGCGCTTTTTACCGACAAAGGCGCGATGACCGTCGCGCCCGGCGAAACGCGCCGGCGCGCCGATGTCGTGGTGATCGTCGGCGAACTCCCGCAGATCCATCATCAATTTGTCGGCGAGCTTGCCGATACGGTTCCCGACCTCTCGGCCAAGAATCAGCGCGAGATCTTTCTGGTCGGGTCGAAAGAAACGTCTGCGCCGCGGTTGAGCAACGGGCGGACGGCGACGCTGCTGTCCTGCGGCGAGGCAGGCCTCGGCGCGACGCTGGCGGCACTGAGGGCGCAGTGGAGGGGGCGCCAGACATCGCAGCCGGTGTCGAATTTCGACGATTTCGCCAAAGCCCTGGAGGCTGCGCATTTTCCCGTCTTCCTGTTTTCAGGCGACGCAACCGAAGGGCTGGCGCTGGAGATGCTTCAGGGACTGGTCAGCGATCTCAACCGCAAATCACGCGCATCCGGCCTGCATCTGCCGGCGAGCGAAAATGGCTGGGGAAGCGCGCTCGCCTCGACCTGGATGACCGGTTTTCCGCTGCGCACCGGCTTTGCGCGCGGCTTCCCGGACTTCGATCCCTGGCGTTACGATGTCGCGCGCATGATCGCCGCCGGCGAAGCCGACCTGCACCTGCGGATCTCGTCCTCGATTGTCCAGCCGCAGAAGAAAAGGAACCGCATGGCGCTGATCGCCCTGGCGAAAACGCATGAGCCGGTCGCGGGTGCTGCGGTCACCATCGCCATCGGCGAAGCCGGCGTCGATCACCAGGCGGTGGCCTATTCCAGCCGCACCGGTTCGCTAAGGTCGGTCGAGGCGCGAGCGGCGTCGGAACTGCCCTCCGCTGCGACCGTTATCCGGCTGGTTGCCAGTCATGTCTCCGCCGAGGCGGCGTTGCCATGCTGACGAAAATCGCCGGCGGCGACATCATCGATCCGGTCAACGGCCGTCTCGGCAAGGGCGACCTGTGGATCAGCGACGACAAGATCGCTGCGGCGCCGGCGGCGGGCGCTGCCGACCGGACCATCGACGCAGCCGGCTGCATCGTGATGGCGGGCGCCATCGACATCCATTCCCACATCGGCGGCGGCAACGTGAATACGGCACGGCTGCTCCTGCCCGAGCAGCATGCGGCGCACCAGGCGCGACCGGCGACGACGCCGCTTTCCAATGCCGGCTGGTCGACCTTCCAGACCGGGTGCCTCTACGCCAAGATGGGTTTCACCACGGTGGTCGAGCCGGCGATGTCGCCGGGAGCCGCGCTTCACACCCATCTCGAACTGGCCGACATCCCGATCATCGACAAGGCGACGCTCGCCATTCTCGGCAACGACGATTTCCTGCTGTCGATGATCCGCGACGACGCCTCCTCAACGATGATCGAGGACTATGTCGCCTGGACGGTCGCCTCGACGCGGGCGCTTGGGGTCAAGGTGATCAATGCCGGCGCGGCGGCCGCCTTCAAGGAAAACGTCCGCACCTTCTCGCTGGACGATGTGGTGCCTTCCTATGGCGTCAGCTCGCGCAAGATCGTCAAGACGCTGCAGGCGGCCGTCGACAGCCTTGGCGTCCCGCATCCGCTGCATGTCCATTGCAACAATCTGGGCAGCCCCGGATCGGCGGACACGGCGGCCGCGACGATCGCAGCGGCGGAAGGATTGCCGCTGCACCTCGCCCATCTCCAGTTCTATGGCTACGGCACGGAAGGCAAGCGCAGGTTTTCCTCGGCCGCGGCGCGCCTTGCCGAACTGGTCAATGCGACGCCGGAAGTCACCATCGATATCGGCCAGGTGATGTTCGGCCAGACGGTCACCATCTCCTCCGACGTCATGCGGCAGTTTTCGGCGCGTGGCAGTGCGCAGCCGAAGAAATCCGTCATTCATGACGGCGACGGTAATGGCGGCGGCATCGTGCCCTACCGCTATGGCAAGGATTTCTATGGCACGATGCAGTGGGCGATCGGGCTCGAGCTTTTTCTCCTGATCGACGATCCGTGGCGTGTCTTCTTCACCACCGATCATCCCAACGGCGCGCCCTTTACCGCCTATCCGGCCCTGTTCGAGCTGCTGATGAGCCGGGAAGCGCGCACCGAAATGATTGCCGGACTTCCAAAATCCGCCATAGCGCTCTCCACCCTGGCCGCAATCGACCGCGAATACACGTTCGAGGAAATCGCCATCATGACGCGTGCTGCCCCGGCCAAGCTGCTCGGGCTGACGGATCGAGGCCATCTCGGCGCCGGCGCTATCGCCGATATCGCTGTCTACCGCAGGGAGGACAATATCGCGAAAATGCTGGGGCAGGCGGCGTATGTCTTCAAGGATGGCGATCTCGTCGTGCAGGACGGAGAGATCACCCATTACCGCTGGGGCAAGGCGCTCAGGCTCAATCCGCCGCCGGACAAGGCGATGCTGCGGCGCTTGGAGGATTATCACCAGCAGCGCTACGGCCTGTCGCTGGACTGGTTCAATTTCCCGGAATCGGCGATCGCGCGAGAACAGCCATTCGGCGAGGTTGCATGCCGAACGTGAGCGTAAATGGCATAGTGATCGACGATACCTTTGCCGAGGCCTTCGGCATGCGCGCGACCGCCATCATCATCACCGCGCCGAACCGGAAATGGGCGCGCCAGGCGGCGATCACCATGACCGGCTTTGCCACCTCCGTGATCGGCTGCGGCTGCGAAGCGGCAATCGATGTCGAACTGGCGCCATCGGCCACACCGGATGGCCGGCCCGGCTGCCGCGTGATGATCTTTGCGATGGGAACAGACGAACTGCAGAAACAACTGCTCAATCGCGTCGGCCAGTGTGTCTTGACCTCGCCGGGTTCCGCCTGCTTCGCCGGACTGCAGGGCAGCGCCGAGCTGAAGCTCGGTTCGGCGCTGCGTTATTTTGGCGACGGCTGGCAGATCTCCAAGAAAATCGGCGGCAGGCATTTTTGGCGCGTTCCCGTCATGGACGGCGAATTCCTGTGCGAAGCGACGACCGGGCTGACGAAGGGCGCCGTCGGCGGCGGCAATTTCTTCGTCATGGCTGAAAGCAGCGCCAGGGCCTTAGCTGCCGCCGAGGCCGCGGTTGCCGCGATCGGCCTGGTGCCGGGCGCGATCGTGCCGTTTCCGGGCGGCATCGCTCGTTCGGGTTCCAAGATCGGCGGTAAATACAAGGGCATGATCGCCTCGGCCAACGAAGCCTATGCGCCGACACTGCGCGGTGTCGTCAGGAGTGAGCTCGGTGCCGACATCAACGCCGTCCTGGAAATCGTCATCGACGGCGAGACCAACGATGCCGTTGCCGCCGCGATGAAGGCCGGCATCAAGGCCGTCATCGAGCTTGGGCCGAAGCGAGGCGCGGTTCGCATAAGCGCCGGCAATTACGGCGGCAAGCTCGGCAAGTTCATCTATTCGCTGAAGGATATGCTGCCGTGAAAGCGCTGACCTTCACCCTTGTCGCCGAGCCGCCCGAGCGCCTTGACCTGTCGGCGCTGACGCCGGAGCGGCTTGCCGGGATCGAAAGGCGCGATATCGAAAAGATCCAGATCGGCACGTCGAAGCATGGCTCGAAGGTCGGCGATATCTTTCGCGTCGCCGGCAACGATCCGCTGGACATCGTCTTCGAAGGCGGCAGCGCGCGCCTCGACCGTGTGGCGGAAGCCATGCGGGGCGGTTCGGTTCGCGTCGTCGGCAATGCCGGCGCCCAGGCCGGGCACGCCATGCGCGGCGGCATGCTCACGATCGAAGGCAATGCAGGCCCGCATGCCGGCTCCGGCATGCGCGGCGGCAGGCTTGAAATAACCGGCAACGCCGGTGATCACCTTGGGGCGCCGCTCGCCGGGGAACTGGCCGGCATGAATGGCGGCGTGCTGATCGTCAGGGGCAAAGCCGGCGCTTTTGCCGCCGACCGCATGCGGCGCGGCCTGATCGCGGTGCTGAAAGGCTCGGGCGACAATGCCGGCAGCCGCATGATCGCCGGCACGCTGGTGGTGGCCGGCGGCACCGGCGAGATGCCCGGCTATCTGATGCGTCGCGGTTCGATCCTGCTCGATCGCGCGCCGAAAAGCCTGTCGCCGAGCTTCGTCGAATGCGGCGCGCCGGAGAGCGTCTTCGCCGCCGTCATCGATCGCCATCTGATCGCAAGTGGTATTTTGAAACGGCCGCTGCTGGGCAACGCGCCGCAGAAATACGGCGGTGACAACGCGGTGCTTGGCATGGGTGAGGTTCTTTTCCCCCGCTGAGGCGTGCTGCTGACGCCCTTGCGGTAAGCCGCGATGGATGATGGCCGGCATGTCTGCTGGGTCAACGATCGTCGTTGGCAATCAGTTTCGTCAGGCAATCCCCCGCCTGGCTCTCCGGCAGGCCGAGATCTCTGACACTGTCCATGTGGTTGCGGTTGGCGAGAACAAGCGACGTTACCGGCAAACCCTGCTGCAGCAGGTGGACTTTGAATCGATCTGCTTGCTGATGGAAAGCCGGCGTCTCGTTGGCTCCGACCAGAACCATCGCCCTGGTTTGAGGGTCATGCCGATGGGCAAGCGGTGTAAACCTGGCGACTTCCTCATCGGTGATTGCAATCTCGTTGGCGAGAAAGGAGTTTTGGAGCGGTTTCAAATCGTAGAGCCCGCCGAGCAGAAGGGCGGCCCGCACATTCGAGGGGCTATGCTCGCTGGTGAACAGGAACGTTGCAAGATGGGCTCCAGCCGAATGACCGCTGACGGTGAGGTCTGCCGGGTTTCCGCCATGGTCGGCGATATGGGCCAGAACCCACTGCTTGGCGCGGCGCACCTGGTCGACGATCGTCGCCATCCTGACCTTGGGCATCAGAGCATAGTCGACGATGGCGGCAATCGCACCGGCCTGGGTAATCGTCGCCGCGACGTATGAGTAGTCGCGCTTGGAGAACATCCTCCAGTAGCCGCCATGGATAAACATGTGCACCGGCAGGCCGCTTGTTTTGCCCGGGGGAAAGAACAGGTCGATGGTTTCGGTCTGATCCGGCCCATAGGCAATGTCCGCTGTCATCGGGATGGTTGCGCGGACGGCCTGGCTGCGGTGAACGATGTCCTGGACGATTTTGTCAAAATCGGCGACATGGTTGCGGATGCGGAACGGATCGTTTTGCACTCTTCCTCCGCTCAGATGCTGATGGCGAGGTATTTCGCCTCCATGAACTCGGCAATGCCGTGATGCTGGCCGCCCTCGCGGCCGAGGCCGCTCTGCTTGACCCCGCCGAACGGTGCTGCCGGATCGGACATCAAGCCGCGGTTGAGAGCGACCATCCCAGCTTCGATCCTGGATGCCACCCGCATTCCACGCGCAAGATCGCGCGTGTAGATGTAGGCGGCAAGACCGTATTCGGTGTTGTTGGCACGCGCGATGATTTCGGCTTCCGTTTCGAAGCTCGAGATCGGCGCCACCGGCCCAAAAATTTCCTCGTGCGCCATCTCCGCCTCGGCCGGGACGTCGCAGAGCACGGTCGGCGGATAATAGTATCCCGTTCCGGAGCCTGCCTTGCCTCCGCACAGCACCCGCGCGCCACGGGCGACAGCATCGTTGACCAGGCGGTCGATCTTGTCGACTGCCTTCCTGGTGATCATCGGCCCGCACTCCGTGGCCGCGTCCGTGCCGGCGCCGATCGTGAGTGCCGACATCCGCCTGGTGAGGCTTTCGCAAAAGGCATCGTAAACGCCGGACTGGACATAGATGCGGTTTGCAGCCGTGCAGGCCTCGCCGGCGTTGCGCATCTTCGCTACCATCGCCCCATCGACCGCCGCGTCGAGATCCGCGTCATCGAACACCAGGAATGGCGCGTTGCCGCCAAGTTCCATCGAACACGAAACCACGTGCTTTGCGGCCTCGGCCAGCAGAACGCGCCCGACTCCGGTCGAGCCGGTGAAGGAGAGTTTGCGCACCCGCGGATCGGCCAGCATCGCGGCCGTCACCGGGCCGGGATTGGAGGTTGTCAGAACGTTGACAACCCCTGGCGGAACACCTGCTTCCTGGTAGAGCGCGGCGAGCGCGTAGGCGGTGAGCGGGGTCTCGCTGGCCGGCTTCAAAATCACCGTGCACCCGGCAGCCAGGGCGGGCGCGATCTTGCGCGTCGCCATGGCGGCAGGAAAATTCCAGGGTGTGACAAGGACGCAGATGCCGATCGGCTCGTAGTCGACGACGATGCGGTTGGTGCCGGAAGGCGCCATCCCGAATTCGCCGGTGATGCGAACGGCTTCCTCGGCATTCCAGCGAAAGAATTCCGCAGCATAGGCGATCTCGCCACGCGCGTCCCGCAGTGCCTTGCCGTTTTCCAGCGAGATCAGGGTGGCCAGCGTCTCGCAACGCTGCGTCATCAGCTCGAAGCAGCGTCTGAGGATTTCGGAGCGCTTGCGGGGCGCCGTCGTGCGCCAGCCATCGGCGGCCTTGGCTGCAGCCTCGACGGCGGCTGCGGCATCTTCGATCGTCGCATCGGGAACCGCAGCGATCACCGCTTCCGTGGAAGGGTCGACGACCTGGATTTCCCTGCCGTCGGCGGATTGCCGCCATTGGCCGCCAATATACAAGCCGTGGGAGAATCTATGGAAGCCGGCAGTGTCCTGCTCGTCCTCCAGCAGCTGATGAGATATGTTCATGGCCTGCTCCTCAATTGCTCACATGACACAGGCGGCGAGGTCGCCATCATAGGCGGCCTGGATCAGGCCGCGCATGGCTGCCGGATCGAAAGGACGCGGATTGTTCTTGATGAGACGGTCGATGCCGAGCGCCTGTTGTGCCGTCCAATCGAGCTTGTCGGCGGGAAGCCCGAGCCTGGCCAGCGTAGGCGTGATCCCGATCGCTGCAAACAGCCGGCCGATCTCGTCGATCGTCGCGTCGGCCATCTCGGCGGTGCTCCGGTCCTTGCCGTCGAGACCAAGGGCAAGGCCGATCTCGGTCATCTCGGCGGCCGCGGCGGCCCGGTTGTACTTCATGACATACGGCAGCATGGTGGCGACACCCAGCCCGTGAGCGGTGTGGGTAAGGGCGCCGACCGGATATTGCACCGCGTGCGCCGCCGCCGTTCCGGCCGTCCCGAACGCGCAGCCGGCTGCAAGCGCGCCCATCATCACATCGGCGCGAGCGTCCTCGTCGGCGGGGGCGCGGCAGGCCTTCTCGAGACTGCGGCCAAGCAGCTTGATCGCGAGCAGCGCAAAATGATCGGTCAGCGCGCTCTTGCCGATGAAGACATGCTGTTGCGGCAGGCTGGGGTCAGTGCCGCGCCTGGCGGCGGTAAAAGCCTCGACCGCATGGGTCAGCGCGTCTGCGCCGGCGATCGCCGTCAGTCCCGGGGGACATGTCATCGTCAGTTCCGGGTCGCAGATGGCGGCTGCCGCGATCAGATGCGGGCTGGAGATGCCTACTTTCATGGTGCGATCCGGATCAGAAATCACCGCGACAGGGGTCACTTCCGAGCCGGTGCCGGCTGTCGTTGGCACCGCGATCAGCGGCAGCGTTGGACCAGGCACCTTGAACTCGCTGTAGTAGTCCTGGAGCAGGCCGCCGTGACTGATGAGCAACGCGGCGCATTTGGCCATGTCGAGACAACTGCCGCCGCCGATGCCGATCACCATGTCGGGCGCAAAATCCCGCGCCTCCTCGACGCAGACGGCAACCGTGTCGCGTGGCACATCGGGCTGCACACGGTCGTGCACCAGCACAGCGATCGATGCGCTCTTGAGCGCCGCGATGATCTCGGCGAAGGCGACGGTTGCGGCAAAGCGCTCGTCCGTGCAGACGAGAGCGCGCTGGCCGTGCCTGGCCGCAACGGTTGCAATGACATGGCGCTGGCCCTTCCCGAAGAGGATTTCACGCGGCAGCCTTATGGCAGCGAAAAGGCTCATGGTCTTGCGTCCCTCGATGATGGTGGAAAGGCGAAAGCTCGCCGAGCTCCCAAGGTATCCTCTATCGAATCGTATAGGATATAGGATTGTATTGAGCGAAGCATCGTGTTAGCCAGTGATCCTGTCAAGAGGCAAAGATGCAGGTCACGAACGCAACCAATGCCCGAGAAGTCGACCCCGCCAGCGGGCGCATCCAGCGATCCACCAGCCTGGTGGAGGACGTCTATGAAGCGATCTTCGCGCAACTCATGTCGCTGAAGATCGCGCCTGGCTCACGGATCACCGTCGACAGCCTGGTCAAGGAACTCGACGTATCGCACACGCCGATCCGTGAAGCGCTTGGCCGCCTCGAAGGCGAAGGCCTTGTGCTGAAGACACATTTGATCGGCTACCGCGCCGCGCCGCAGATAACCAGGCGCAGATTTGACGAACTCTATGAGCTTCGCCTGCTGCTCGAGCCGCATGCGGCGGCCAAGGCAGCCGCATTGATGGATGAGACGAAACTTGCGGTGCTTGAGGAGTCCGCAGGCGGCATGGCGCGCCGCGAAGGCAAGGATGAACGCCTGCGTTACTCCAACTTCGCGCGGCAGGACGCCATTTTCCACGACCGGATCATGGAATTTGCAAACAATGAACTGGTGCGCGAAACCCTCGCGTTCCAGCATACGCACTTCCATATCTTCCGCCTCATGTTCCATTCGCGCGTCACCGAGGAAGCGCTCGACGAGCATCAGGCCATCCTGGCCGCCTTCGCTGCCTCTGACCCCGCTGCGGCGGAACAGGCGATGCGCCGTCATATCGAGCATTCCCGTGATCGTTTGCTGCCGGCGTTCGATTGAGGCTGGCACGATGTTTGCCACCGTCGGGAGCGGCGCCGTCAAGTTGAATTCACCGTTTATCAACGCGAGCAAACGTCCGGGAGATCCCGGATAAAACCCTTCCATCCAAAAAACGAGGAGCCGACCATGCCAGGCAAGAAAATACTGATGTTGACCGGTGAGTTTACCGAAGAATACGAGATCTTCGTCTATCAGCAGGCGATGGAGGCGGTCGGCCACATCGTCCATGTCGTCTGTCCTGACAAGAACGCTGGCGACCTGATCAAGACGTCGCTTCACGATTTCGAGGGTGACCAGACCTACACCGAAAAACCCGGCCACTACGCGTTGCTGAACAAGACCTTTTCGGAGGCGGAAAGACAGCTCGACCAGTATCATGCCGTCTATTGCGCCGGCGGCCGTGGCCCCGAGTACATCCGCACCGACAAGCGTGTGCAGGCGATGGTTCGCCATTTCCACGAGACCAGGAAGCCGATCTTTACCATCTGTCATGGCGTCCAGATCCTGATCGCGGTGGACGGCGTCGTGCGTGGCAAGAAGGTCGGTGCGCTGGCTGCCTGCGAGCCGGAAGTGACGCTGGCCGGCGGAACCTATATCGACCTGTCGCCGACCGAGGCCTATGTCGACGGGACGATGGTCTCGGCAAAGGGCTGGACCGCACTTGCCGCGTTCATCCGCGAGTGCCTGAAGGTGCTGGGAACGGAAATCCGCCACAGCTGAAGTCGATCGTCCGATGCATCCCAAACGGGATGCATCGTGATTGCCAGATCTGTCGCTGCAGTCAGGGCTCGGCAGGCCTGAGATGCGTTACGGCTGCTTCGGCCGCGTGGCGGCCGCCAGTGCGTCGATGTCGTCGTAGAGCGCCTGGCTGTGATGGTAGAGCTGCTCGAAAACCGGTTGGGTGCGGCTGTAGATCTCGACCCATCCGGGGTCCGGCAGGATTTCGGCGCCGTAGCTCACGAAGCGCTCGGCCGCCTGGTCGACGCGCGAGAAGCGGCCTGTCGCCGTCGCGGCCATCGCGGCACAGCCGACAATGCCGCATTCGGGCTCCCGCGGGACCAGGATCGGAATGTTGAAGGCACTGGCCTTGATCTTCAGCCAGAGTTCGGTGCGCGCCCCGCCACCGGCGGCGATAACGCGCTCCAGCGGCCTGTTTGACGCCTGTTCCATGATGCGGATGTGGCGGGTCATGGCAAAGGCGATGCCTTCCAGGATCGAGCGGTGCAAATGCTCCATGCCATGCCCGGCGCCCAATCCGAAGAACTGTGCGCGGGCGTTGCGATGGCGCCCCAGGCGTTCGCCGGTGAGAAAGGGCATGAAGAGCAGCGCGTCGCAACCGGCCGGCGCCTCGGCGGCGCGGGCGACGATCTCGTCATAGGACAGCGCGTTGCCGTGGAAGGCACGGCGTGCCCAGCGCATGCCGTCGCCGCCGGTCTCCAGCAGCACGAATTGCCCCCAGTTGCCTTCGACCGTCGCAACGTTCGAGATTTCCGGGTCAAGCAGCGGCTTCTCCGCGATAACAGTGATGATGGCGCCCGTGCCGGTGCTGTCGGAACCCATTCCCGGGCGACAGGCGCCTGAGCCGAGCAGTGCCACCGGATAGTCGGCGCCACCGACCAGCACCGGGGTTCCAGGGCGCAGGTCGGTGTCGAGCGCCGCCTGTTCGGTGACGTGGCCGACGACGTCCAGCGGGTTGCGGATCGGCGGCAGCTTGGCGGCGTCGAGACCCATGCGTTCGATCATCACCGGCGACCAGTCGAGCCGCTCCGGGTTCATCAGGAAGCTGCAGGACGCGTCGCCTGTATCCATGGCGATCTCGCCGGTCAGCCGGTAGTTGATGTAATCCTTCGGCATGATGGCGACTGCGCTGCGGGCGTATGCGGCGGGATCGTTGTCTCGGACCCATTGCAGTTTGAAGCCCGGCCATGCCGGGGTCGGCGTGTTGCCGCTTTCGGGCAGGTAGCTGTCCGGCTCATTCGCTTGCTCGAAGCGACGGACGAGATCGACGGTGCGCTTGTCGTTCCAGAGCGGTGCCGTGTCGCGCGTCAGCGCTCCGTGCGCGTCGAGCAGGACCAGCCCGTGCATCTGCCCGCAGACGCAGATGGCAGAGATGTTTTCGCGGGCGCCTTCGACGCGGTCCAGCACCGTCTTGACGCTCGCTCGCGCACCCTCCCACCAGTCGAGCGGCCGCTGTTCGGCCCAGCCGAATTCCGGCACGATCTGGTCGTGCTCGCGCGACGCAAGCTCGAGGATCTTGCCGGCGACATCGATCAGTGCGGCGCGGACGCTGCCGGTGCCGACGTCGATGGCGAGGAAAAGCTCGCCGCTCATTTCGGAAGAGTCCTGAGATGGGCAAACATGTGATCCTCTGTCTATCGGTCAGAGCGAGCGCGGCGTGACGAGACCCACGGCATCAGCCTTTCACCGCTTCGATGGCGATGCGCGACATCGCGTCGAAATCCGGCCCGGACACCGGGATCGCGATGTCGAAGACCTCTGCGATCACCTGCGTCCAGCCATGCAGGAAATATGTCCAACCATCCTCGATCTGCAACTGCTGTCGGGCCTGCTGCCGCCTTGCCTGGTCGAGGAAGATCAGGTCGCCGCGATAGTTGAGATCCCAGGCAATGCCGCGCTTGGGGAACACGCCGTCATCGGTAATCGGCGAGCCGGGCGCGTCCTTGCCAAGTCCGGTCGCGTTGATCACCAGCGAGCCTGGTTTCAGCGCCGCCAACGTCTCGTCATTGATCTCTGGTCGGTCCGCCAGGACATATTCGAGCGCGACCGCCGACGTCATGTCTCTGTGGATGCGATCGATTTCATCTAGACGCGGCTGCCAACGGTCGCTGACAATGATGCGCGAAGGCACGTCGGCGCCACGTTGCTTGCGCATCAGGTGCCAGGTGATCGCTATCGTCGATCCGCGGCGCCCATCGACAGGACCTCCGCGCCGGTGTCCGCAAAATATCCCGCCGGAATGAAACCGTCTATCGCAAGGCCCGAAGAGATCGGATCCTTGGCATGGCAGACGAGTTTTCCGCCCCGCTTCGACAGGCAACTGGTCTCGTGCATCAGGCGGGCGTGCGGATCGATCACATCGAACAGGTCGCGCGCTGCGTTGAAAAGATCGATCTTGTGCGTGGTGACCAGCGCGCCAAGCGACTGCGGGTCGGATTTTATGAAGGAGACGACCTCACGGTAGGCCTCCGGATCGGCATGGAGTGGAAAGTCGATGCCCCTGAGAACCGCATCTTTGAGAACCGCTTCCTTCAGCCCGAGGTGGCGCGCCCATGCCGGGAAAACCCGCATGATCGAGCTGCTCGTCGTCGTGACGCCGATAAAATAGAATGTCGGCTGGGTGGCCGGCCGATAGCGGCTCATTTGCCATTCTCCCGGATTTTCTCCGCGCGCAGTGCAGCAATGCTAAATGAAGCAGCGATCTCGTAGCGAGCCTTCATGCCGGCGCCGTGCCGGATTGTTGCCCATAGAGGGCAGAGATCAGCTTTGCGTCACGCGGTCGCCAATCCGGGTTGTCGACTTGCCTCCAGCCTCCATCGCCGGCGACCACGCGCGAGCGCATGCCTCCCGATCTCGCGATGATCTCGTAGTCCTGCCCTGAATCGGCGGGGTAGCAGAACAGCATCACCAGATCGCCTTCCCCGACATTGATCGAGCGGTGGATCCAGAACGGCGGAACGTAACAGACGGTCTGGGCGTCGATCGGCAGGATGCGAACCTCGCCCTCCGGCGACTCCATCAGCATGAGACCGTGGCCTTTCTGGCCATAGTAGATCTCGGGCCGGTTGGCCTGCCTGTGGATATGGCCGCGCGTCATGAAATACTCGTCGCCGACCTTGCCGGGCGCCATGTGCGTGACGCCGAAAATCAGATCGCCCGACTGCTCGGTCGGTCGGAACTCGGAAACCTCGTAGACGATGCGCTCGCCCCATGTCGCGCGCATGGCTTCGAAGGCCGCGGCGTCGGCATAGAGCCCGTCCAGATCGCGGAAACGCTTCTGGTAGCTGCCGGTTGCATCTCCCATCGCACCAGTCGACAGGTCGACCTTGCATCCAATGGGCTCAAACAATCTCGTCAAAGGACTACCTCATACTGCATTGCAGGTGGCGTCGGCGCTGATCTGGCCCGCACCTCCTGCTTTCGACAAGACCACTTGCTTTGCAGGGTACGATTTGCTCCCTATGCAGACCAGCCTGGAGGTTGCTGGATTATGGCAGATTTCGACCACGAAGCACACGACAGTGGGTTGGGCGGCATGCCGCATCCGCTGTCTTAAGCAATCCGAGAGAACCGCCTTGCTCCTCCAAGTCGCCTTCGACAAGCCTGAACACCTGGCCCTGCTCGCGCAGATGAAGGAATTTGCCGACATTATCGAGATCGGCACGCCGTTGCTGAAACGCCTCGGCCTCTCGGCCATCGCCACGGCGCGCGAGCTCTGCCCTGAAGTCATGGTGTTGGCCGATACCAAAACCGTCGACGCCGGCCAGTTCGAGGCTGATATGGTATTCGGCGCCGGTGCCGCGTTTATGACGGTGCTTTCGTGTGCTTCGTCCGCCACGCATGAGACGGTGGGAAAACGTGCCGCAGCCTTCGGCGCGACGGTCGTCGTCGACACCATCACCGAGGCGGGCAAGGCAGAATTGATTCCCTTGAATGCTGTCTTCCCCGAAAGCTTCGGCTACATCGCGGTCCACTCGCCAACCGATGCGCGGCTGGCAGGCAACATCTCCACCTCACATATCGACGCCGTGAGAAAGATGCATGATCGCGGCTTTCTGGTTTCGCTCGCCGGCGGGATCGGCCCCGACACGCTGGAAGCGGTGATCGCAGTCGAGCCTGAAATCCTCGTGGTTGGCAGCGCCATCACAGAATCCGCAAGCCCGAAAGAGGTAGCCCGATGGATTCGCGACAGATTGCCCAATCCAGGCCGTGGCTGGCCGTGGGACAGGAGATAACCGAAGTTCTTGGCCGGATCGACGCCGACTCCTTTGCAGGGCTGGTGCAGGCGTTCGATGACTCCGATCAGCGATGGTTCTTTTCCGGGCAGGGACGCTCCGGCCTTGTCGCGCAGATGGGTGCGATGCGCTTCATGCATCTTGGCCGAACGGTGCATTTCGTCGGTGAGGTATCGGCGCCATCGATCCGCGAGGGCGATGCGCTGCTGATCATCTCCGGCTCCGGGGAAACGCCGGTCAGTACAGGCTTTGCCCGCATCGCCAAGGCGGAGGGCGCCAAGGTCGTTACGCTGACGCATCAGCCGGCCGGGACCCTGGCCGGCATTGCCGATGTCACGCTGCATGTCCCTGTCGAGGGTTCGAAACAGTTTGGCGGCAGCCTGTTCGAGCAGTCCTGCCTCATCCTGCTCGACAGCATTGTGCTCTTCATGGCCCAGCAGATACCCGACGCGCACAGACTGATGCTGCACCGCCACACCAACTTGCAGTGACCATGCCGACGGTGGTGAGCATCGGTCACGGGGATTGTCGATGCGGTGGAATATTCCCCAGGCAAGATCGAGCGGTTTTCTGGCGACTCCGCGCTAAAACCGCTGCGCGCTTTTGGGCGACATGCATTGGCCGGGAAGCCTGGCTGGGCGCCTCATCTTCCGTAGCGGCAAGGCACTGGACTCGCTGCGCGATGCCGATATTGTGCTTGGCAAGCGTTGGTGCCGTGCTCTGGCGACGGCAACCGACGGGGAGATACCGGCGGCTTGGTTCGCAGGAACATGTCCCGGTCAACACGGGAGGAAGTCTGATGAGAATTGGGGTCTTTCTGGCCGGCTTTTCGGCTTTTGCCGCGCTGGTTGGCGCGCCTGCCTTCGCGCAGGACAAACCGTTTGCGGGCGTTACCGTGAACGTCATTACGCAGACCGGTGCGATTCAGGAGCCGCTACAGCGGCGCGCGCCCGAGTTCGAAGCGCTCACCGGCGCCAAGATCAATGTCATCGCGGTGCCATTCTCGGATCTCTATCAGAAGATTCTCACCGACTGGGCGAGCGGCACCAACTCGGTCGATGCCGGCGTGTTCGCCCCGCAGTGGATGGTCGACTACATTGCCGGCGGCTATCTCGAGGACCTGACGCCGCGAGTGGAGGCCGACAAGGACATCCAGCAGGACGATGTGGGCGCGTTCTTCCGGGACTTCTCCGAGAAGTACAGCGGCAAGACCTACATGATCACGCTCGATGGTGACTTCCACATGATGTACTACCGCAAGGACGTGCTGGAAGCGGCCGGCCTGGCGGTGCCGAAAACCTGGGACGAGTATCTCGAGGTCGCCAAGGCCACACATGGCAAGGACATGAGCGGCGATGGCACGCCGGATTTCGGCTCCTGCATCGCCAAGAAGCGCAACGCGCAGAGCTATTGGTTCGTCACCGATGTGGTCGGCTCGATGACCCAGTCCAAGGGAACCAGCCAGGGCACCTTCTTCAACACCAAGGACATGACGCCGCTCGTCAACAACGACGCCTTCCGCAAGGCGCTCGACTTCCTGTCTGAATCGACCAAGTACGGCCCGCCGGACGAACTGAACCTCGACGTCAGCGATACAAGGCCGCTCTTCGCTTCCGGCCGCTGCGCGCTGAACCTCGACTGGGGTGATGTAGGCACGATCTCGATCGATCCGAAGCAGTCCAAGGTGATGGGCAAATGGGGCGCTGCGATCATGCCCGGATCCAAGGAGGTCCTGAACTGGGACACCGGCAAGCTAGAAGCCTGCACGGCAGAAAACTGCCCGCACGCGATCGACGGCGTGAACCATGCACCATTCGCCGCCTTTGGCGGCTGGGGCGGCGGCATCAACGCGGCGGCCGATCCGAAGGTGAAGGACGCCGCCTACGCCTACTTCTCGTTCATGACGCAGCCAGCGCAATCGAATGCCGACGTTACCGTCGGCGGCACCGGGTTCAACCCGTACCGCACCTCGCAGCTCGGCTACAGCGACCTTTGGAAGAAGGCCGGCATGAGCGAGGAGGAGGCCAAAGTCTACCTGGGCGCGATCAACGACAGCATGAGCAGCCCGAACATGATCCTCGACCTGCGCATCCCACAAAATCAGAAGTACCAGCAGGTCGTGCTCGACGAGGCGGTCTCGCGCTTCCTCGCCGGCGAAATCGACAAGGAAGCGACCGTCGCGGCGGTCGAGGAAGGCTGGAATGAGCTGAACGAAGAGGTTGGCAAAGACGAGCAGCTCAAACTTTACAAGGCGACCATCGGCGCCAAATAGGCAGCCAAGCAAACAACCCGGCGTGGCATCGTCCGCGCCGGGTCTGATGCCTGCCCCACTTTCTCAGGGTATGATGACCGCAACCGACACGATGCCAGACGCTGCCGACCGCCGCAGCTGGGCCGAATGGCTGGACGGTCACTCAGGCCGGATCATGGTGCTGCCAGCCGTCGTCGTGCTTCTCTGCTTCGCAATTTTTCCGCTCATCATCTCGGCCTATCTCGCTCTTTCGCGCTTTGCGCTCGCGTCGGGCGGATTCACGTTGAAATTCATCGGACTTTTGAACTTCCGCAAGCTGCTGGTCGGCTCGCAGCAGTATCACCTGCTCGGTAAGTTTGGCACGTTCGGCTTTGTCCAATTCGCTTTGCTGGCCTTGATCGCGGCAGGGCTGTTTTTCCTCCTCGCCCGCTACTTGTTGCGTGGCAGGCCGACCGTCGTCGGCACGGTTGGTCGGCTTCTGGCGACGGCGATGGCGATGAGCCTGGCGGTTCTTGCGCTGGCCACCATGGCGCCGGGCGGCGTGCCGGGGACTGTCGTCAACACGCTTCTCTACGTGTTCGTCGGCGTGTCCGTGCAGTTCGCACTGGGACTGGGCCTCGCGCTGCTGTGCGGCCAGCCGATCCGCGGCCGGAATTTCTTTCGCGTCCTCTTCTTCATCCCGCTGATGGTAACCCCGGTCGGTATCGCCTACACGTTCCGCATGCTCGCCGACATGCAGAAGGGGCCTTTCGCCCCACTCGTGCGCGCTTTCGGCATCAGCGAGTGGTCGTGGGCGACAGAGGCCTGGTCGGCGCGGCTGATGGTGTTGGTCGGCGACACCTGGCAGTGGACGCCGTTCATGTTTATCGTGCTGCTGGCGGCCATCGAGAACCAGCCGCGCGATCAGGTCGAGGCGGCGCGGCTCGACGGCGCCAACGGCTTCCAGATTTTTCGCGACATTACCTGGCCAGCGATCGCGCCGATTGCCGCCACCGTCGTGCTGATCCGGCTCATCGAGGCCTTCAAGATCATCGACCTGCCGAACGTGCTCACCGGCGGCGGTCCCGGCCTGGCGACGGAATCGATGACGCTCCATTCCTTCATTTCCTGGCGCACCCAGGATCTCGGCGGCTCGGCCGCTATCGGCTACATGCTGCTCTTCATCTCGACCATCGTATGCGTCTCGTTCTTCAACTTCGTGGTCCGGCCGGCGCGCCGGTTCGAAGCATGAGCACCGAGCCGCGCTCGCTGGCGCGCCGGCTGTTCGAGCCGGCCTCGATCGACAGCCAGGCGCCGGTCGCCAGGGTGCTGACCTATGTGCTGTTGTCCCTGTGGACGCTGGTTGTGGTGATTCCCCTCTACTGGGTGTTCATCACGTCCTTCAAGGGGCCTGGGGAGGTCGACAACGGGCCGTTCTATCTCCCGTTCGTCGACTTTGCCCCTTCGCTTCAGGCATGGGACTTCATGCTCGTGCAGAATTACACGCTGCGCCCTTACATGAATTCGGTCGTTGTCGCGGTCGCCAGCACACTGCTCGCAGTCCTGATCGGCTCGCTGGCGGCCTACGCGCTCGTGCGTATCCGCTTCCAGGTGAAGCTCGCCGCTGTTGCAATCTTCTTGATCCTGCTCACTGCAATCATCGTGGCGGTGGCCACTTTCGGCGTGCGGTGGGAGATCGCTATTGTCGTGGCGGCAGCTCTCTTCGTCATTGCGCTGTTCACGCTCGTTGGACGCACGAAGCTTGCGGTCGGCAACAGCGACATTGAGTTCTGGATCATCTCGAACCGTATCATGCCGCCGATCGTCGCCGTATTGCCGATCTACGTGATGTTCCAGCAGATGCGCCTGCTTGACACGCAGGTGGCGCTGATCGCCACCTACACCGCCATCAACCTGCCGATCGTGGTGTGGCTGACGCGCGATTTCTTCGCCGGCATCCCGCTCGACCTCGAGGAGAGCGCACAAATAGACGGCGCCTCCAAGTTCCGCGTTTTCTTCACCATCGCGCTGCCGCTGGTGCGGTCCGGCCTGGTCGCGACCTTCCTGCTGGTGCTGATCCTTGCCTGGAACGAGTATCTGCTGGCCCTCTTCCTCTCCAATGCCGATGCGCAGACCATGCCGGTGCTGGTATCGGCACAGAACACGACCCGCGGGCCGCAATGGTGGAACATGTCGGTGTTGATCACCGTGATGATCGCCCCCGTGATCATCATCTCCAGCATCCTGCAGAAGCACATCGCGCGCGGGCTGCTGGTCGGCGCAGTGAAGGGCTAGTCAATATGCGGGTCACCCTGTCCGATATCTACAAGTCCTTCGGCGCGGTCGAGGTGGTCAAAGGGCTCGACCTGGAGATCGAGGACGGCGAGTTCCTGGTGCTGCTCGGCCCTTCAGGCTGCGGCAAGACGACAGCGCTGCGCATGGTGGCCGGGCTTGAATCGGTGAGTTCCGGCCGCGTCCTCATCGGCGACCGCGACGTCACCCACGTGCTGCCCAAATATCGCGACGTGGCGATGGTGTTCCAGTCCTACGCGCTCTATCCGCACATGACGGTTGCCGAGAACATCGCATATCCGCTGAAGCTTCGTGGCGTGCCGCGCACTGAGCGCGACGCCGCCGTGCGCAGTGCCGCCGTCAAGGTGCATCTCGAGGAGTTCCTCGACCGCTATCCGCGGCAGCTTTCCGGCGGTCAGCGGCAACGCATCGCGCTCGCCCGCGCCATGGTGCGGCGGCCGAGCGTGTTCCTGATGGACGAGCCGCTCTCCAACCTCGACGCCAAGCTGCGCGGCCACATGCGTTCGGAACTGAAGCGCCTGCAGGCCGATCTGGGCGTGACGACGATCTACGTCACCCACGATCAGATCGAGGCCATGACCCTGGCGCACCGTGTTGCCATCATGAACCGCGGCGTCGTGCAGCAGATCGCGACGCCCCGTCAGATCTACGACGATCCGGCGAACCTGTTCGTCGCCGGCTTCATCGGCTCGCCGCCGATGAATTTTCTCCACGGTGAGCTGGTCGAGGGTAGCTTCGCCTGCGCGGAAGGGCGATTTGCGACCAGCGTTGCCGAAAGCCGTAAGAAGGTCACTGCCGGCCTCCGGCCCGAGGATTGCCGGGTCACGGCGCCATCGGAGGGCAAGATTGCGGCGCGAGTCTATGCCGTGGAACTGATCGGCGATCATACCTTGATCACCTGCCAGTTCGGTGGGGCCACAGTAACCGTTAAGGCCGACAAATCGGCGCACTACGACATGGATGAGCCGATCGGCATCACCTTCCAGGATGCCGCCGTCTTTCTGTTCGATGCGGAAACTGGGGCCCGCATTCGCGGCCGCGCCGGTAGACAGGCGGCCGCGTGACTTAAGTTCTTGTTTTTATGGATGTCGTTATCGCAAAACCGCTGCGCACCCTCGGGTCAGGCCCAAGGGGCATGCTTTTGCGCGACATACATTAATTCTCTTCCACGAACACCTCTTCGCGCTTCTTCTTGACCGCCGGCAGGAAGACGATGACGAGCACGGCGAAGGCGATGAACAGCAGGCCGGCGCTGATCGGCCTCGTCACGAAGGTGGTCGGGTCGCCGCGCGCGAGAATCATGGCACGGCGCAGGTTTTCCTCGAGCAGCGGGCCGAGCACGAAGCCGAGCAGCAGCGGCGCGGGTTCGCAGCGCAGCTTGGTCAGGAGATAGCCGAGCAAGCCGAAGAAGGCGACGGCGTAGAGGTCGTAGATGTTGGTGTTGACGCTGTAAACGCCGATCGAGCAGAACGCCATGATGATCGGGAAGAGCACGTAGTAGGGGATCGTCAGGAGTTTCACCCAAAGCCCGATCAGCGGCAGGTTCAAGATGATCAGCATCAGATTGCCGATCCACATCGAGGCGATGATGCCCCAAAACAGCGCCGGCTGTTCGATCGCGACATTGGGGCCGGGCACGATGCCCTGGATGATCATCGCGCCGATCATCAGCGCCATGACCGGGTTGGCCGGAATGCCGAGTGTCAGCATCGGGATGAAGGAGGTCTGCGCACCGGCATTGTTGGCCGATTCCGGTCCGGCGACGCCTTCGACGGCGCCCTTGCCGAATTCCCCGGGGTTTTTCGAGATGCGTTTTTCGACCGTGTAGGAGGCAAAGGCTGCAAGGATCGCGCCGCCTCCCGGCAGGATGCCGAGCGCCGAACCGATGATGGTTCCGCGCACGATCGGCGCCGCCATGCGGCGAAAGTCGTCGCGGGTCGGCATCAGGCCGGAGACGCTTCGGATCATCACCGAGCGCTCGTGCTCGTTTTCGAGGTTGCGCAGGATCTCGGCGACGCCGAAGACGCCGACCGCCACCGCGACGAAATTCAGCCCGTCGGCATATTCGCGGATGCCGAGCGTGAAGCGCGGCGTGCCGGTGTAGATGTCGGTGCCGACGATGCCGAGCAGCAGGCCAAGCACGACCATCGCCAGCGCCTTGACGATCGAGCCGTGGGCGAGCGCAACGGACGAGACGAGGCCGACGATCATCAGCGAAAAATACTCGGCCGCGCCGAATTCCAGCGCGATCGCCGTCAGCGGCGGGGCAAAGACGGCGACGAGGAAGGTCGACACCGTGCCAGCGAAGAACGAGCCTATCGCCGCGATGGCGAGTGCCGCCCCGGCGCGGCCGTTCTTGGCCATCTGGTAGCCGTCGATGGCGGTTACGGCCGACGAGGACTCGCCAGGCATGTTGATGAGGATGGCGGTGGTCGAGCCGCCATATTGCGCGCCGTAATAGATGCCGGCGAGCATGATAAGGGAGGAAACCGGGTCGCCGATCTGGAAGGTGATCGGCAACAGCATGGCGATGGTGGCGGTGGCGCCGATACCGGGCAAAACGCCAATCAGCGTGCCGAGAAGGACGCCGATCAGGCAGAAACCGAGATTTGCCAGCGACGAGGCCGTCGAAAAACCAAGCGCGAGGTTGTCGAGGAGTTCCATGTTCATCTCCTCAAAACTGCAGCCACGGGCCGAAGCGCCGGAACGGCAGGCCGAGCGCATAGCTGAAGACGAGGAACGCAAACAGCGTCAGGCCGGCGGAGAGCACGAGCGCGGTCAGCGGCCTCATGCGACCGCTGGCAAAGGATGCAATCAGCGCCGTCAGGAAGATCGAGGGGAGGAAGCCGAGGCCGCGCACGGTCAGGCCGAAGAAGATCGGGGCAGGCAGGATGAACAGCATGCCACGCCAGGCTACATGGCCGATCGGCTCGCTCTCGAAGCGCACCGCTTCGACGAGGATGACGGCGCCAAGCAGGATCAAAACGATTGCCAGGACCAGCGGGAAATAGCCCGGTCCCATGCGGAAGGCGGTGCCGATTTCGAGGTCGAGCGACTGCAGCGCGAAAAATCCGCCGAGAAAGATGAACAGCGCGGCGCATATGCCGTTGGTCGTGTCGATGGTGAAGGGTTTCATGACGTCCTCCCAGGCCCGCGCCGCGGGCGCGCCGATGCCGGTGTGAAAATGGGCCGGTGTGAAAAAAACGGGGCGCTGGTGGGCGCCCCGTTCAAAATCTCAGTCGGCGTACTGGCCGGCGGCTTCGATGATCGGCTTCCAGCGCGCGATCTCGCCCTCCAGCTTGGCCTTCAGCGCGGCCGGAGTCGCATCAGCTTCAGGCGATGGCTTGGTGCCGAGTTCGGCGAAGCGGGCGACGACATTCGGGTCCTTCAGCGCGACCTGAAGCGACTTCGACAGGCGTTCGGTGACCTCTGCCGGCGTGCCCTTGGGCGCGTAGAGGCCGTGCCAGATGCCGACCTGCACCTCCGGGAGACCGGCTTCCGTCGTCGTCGGGACGTCCGGCAGAACATCGAGGCGTTCAGCCGAGGTGACGGCGTAGACCTTGATCGTGCCGCCCTGGATCTGCTTGGTGGTGTTGGTCGACTGATCGCACATGATGTCGACCTGGCCGCCGAGAAGGTCGGTCATGGCCGGTCCGGTGCCTTTGTAGGGCACGGTGACCAGCGGCGTGCCGATCGCGCTCATGAACAGCATGCCGCACAGATGCGAGGCCGCGCCTATGCCGGCATTGGCGACGGTGACGGTATCCTTGTTGGCCTTGGCGTAGTCGACCAGCCCCTTCAGGTCGGTCGGCTCGAGGTCCTTGCGGCCGACGACGGTCATCGGCACCTCGGTGACGAGGCCGACATATTCGAAGCTGTTCAGCGTGTCGTATGCGAGCTTTCTGTACAGCGTGGCGCTTGTCGCCATGCCGATATGATGGAGGAGAAGCGTATAGCCGTCGGGCTCGGCGCTCGCGACGCGACCGGCGCCCAGCGTGCCGCCGGCGCCGCCGACATTCTCGACGATGATCTGCTGGCCGAGATCCTTCGACATGGCTTCCGCGACGAGGCGCGTGACCGTGTCGGTCGGGCCGCCGGCCGAAAACGGCACCACCACGGTGATGGTGCGTTCGGGATAGGTTTGCGCGCCCGCGGCGAACGAATACAGCGTGACGGCGGCGGCGGCCAGAGCGGCGGCGAATCTTCTCATCTCAACTTCCTCCCAGGATATGAATTCCCAACCGCCTCCTGGAGTTCTTCTCAACACCGGCTGCGGGTGGACCAATAACTAGCGTAACCTAGCGGATTGCAATCGGACTCAAGCCGCATGCTGCTATTATACACAAGTCCGCGCAAATGGGTGAAAAGGTGCCATCGAGCCGGAGGCGGACTGCCGGGCGCCCAGCGGTCGAAGATGGCATGTTTAACGAGCATAGGTCGCGGACCGGCCTTACGCCTTTCCTTGGATTATGCGGGATAAGTGGAGAGCGGCTCTCCTGATGTCGATCTGCGAATCGCATGTTCGACGCCGCGGAGCTCGGCCAATCCCTTGAGCCGACCGATGGCCGGATAGCCGGGCTGCGCCCCGCGAGTCAGGTCATCGAGGATATCCTGGCCGTGGTCGGGGCGCATCGGGATGACGGCGTCCTGGCGGCCCTCCACTTTGCGCCGCGCTTCCTCGCGAAGCAGCGCCGCCACCACCGCCACCATGTCGGTGTCGCCGGCAAGGTGCTCGTCCTCGTGGAACGAGCAGGGGGTGCCGGCCGCTTCCTTGCGCACATTGCGCAGATGGGCGAAGTGGATTTTTGGCCCCATCCGCTCGATCATGCCGGGCAGATCACTATCGGGTCTCGCGCCGAGCGAGCCGGTGCACAGCGTCGCGCCGTTGGCCGGGCTGTCGACTGCGTCCAGAACGTAGCTGTAGTCGGCCTCGGTCGACATGATGCGCGGCAGGCCGAGCAGCGGAAACGGCGGGTCATCGGGGTGGCAGCAGAGTCGCAGGCCGAGGCGTTCGGCCGTGGGCACGACCTCCGCCAGGAAATCGACGAAATGCCGGCGCAGGGTTGTTGCGTCGATACGGTCATAGTTTGACAGTTGAGCCGCGAGGCCGTCGAGAGACGTGTCTTCGGTCGAGCCCGGCAGGCCGGAATTGACGCTTCTTGCCAGAATCTTGCGCGCATGGTCATCCATTTGCGCATATCGGCGCGCCGCTTCGGCGGCGATCTCCGGTGTGTAGTCGCCGGGCGCCGCCTGGCGTTTCAGAATATGGATGTCGAATGCGGCGAAGTCGATCAGATCGAAGCGCATGGTGGTGCCGCCATGCGGCAGGCGCCAGGCAAGATCGGTGCGGGTCCAATCGAGCACGGGCATGAAATTGTAGCAGATGACCGAAATGCCGGCTCGCGCCAGGTTTTCCAGCGATGTCCTGTGGTTGGCAAGATGGCTGCGCCATTCGCCGACCTGCGTCTTGATCGATTCGGAAACCGGCAGGCTTTCGACAATCTCCCAGGTCAGTTCGCTTGCGCTTCCATCCGGCAAGGATGCGACTTCGCGCTGACGCCTTTCGATTTCGGCGGGCAGCCAGACGGCGCCGTGAGGAACGTGGTGAAGGGCCGTGACGATGCCTTGCGCCCCGGCTTGACGCGCGTCCGCAATCGTCACCTTGTCGACCGGGCCGAACCAACGCCACACATGTCTCATTCGAACACTCCTTTAAAAAGAATCGCCGTGCGGCCCGCCCGCGCTCCTGCCGCGGTGTGACCGACCTGCTGCTTTTCTTCATCCGCTGCTATCAGATTCCGGTGTCGGCGCGAATGGCGATAGTGGCTGACGGCAATCGACGCCAGCGCGAAGTTCTAGGCTAAAGCGCGTCGTGTCTGAAGGGATTCATGCGACGCGCTTTAAATCTTTGTTTTTGTGCATGTCGTTGACCCAAAACCGCTGCGCACTTTTGGGCGGCGTGCATTAGAGCAGCGCTTCGTACAGATCGCCGATCTTTTCAACTTCGAAATCCGCCGCCCTGCTTTTCAGGATGGCGGCAGAAGTGGGGTGGTCCAGCATGTCAGCCATCGCCTTTGCCATAGCCGCGGCATCGCCGACCGGCACCAAGGCGCCGAAACGGCCGTCACCGAGAATCTCGCGCGGGCCATGTGGCGCATCCGTGGAGACCACCGGGACGCCCGCAGCCATGGCCTCGACCAACACATTGCCAAAGCCTTCGCTCGTCGAGGAAAGCACGAACAGGTCGGCTGCGGCATAACAGGCGGCTGGGTCGTTGACGTAGCCAGCAAAGAGCACGTCCGCGCCGATACCGGTTCCCTCGGCATAGGCGCGCAATTCGACAGCCAGCGGACCTTCGCCGAAGATGATAAGCCGAGCGCGGCCGCCGGCGCGCAGGATGGCGAAAGCCCGCAGCAAGGTCCGATGGTCCTTGACTGGCACCAGGCGCCCGGCGGTCGCGATGACCGGGCCATCGCCCATCGTTGACAGCTGTGCCTGCCATGCTTGGGAATCTTGTTCGAGCGCCGCAACCGGCGGCAGCGGATTGTTGATGACGACAATTTTGGATTTGGGAAAACCGCGGGCCGCAAGGTCGCGGCCGACACCCGCTGAGACGGCGATGGCTTTGGTTGCGCGCGCTGCAACCAGTGCGGAAAGCCAGACCGCTATTCTCGCGCCGAGGCTGCTGGAAGGCAGTGAGGCGGCTGCGTGGAAGCTTGGAAAGAACCGCGCCCGGCTTCGCGCCAGGAGAAGCGCCAGCGCCACGACCAGATTGGCAAATTCCGGGGCGCTGTAGACCGCATGCGGACCAAGGCGGCTGAACAAACCTGCGCTTCGCACGATGCCTTTCAGCGTCTCCCACTTGCCGTAACCCTCGCCCTGGATGGGAAGGTCGAAATCGACCAGATGCACGGCGGGGGATCGCAGCGCGGCGTTGGGTCCTTGCGCGTTCCAGGTAAAAAGGGTGACATCGTGCCCACGCGATGCCAATTCATTTGCCATGAGGACGAAGACACGCTCGGCGCCGCCGCCCCTGAGACTGGCGATGTGAAAGACAATGCGCTTCGCCATGCCTGGATTCAGGCTCGGCTGACGCCGATGCCTGATCGGTTCGGCGGCTGGCGCATGTCGCGAACGATACCCATGGCAATGGCCAGCAGCATGCCCAGAGCAAAGCCGGCGAAAGCTCCCAGGCCTGCCGTCACAGGGGTGCGGGGCGGCCACGAGCGACCCGGTGGCGGCACGGCGGTGGAAATCACCTGCACATTGGTGGTGTCGATCTGCTCGCGCTCGGTGATTTGGCGCGCGCGAGACAGGAAGCTTTCATAGACCGCCCTTCTCGAGGCGGCGTCGCGTTCAAGCTCACGCAGGGCGACCTGGGACTCGCTGTCGGTGAAAACGTTGTTCTTCAGAGCGTTCATCCTGGCGGTGAGAGAAGCCAACGAGGCGTTGGCCTTGTCCAGGTTGGCTTTTGCCGTGCCGACCGTGCGGGAGAACTCCGCCCTGAGTTGAGAACTGACGGTTTCGAATTCTGTCCTGAGCCGGACGATCGTCGGGTGGCGCGGACCAAAGGTCATGGACTGAGAATCGATCTGCTGCCGCAAGCCATTCGCCTTGTCGCGCAGCACTGAGAGTGCTGCCGAAACCGCGGGGTCAGGATTGGCCCCATTGACACCGGAAGCAACCAAGGCGTCGTAACTTGCCTGCGCCGCGATAACGCGCGATTGCGCCTCGCCAATTTCGCTATTGAGCTGCGTCATCGTCTGCGAACTGACAAGCTGGCCATTGCTGGCCGACAAATTGTGGCTGCGCCTGTAGCTCTCGACCTTCTCTTCGGCTGCCTGCACGTCGCGCTTGAGTTGGCCGAGCCGGCCCTCAAGAGCAGCTGCGGCACGGCCGGCGCCAGCAGCTTCGGCCGTGGCCAGTTCTTCCTGGAAAGCCTTCACCATGGCTTGCGAGATCAGGATCGCCTTGCCGGTGGTTTCTGCCGATACCGCGAGGGTTGTGACGAACGAGGTTTCATCTGCAGCGACGCTGACCCGCTGCGCCAGGCTTTTCTGGGCGACAAGCTTCGGATCGGACTTGCCGCCACTCACTGCAGCACCAGAGGTGGAAGCGGTCTGGTCCGGATCGAAAAACTCCGGATCGTTGGCGAGACCGAGTTCGTCCACCACACGTGCAAGCACGTTGCCGGAGGTCAAGATGCGCTGCTTGCTGCGCGCGTTCAGTATTTGGCTGTCGACCTGGCCCGGTTGCGAGTAGACATCGTTTTCCACAACCTGCAAATTGGCAGGATTGATGAGGATTTCCGTCGTGACGGTATAACGCTGTTTGCTCAGCAATCCGTAGGCGGCGCCGATGACGCCGCCGGCCACCGCCAGCATCAATGCCAGGACGAGCCCGGCACGCAGCCAGACAAAAAGGCGTCGAAAATCGAGCTCGAGGAAATCGCCGATCTTGTCGAGCGTCACCGTCGGGACAGGCTCGGGCGTGGGCGGAGTGACAGGGGCGGAGGGGCGCGCCGTGACCGGAGCATCCTGTTGCAGCCTTGCCCTGCTGGCGCGCCGCGCATTGGCGATCCGCTCGAATGCGCTGATATTGGAATCCGCTGTAGGGGGAGGGGTTGTGCCGGAAGCGGCAGACATGGCGCTAACTCTGGTTATTCGCTACGCGGACCAGCACTACAGAAAGATCGTTAACATGTCATTTTCCAAGTTGGCATATTTTGCCGAGTCAGGCACCGCGTCTGTTCAGCGGTCCCTTGAATGGATCTCGTTGGCCAGAATGGCGTCTGAATACCCTCACTTGGATCGGCGATGAGCTATCCCGCCGCCGTATCGGAACGAACCAGCCAGGCGCGCCGTCAGAACGCGCTGTCGCTGCTGTTTTTCCTATGCGCGGCGTTGGCGTTCCTGCTCCGCTTCACGGTATCGCCGCAGATCATGAACATGGTCGTCGACTATACCGCCGACGGCGGTTCATTCTACGAGAAACTGCATGTCGGCACCTATGCCATCTTCCTGCTGCTTCCTGTCGTTCTTTTCAGCCGACCGTTTCTGCTGCAGGGCGACGAAATTGGAATCTTCAAGGCCTTGCTGCTCTATTCTGCGGTGATTTTCGCGCTGGTGCCGTATCTGTTCATCACCGGCCGCGCCGGCTCCTCCGGGTTTATCATCGATACCTATCTGGTGGCGGGCGCCGCAGGCCTGTTGATGCTGGCCCTGAACGCGCAAGTGCGGCGTGCCTTGGGCGACCTCGTGCTTGGGATGGTGGTCCTCAGCGCTGTGATGGGCACGATCGAAGCGGTGACTCAACATCGGTTTCTGCCCTACGGTCTCAACGAACTGCAGTTCAGGCCGATCGGGCTATCGGCGCACCCGCTGGCCCTGGGCGCGCTCTGCGCCACAGTCATCGGGTTCGTACCGCTGACGAACTGGCGCATATGGGTTCGGGTGCTGGCGATCTTCGTATTGCTCGTCGGCTGTGCTGCATCAGGCGCGCGCGCCGCCCTGTTGCTCGCTGCCGCAGAAACCCTCATTCTGCTGATGTTCGTGCCTTGGCCGCGCCTGTCCCTCAAGCATCAGCGGCAGGCCAAGTCTGTCGTGCTGCTGTTCGCTGTGGCGGGCGGCGCAGTGCTGGTGGCCATACTGTTTTCGGGCGGGCTGCTGAACCGATTCGGCAACACGATCTTTGACGAAAATTTCATGGCGCGGGTGACGATCTACCAGGTGTTCGGACTTGTCAGCTGGAAAGACATCCTGTTTGGCATGAACGTCGACGACCTCCTGGCGATCGTCAACGAGAAGTTGCATCTGCCCTATATCGAGAGCGCGCCGGTGGTCATCATCATGCTGTTCGGCTTGCCGATCGCTGCGCTCTTCATCGGGCTGGTATTCTGGTTCATTTTCCGGTTGCTGCGCGGGGCGCTGCTGCCGGCATGGATCGGCACCATGACGTTCCTGCTTGCTGCGCTATCGAACAACGCGCTCTCGTCAAAATCGCCGGAGATCACCATTATCGTGGTGTTGCTGCTTGCCTATAGAAACGATCCGTTTCGAAACCGGCAGGGGAGCATATTGTCGACCGCGGCGGCATCCGAGCCGACACTGGATCGGCCTGGACAGCGCAGACTCCAGACGCGTCAGCCGGCGCTATCCACAACCTCGAGATTGCCTGCGCGGTTGAGCGTGTGAATGCCAGCGCGGACCCATGCCGGCCCCGGGCCGATCGGGCAGGGCGGCGCAAAACGGACCTCGAAATCGTCAAGCCGTTCCAATCGCATCAACCCGAGACCGCCACCATAGGCTCTCGAGCCGTTTTGCACCGGCAGCACCAGGGCGTCACCGTGGCGGATGAAGGCGCCGCCGGGCCGAGCGGCCGAGTGATCGACGGCGATGGGATTGAGCGCGTGCGTAACCCACGGCCCGCGCAGCGAGGGTGCGGAATAGACCGCCATCGTGTCCGACGCGCTGCCATAACCGAACCGCTCCGTCCCCAATAGCCAGAAGCGGCCGGCCGATTCGAGCAGCGTGGCGTCATTGAAATCCTTGTCCGTCAACAGCACGGTGTCGCGTACCCAGCGATCTGGAAACTGCGCAGCGCGGTAGAGCACAAGCTCGCGCGCCGCCGCACTTTCAGGAATCATGAAAATCTCGCCGGCGCGAGCGAACACCTGCGGATACGACAAATGGTGGGTTTCCTCCAGCACCACCCTCGGCACGCCGAAGCTGCCGTCGTCACCCAGTTCGGCGACAGAAATCACGCCGCGACCGGTAGCGTAGGGAAATTCCTCGACGAACAGATAGTGGCGGCCATCCCGCTCGAGGACGAATGGGTCGGCATAGAATCGCTGGCCATCGTCCGGCAGGACGGTGAACGGCTTACCGTCGAGCTGTCCGGTTTCGGCGACACCTGGCCCGTCGATCAGCCGATAGGCAACCTGCCAATAGAAGGGACGCCGTCCAAGCCTGAGTTTTTGCACGGCGCGATCGACCAGCCCGCTGCAGAAAAAGGGCAGATAGTGCCGGACAAAACCGCCGTTCCTCAGCATCGGCGCCGGACTATCGGCTATCGGCACAAGTTCGCCCGCGGCAAACCGGGCGACGCTTTGCGCAACCAGCGAGATGGCCCCAGCGAGCATGTCGTTGCAGCTGCGAGACAGCCAGAGCCGGTCGCCGAGCATCGGTCGGCCCCGGGCGACTGTGACGCCGTCGAGGCGCACGGCAAGTTCGGGCAATCGCCCGCTCGCCAGCGTCTCGGCCACACCGGCAGGGAAGCTGCTGCGGCCGCAAAATTCGAGCGTCAGAACCGGCGTGCCTCGCCGTGCGAAAGTGCCGGTAAGATCGACCACGAGTTCGGCCGGACCAGAACCGCCAGACGGCAACGGCTCGGAGCGGCTTGCCAATGAGGGACCGAAGCGCCGGCTCTCGATCGCCAGCACATTATCCAGGCCGCGTGCGATCGGCGCAGGCGTCGGCGCGCGGCCGCTCGAAACCACGTGACCGCCTGCGCTCAACCGCACCAGAAGCGCATTTTCCCAGCGCCGAGATCCGACCGTGTGGCCGATAATTAAAATATTAGTCAATCGAATATATTCTTTTTCAAGACTACTCTGCCAGGATACCTATCGGTTCAGGCTTTCACAAGAGTTACCGGGGCGAACGTGGGCTTGGTTGTTAATCATATATTAAGATTTAAGGTCACGGAGGCGGCTTCTGCCGCTATTATAGCTCGTGGCGAATAATCGGCAGGTCGCGACGCCTTCTGGCGACCAGGATCAGCAATGAACATCCTTTCACATCCAAAATTGCCGTCCAGGCAAAAACTGCTGATCGTGTTCGGCACCAGGCCTGAGGCGCTCAAATGCTTTCCGGTGGTGCGTGCCGCGCTTGCCCATCCAGGTTTCATCACCGAGACATGCATCACCGGCCAGCATCGCGAGATGGTCGACCAGGTCATCGAACTGACCGGCCTGCCGGTGCATCATGATCTCAACATCATGCAGCCCGGCCAGACATTGTTCGACGTGACCTCGCGCGTGCTGCTGGGCATGGCCGAAGTGCTGGAGCAGGCGAAGCCTGATATCGTCCTCGTGCAAGGCGACACGACCACGGCGATGACTGCGGCTTTGGCTGCCTTCTACAAGCGCATCCCGGTCGCCCATATCGAGGCCGGATTGCGCAGCCACAATATCAACTCTCCGTTTCCAGAGGAACTGAACCGCAAGATTGCCGGCGATATCGCGACCTGGCATTTCGCGCCGACCATCCAGGCGCGCGACAATCTCATCGCCGAAGGAAAGGCTGCGAGCACCATCTTCGTGACCGGCAACACGGTGATAGACACGCTGTTGCATTTTTCCGGCGCGATCGACGCCGACAGTCTGATGAGCGCAAAACTCGCCGCCGGTTTCCCGTTCCTCGATCCGGCCAAGAAAATGGTGCTCGTCACCGGTCATCGTCGTGAGAATTTCGACGGCGGCATCCATCGTATCTGCACGGCGCTGAAGGGGCTGGCAATGCGCGAGGACGTGCAGATCGTCTATCCGGTCCATCCCAACCCCAATGTGCGCTCGGTGGTGAACGCAGAACTGGGCGGCGTGCCGAACATCCACCTGGTCGACCCGCAGGACTATCTGCCGTTCCTGTTCCTCCAAAAGCAGAGCTATCTGGTGCTGACCGATAGCGGCGGCGTGCAGGAAGAAGCGCCTTCGCTCGGCAAGCCGGTGCTGGTGATGCGTGAGAATACCGAGCGGCCCGAGGGGATCGCGGCGGGCACCGCCCGTCTCGTCGGCACCGATATCCAAAAGATCCTGTTGAATGCCAACAGCCTGCTCGACGACCAGGCGGCCTATCGCGGCATGGCGGAACGACACAACCCCTATGGCGATGGCCGGGCCAGTAACCGGATCGTTGAGGAACTGCTGCATCATGGCTGAGATCAAGACCGTTTCCGTTATCGGCATGGGCTATATCGGCCTGCCGACCTGTGCCATCTTCGCCAGTCGCGGGCTCGACGTCATCGGCGTCGACGTCAACGAAGCGGTGGTCGAGAAGGTCAATCGCGGCGAGATCCACATCGTCGAGCCGGACCTCGATGGTCTGATCCAGAAGGTTGTGGCAAACGGCAAGCTCAGGGCTTTCAGCACGCCGCAGCCTGCGGACGCCTTTGTCATCGCCGTGCCGACCCCGATGACCGCGGACCACAAGCCTGACGTGAGCTATGTGCTCGCGGCGGCACGCAGCGTTGCCTCGGTGCTGAAGCGGGGAGATCTTGTGGTGCTGGAATCGACATCGCCGGTCGGCACGACGCGCATCATGACCGGACTGCTTGCCGAGTTGCGGCCCGATCTCAAATTTCCTCTCGCGCATGGCGAACAGGCCGATGTCCTGGTCGCCTACTCGCCCGAGCGGGTGTTGCCGGGAAAGGTCCTAACCGAGCTGATCAACAACGATCGCTCGATCGGCGGACTATCGCGCAAGTCGTCGGAACGCACCGCGGCACTCTATTCAACCTTTGTTGCCGGCGACCTGTTCACGACCCAGGCCGAAAGCGCGGAACTGGTGAAGCTGACCGAAAACGCGTTCCGCGACGTCAACATCGCCTTTGCCAACGAGCTTGCGGCGGTGTGCCAGGATCTGTCGCTCAACGTCTGGGAGGTGATCGATCTCGCCAACCGGCACCCCCGCGTGAACATCCTGCAGCCGAGCCCGGGCGTCGGCGGCCACTGCATTGCCGTCGATCCGTATTTTATCATCGATGCCGCGCCCAACAGCACGCGGCTGATGGCTTCGGCACGCCGGATCAATTCCGAGCGTCCGTTGTCGGTGGTCAGGGATATACAAGCCTTGCTCGACCCATCCCGCAAGCAGACGATCGCTTGCCTTGGCCTCAGCTTCAAACCCAATATCGACGATATGCGCGAGAGCCCGGCTGTCGAGGTGGTGAAGCTTTTGTCGGATATCCCCAACCTGAAGATCATTGCGGCTGAACCCAACGCACGCAGGCTGCCACATGAGCTCGAGGGCAAGGGCATCGTCTTCACCGATGCGCTTTCCGCCATCGACCAGTGCGATATCGTCGTCCTGCTGGTCGACCATCGGCAGTTCAATCTGGTTGATCCCGAAGCGCTCAAGGACAAGAAGCTCATCGATACCAGGGGTTTGTGGACCTGGCGCAAGGCACGCAAGCCCGACGCCCGCATCGAAGGCAAGAAATCAGCGCTCGAGGCGCTTGCTGCAAGTGCAGAGGAGGCCGCATGAACGCGCACGACCCAGCCTGGGCGCAGCATCGCCTGTTGGCGTCGCGGCGCCGGGAATTCCTCGGCGCGCCGATCCATGCGCTGACCATGGCCGAGACACTGGCCATCGCCGATGAGGCGATGACCCTGCGGCGGCCGCTGCATCATGTGGTGGTGAATGTCGCCAAGCTTGTGAACATGCGCAACAATAGCGAGCTGCGGGAGGATGTCGCGACGGCGGATGTGATCAACGTCGACGGCATCGGCGTGCTTTGGGGGGCGCGTCTTTGCGGCGTCGCGCTGCCGGAGCGGGTGGCCGGCGTCGACATCATGATCAATCTGCTGAGCCTCTGCGCGAAGCGTGGCTTCAGGCCCTTCCTCCTGGGCGCCGAACAATCCGTTCTCGATGCCGTTGGAATGCGACTTGCCAAGGATCATCTGGGTCTCGTCGTCGCCGGCATGCGCAATGGCTATTTCAAGCCGGAAGACGAGGCCGGCATCGTCGAGGCGATCAACGCCTCGGGGGCCAACTGCCTGTTGGTGGCGATGCCGACGCCGCGCAAGGAGCGCTTTATCAAGCGCTATCGTGACGAACTCACCCCGAGTTTCGTCATGGGCGTGGGCGGCAGTTTCGATGTCTATGGCGGCAAGGTTGCCCGGGCGCCAAAACTGGTTCAAGCGGCCGGTCTGGAGTGGTTGTTTCGCGTGGCGCAGGAGCCGCGACGCTTGTGGCGCCGCTACTATGACACCAACGCCGCCTACGCGGCGCTGCTGTGCCGGGAGTTATGGGGCCGTCGGGGACGCCGGAAGGTCGGTCCATAAATAGCGATTACCAGGGCGCCGACCCTGGGCTGCTGCGTCGGTCCGAAGTCGGAGCCGCCTTTTCCAGGACTATGGCACGGCAATTTGGCAAATGCCGTTGCGGCCTAGGCGAGCCTTAGCCGCGCCCTCAGCTTGGCTACGAATTGCATCGCGGCGGCAGGGTAGACCAGCCAGGTCAGCCCGAAGAAAACCACTGTGCCAGCGGCGGCGCCCGCGACGAGCGAGAAGATGGCCGGCATATCGCCGAACAGAGCGCTGGCAAGGCCGGCGGCCAGCCCCGTGCTGAGCGAGATGACGACCGACATGCCGATGTCGCGCCATGGCACCGGCACCGGGGTGAGCCGTTCGCTGATGATAATGCAGGCTAAAAGGCCGACCAGCGATCCGCCCGCCAGTGCCAAAGCAGCGCCGACCTCCGCCATCGGCGGGATCAACAGCACGGACAGTGCGATTGTCGCCACCGAGCCGAAGGAATTGGCGATGATCAGCAGCCACGGCCGCTTGTGCGCGTGCACCACGGTGCCATAGACGAAGCTGGCGAGATTGGCACACAGCACGCTGAAGGCGATGATCGGAAAGAGCAGACCGAAACGGCCGTGATATTCGGAGGGCAGCAGTAGCTGCGTGATATCGCTGCTGAGTGCGACCAGCATCGCTGCAACCGGCAGGCATAGGCGCATCATCAAGGCCATCAATTGCGACAGCAACCGGCCCGATGCCGCAGGCCCGTCGTCGTCGAACCGACTGACCACCTCGGGAAAGGCGCCCATGTTAATGGAATTGGCGACCATATCGATCGGCTGGCGGGCCAGTGCATAGGCTGCGGCGAAGATCGCCACTGCGCCGGCATCGTAATAGATCTTGAGGAACACACGCTCGGCGCTATGCAGGCCGAAGCCTACCAGCGCCATTATGACCAGGGGCACGCCGAGGACGAAGAACTCCTTTTGGGTGAAGCGTGGCGGACCGGCAACGACGCGTCGGGATGCCATGATGCCCGCCACGATACCGGCGATTAAAACACCAAGGCTCGAGCCGAGCGATACCGTCAGAAAGGAATCTTGAAACAGGACGATGGCGCCGATCGGCAGCGCCAGCTGCAGCAGGGCGCGCAGGAACTCGAGCATCGAATAGACCGAATGACGCTGCTGCATCTGCAGCACCGTCAACGCGTAGCGGCCGATGGAACCGGCAATCAGGTAGCTGCACACAGCGGTCGCGAACTCGACCCAGCGCTCCGGCACGATCACTGCGGAGGCGACCACGGATATGATTAGCGCCAGTGCCGTGCTGGCAAGCAACACCCGCCCGGCCAGCATCAGGCTGCCGCGGCTGACGTCGCCTTTGCCGCCAAGCCTGAGCAAAGCGATGCGCAGCCAGTTGGTGACTGCAATGTCGGTCATTTCGCCGACGGTCACCACTAGGGTCAGCAGGCCATACTCGGTCTGGTCGATCAGCCGCGTCACGATGACTAGCAGGAGCAGCGCCGAAATCCGCGTCAGCAGGATCGCCGGGGCATAGATGAGCGTGGAGCGCAGCAGCAAAGGGTCGTCCCCGGAAAATTCCACCTCGACTAGCCGTCGACTGGCGGAAAATCCAGCACGACAGCGGCGAAAGGTGAACAGATTCAGTTTGAACTAAAAAATTTGTCGTAAACTTACCGGGAACGTTTGCTTTGTGGTTACTCGGTCCGTGCTATCCAGAATACCATGCTGCAAAGTCTCTTACCCGATCGAAAAATCCATGTCCTGGTCGCGACCCCGTCGGGTGTGTCGGGGCAGGGCGGCATCGACCGCATCATGGCGGCGCTTGATCGCGAACTCCAACGGCAGGGAGTTGGAAAGATCGAAGCGAGGTTCCTTCCCAGTCGCGGTTCGGGCTCGGTCGCGCTGTCGGTCTTCTACATGATTGGCTTTTGCCTTCGGATGTTCATCGCGCGTATTGCCGGCCGTGCCGACGTCGTTCACATCAACGTATCGAGCTTTGGCAGTACCTACCGCAAGATGGTCATCGCGAGGTGCGCGCGATTGCTCGGCATCCCCTATGTGCTGCATTTGCATGGAGCTCAATACCAGACGTTCTGGAAGGAAAACCGCAGCTTCATGAGCCGCCACATCCGGCATATGTTCGAGCATGCCGATCGGATCGTGGTTCTGGGCCGTATCTGGCGCGACTTCGTCACGGCACGGGCACCAGGCGCGGCCGCGAACATAGTGATTGTGCCCAATGCTACCGAAGTGCCGTCGCTCGCCCATGTCGGTGGTGGAGACAGCGTTCACATCCTGTTCCTGGGCCGTATCGGCGACCGCAAGGGCGTGCCGCAATTGTTGGACGCACTGCATCGCATGAAGCCTGCCAGACAGTGGCGCGCCACAATCGCCGGTGATGGTGACGTCGAGGCCGTACGGGCAAGATCGGCCGGGCTGGGGCTTGCCGGATGTATTGCGTTTCCAGGCTGGGTGGGTCCGAACGAGGTTGCATCGCTGATCGCTTCGGCCGACATTCTGGCGCTTCCCTCATTCGCCGAAAACCTCCCGGTCTCGGTCATCGAGGGAATGGCCTCCGGCCTCGCGGTGGTAACCACGCCTGTCGGCGCCGTAGAGGACATCATCATCGACAAGAAGACCGGGTTGCTGGTGCCGCCCGGCGATGTGGCGGCGCTGACCGAGGCACTGACAGAACTGGTTGACGACACGGCGTTGCGCGCCCGTCTTGGCTCGGCTGCCATGGCGGTGCACCGGGAACGGCTGGAGCTTTCTTCGTTCGCGGCATCGATATGCCGTGTGTGGCATGAGGCGGCAAACGGCAGGTCCGGTGCAAAATCATGAATTTTCTTGACGTAGCGCGCGGTGCCTATGTGCGAAGCCCGACAGCGGTCAGGCGGCTGCTGGCGCCCGTGCTGGCGCTGGCGCCAACTCGGGTAAAATTTGGTGCGACCTATCGGTCGTGGCGGAGCCGGATCGCCATGGCCGCCGAGGATCCTGTCTATGCCGGGCAATTTCATCTGGCCGCGCTGCGCGCGCTGTTGCGGAAAGCCCATGCCGGCAGTCCGTTCTATCGCGAGTCGATCGACCAAGCCCTCGGTCCTGGCTTCGATCTGTCGACGCTGGGACTTGCCGACCTGCGCCGCCTCCCGGTTCTGTCCAAGGACATCCTGCGAAAGGCTGGAACTGCAGCGTTGGCGGTGCCGATTGCCCAACTGGATGAGGCCTCCGGCAACGGCTCCAGCACCGACAAGCCATTTCGCTTCTATCTCGATAAGGATCGGAGCGCCCGCGAGATGGCGTTCGTCTACCACGTCTGGTCGCGGATCGGTTTTGATGAAGGCACGGCGCGCGTCTGCTTCCGCGGCTTCAGCCTCGATGCCACCGGCAAGCGACGGCATGAATGGGACCCGGCACTCCGTGAACTGAGGCTCGCTGTCTTTCCAATGACCATCGACGACGCCGATGCCTATCTCGACCTGATCGACGCGCGGGGCATCACGTATTTTTATGGCTATCCCTCGGCCATAGAGCTGTTTTGCCGGCATATGCGCGTGCTTGACCGAGTACCAAAACGGCCCGTCAAGGGCATGATGATGATCTCAGAGCCAGTCCATCCCCATCAACGGGAGATCATCCGAAACGTTCTTGGCGACGTACCGCTGTCCTGCTTCTATGGGCTCAGCGAAAAGGTGCTGTTCGCCGAAGAAACGCCCGGAGCCCTCGGCAGCTACGAGTTCAATCCTCTCTACGGCCTCGCCGAATTGGTCGACGCGGCAGGCGAGCCGGTAACAGAGACAGGCAAGGAGGGAAGGCTCGTCGGCACTGGCTTCCTGTCGACCGGCATGCCTTTCATCCGCTACGATACCGGCGACTCTGCCCGGTTGGTGGAATTGCCGAATGAGGCAAACGGCCAGCGGCTTAGAGTCGAGGCTGTCATGCCGCGCCGAAACGTCGACTATCTGGTGACCGCCGACGGCGGCCGGGTGGTGACGACGCACCTCGTGCCCGACGGCCCCGCATTCTTCGACGGCATAGAGGAACTGCAATTCTACCAGGACCAGCCCGGCGAGGCATTGATTCGCTATATCCCGACCGCCGGGGCGGCACCTGCCTGCGCCGCGCGACTCGTCGAGTCGTTGGTCAACCGCACAAACGGTCGTATCCGGTTTTGCCTGAAAGCCGTGGACCGCATTGCCGCCGGGCGGGGCGGCAAGCGGGCGCTCATCAACCAGCAACTCGACATGTCGCGTTACTGAAACGCAAGACCCAGCGCTCGCACCAGTCCGCCATCAGCTACGGGCGGTCCGTCGGGGAGGATCAGCGACATCCCATGCGGATTGGCGAATTCCCAGACAGACCAGGGTATCGCGAAGCGTTCCGCCTGCTGGCGCACCGCCTCGAGATAGCGCAGACGGTCAGCGTCGAACGCGCCCATGCGGCCGTCCGCCGACATGAGGATGACGCCGAATTCGCCCATGAACAGCCGCCGGCTTGGAATGCCATGCGCCTGGCCCCAGTCGACCGCCTGACGGAAGCTCGCCTCGAGTTGGCTCGGCCCCCAATTCTGCTCGAAATACCGGGCGATTGCTTCACGCGCCGCGACCATGTTCATCACCTGCTCGACCGGGCTCAAGCCGGCGGCGTCCATTCGGGCCTTAAGGGTTTCGGTCACCTTTTCGGGCGTGCTGCTGTCGGCCGGCCAGGGCAGCCCCGAGGCGAAAGCGCCTGTACCGTCGGAGCGCTGGTGGGTGAAACTGTGCGGCTCGTACATATGGAAGCTGTAGTAGATGTTCGGATCGTCAAAGCCGGGGGCGAGATTGACCAGTCCGGCAATGCTGCCGCCACAGGCGCCTGTTGCGATGATGGTCAGTTCGCTGCTGACTGCGCGAATATCGCGGACCGTGTCTGCCATGATCCGCTGCCAGTCATCGCTGCCGCTCGGATCACAGGGATAGTATGCCGGCTCGTTGTAAGGCTCGAGGGCTGCCTTGTCGGTGCCAACCCTGGCCAGCATGGTGGCGACCGCCACAACCATTTGGCGATAGCTGGCAACGCCTTCGCTGTCGGCACCGTCATAGATCATCTCCATGCTGTAGGCCGGAACCTGGGTGACGCCGTGCAGGTCGAAAACCACCTTGAGGCCGGCCGACGTGACCCGCTCGACCGCGGCGGCAAGTATGTCCAGCGCCTGCTGGCGTTTGGCGCCCCGGCTGGCAAGCAGAGGGCCGGGATCGACGCTCAGCCGGACGAAGTCGAAGCCCATCGACCGAATGTGCGCAAACGCGTCGCCGGGCCAATCGGTGAGCGGGGTATGTGCAGCGCGCCACTCCTGCTCGCTGCGATAGGGCGGCCAACGGTAGGATCCATCGTTCTCCACCGGCGACCAGTTGAGCCATTCATGCACGCCAACGCCGCGCTGCAGCGGGATCGGGGCAGCGCTGGCGGCTATCGCCATGCCGAGCATCCATGCTGCAACAAGCGCCGTCCTTCTCATCGCCACTCTTTCCGTTTCATGGTCGGAGATATTAACCGCAGGATCGGAAAAGAGGATTGCGGTCGCGCGGCTTTTCGACAGCATGGTATACAAGAATCCAAACCTTGGCGGAGCGGTATGAGAATCGGCTGGTACATCAACCGGTTGCGCAGCATGGAGCCGGCTGAGGTGTTGCACCGGCTGGGCGAGCAGCGTCGAAGGATCGCTTCGCGCCGCCGCGACGGCGGCTGGCAGCGTTATGCTTCGCCCCGGTTGCATCCGGTGCTGCGCGGATTGCGCGATGCTGTGCTGGCTGCGACACCGGCACAACGGCAAGCCATAGCGGCGGCGGCGCAAAACACGCTTGGCGGCGAGTTTTCCGCACTTGGGCGGACATGGCCGCGGCGCGATCCCGATCGGCTGTTTCCTCCCGAGCTTTGGCGCCTTGATCCGGTGACCGGCAGGCTTTGGCCGGGTGCCGAGGCCCATACTTTCGATATCGATTTTCGCCATGGCGGCGGCCGCGGCGATGTAAAATACGTGTGGGAGATCAACCGGCTGCAGCGGTTGCCGCCACTGGCCGCCCACCTGCTTCTCGCCGGCGACGACCAGTCCCGGAGGGCCATACAGGCGGCGATCGACAGCTGGCATTCAGCCAACCCGCCGTTTCGGGGGGTTGGCTGGGCCTCCGGCATCGAAGTCGCGCTGCGGGCCATCAGCCTGATTGTCACCATGGACCTCGTCGGCGACCGACTGGGCGCGGCGACACGGCAGCAAGTGGGCGGAATACTGGCGGCAAGCGCCTATTGGCTGCCGCTGTTCCCCTCCCGGTTTTCCTCCGCCAACAATCATCTCGTCGCAGAACTGGCTGGCGAGTATCTGATCGGCCTGGCGTTGGGGGCTGCAGCCGACGCTGCACGCGGCGCCCTCCAGGCTGAGGCGGGCAAGCAGATTCTCGCCGATGGCGCCGGTGCCGAGCAGACCCCGACATACGCGGCCTTCACCGCCGAACTCATCTTGCTGTGCGCCGCTGCGGCACGCCAGGCCGGAACGCCGTTTGCCTCGCCCGTCGAAGCGCGCCTGGCCGCTTTTGCCAATTTCGTCGCCTGGCTGCCACCAGCCGCCGGCTTTGGCGACAATGACGAAGGTCGCGTGCTGACGCTCGGGGACGAGCCGGACTATGTCCGATCCGTCGCCGCCGCCATCCATGGCTTTCTACAGATGCCGGGCAAGGCAGCGGGACCCGACGATTTTCGGGCGCTTGTCTTTGGCACGCCGTTGGAGCCGGCACCGGTGTCGCGTGGGCTGCAAACGTTCACGCAGGGCGGGCTCTCGGTCTGGCGCGGCGAGATGAACGGCCGCAGCATCGATCTGACATTCGACCACGGCCCGCTCGGCTATCTCTCGATAGCGGCTCACGGCCATGCCGACGCGCTGTCGCTCACCTTGTGCATCGATGGCGAGCCGGTGCTGGTCGATCCCGGCACCTGGCTCTACGGTTCGGGAGGCGTCTGGCGCAACTGGTTTCGCTCGACACCGGCGCATAACACGCTGAATATCGAGGGCAAAAGCCAAAGCATCATCGCCGGGATGTTCAACTGGTCGCACAAGGCGATTGCGGAGTTGGTGGAGAGCGAGCCGGGAACGCACTGGAAGCTGCGCGCCCGCCATGACGGGTATAAAAGCCGCTTCGGCGTCGTGCATCAGCGCACCGTGACGCACCGGGCCGACGGCATCGTCGTGAGCGACCAACTGCTCGGCGGCAGGCGTGTGGCCGAGATCGTCTTTCAACTCGCAGCCGGCCTCGGCACTGACCGGGACGAAAATACGGTCACGGTGCAGCGCGGCGATGAGCCGCTGATAGCCATGCGCTTTCCGGACGCTGCGGTCGACATCCGTGCCGGCGGCGACGCACCGGGGCAGGGCGGCTGGGTTTCACCGCGTTTTGGCGTCAGGCAGCCGGCCGAACGCGTCGCCTGGCGTGGCGAAGTGGGCGAAGACGGAATTGAGATACACCTCGCGGCAATCCGCTGGCCGCTATGATAGCGACCGGCGCTGCAGCAGAGCGGCCTCTCCGGTGTTTCGGCCATGTTCGAGATTAATTGCTTTCGAACTTTTAGCGTTTTGTTACGGTTGAACTGCTAGTCTGGCGCAAATCCGGCATGCTTTTGCTTGTTGCAGCCGCAATAGCCATTTGGTTGCCGGCACATGCAGTGGGTTTGGCAAGTTTGTTGCTTCGCAATTCGCCGGACGGCCATTTTACGGCCCAGGAGCCACCGCACCGATGTTTTCTGAATTCGCCGGATTGATTGTGGAAAAGCTTTCGAACGTCGATCTGGTGACGCTCGGCCTCCTGCTTTTCACGGCACTGGGGAGCGCGGTGGTCGCTTACTGGCGGACTGTCGAGCATAAATCCCTCAGGGACTTCTTCGATTTCGCTTTCCCGGCGGAAGTCATCCTGCACCCGTCGGCGCGAGCGGATGTCCTATTTTGGGTCACCAAACGGGCGATAATGCCATTCCTGCTCATCCCTGCCGGCGCCACCTTCGTTGCCGCCGTCGGCTATGGGACGCACCACGCAATCGGCTGGCTGCTTGATATTGAGGCGCCGCTCATCAACGGCCCGGCCGGACCGGTGACGATCGTCATCTTCACCGCAACCATGCTGATCGCCTACGACATTTCGTACTATCTCTACCATGTCGCCCAGCACCACTTCCCGTTCCTGTGGGAATTGCACAAAGTGCATCATTCGGCCGAGGTGATGGTGGGAATCACCAAGGATCGGGTTCATCCGCTGGACGACCTGATGAACCGTATCTGGGATGGCGTCATCCCGGGGATCTGCTTCGGCATCTGGAGCCTGATCGCGCTCGATCCGGTAGAGATCGCCATCTTCGGCACCAACGTCTATGTCATCCGCAACATCCTGATGATGGACTTTGTTCGTCATACCCATTTCAAGATTTCCTTCGGCCCGTTGAACAACGTCATCTTGTGTCCGCACTGGCACCAGGTGCACCACAGCATCGACCCTCGCCACTACGACAAGAATTTTGGCCTGCTGTTTTCGTTCTGGGATCGCCTCTTCGGGACGCAGTTTGTCCCGGATCCGGATGAAGACCTCAAATTTGGCCTGATAGATCGCGATGTGCGCGACTATCAATCGCTCTTTGGGCTTTACGTCCTGCCGCTCAGGAAGATGGGAGGGCATCTTCGCAGACTGTTCCTGAGGCGTCCCGATGCCATCGCACAGGATCGTTCCCCTTCATGAACACCATTGTTTCGATTGACGCCTCGAGCGCAGAGCGCCTGGAAGTTGTCCGTTCGGCGGATCGCCTGGCTGCGATCGAAGCCGATTGGATGAATCTCTGGCATCGCACCGATGGGCTGGTCTTTCAGAGTCATGCCTGGATTTCGGCCTGGTGGAATACCGTAGCTGACCGTGACCAGCGCGCGCTGCGGATCGGCCTGGTCTGGAATGGTGACAAGCTCGTTGCTGTCCTTCCCATGGCGATCGGCAAGCGCAAAGGCCTGCGGTTTCTCGAATGGGCGGCCAACAGTTATACCGATTACGGCGATATTCTTGTTGCTCCGGAATGCTCGTTATCGGCCCTGCAGGACGTATGGGCCCGGATCTGTGATGCCGGTGGCTTCGACATTGCCTTTCTCAATCGTCTCTTGCCGGGTGCGGCGGTCCGCAAAATGCTCACTCCGGATACCTCCAGCGGGATCAGGCTTCGCCCCAATCACAGGGAGGAAGTCAGTTATCGCGTCGCCGGACAGTGGGCGAGCGGAGGAGCGTGGTTCGCGGAGCAGTCGAAAAAGACACGGCAGAATTATCGGCGCGGCGTCAAGACGTTGGAAGAAGCCGGCGAAATGAAATTTCGCCTGCTTGCGCCAGACGAGCCACTGCAGCCGGTACTCGACCGGCTCTCTGCCCTGAAGCGCAGATGGCTGGTCGAGCGCAAGCGTGAATCGCAACTTTTCGAAGAGGGAGCGCCGGTACTGGCCGCACTTGTTGACGCGCTGGCGCGTGCCGGCGTGCTGCACATTTTCGTACTTGAATGCGATGGCGCAATGGTCGCGGTTTCCATCAACTTCGTCCAGCACCACACCATGATGGCGTTCGTGACCACTTTCGATCCGGATTTCAGCCAGGCGTCGCCGGGCATGATCCTGATGATGGACTACATACAGTGGTCGTTCGATCACGGCTTGAGCACGGTCGATTTCCTGTGCGGCGCAGAGGCGTTCAAGCATAAATTCGCAACGCAGGGCGTTGTCCTGCAATCCGTCCTTGGGACGCGCACGGCGCAAGGCTCGCTCGCTTCCCTTGCCGATCGTATGCGTCAAAGGGTCCGGCACGCACGGGGGCGCGGATTGGCAACGACAGCTTGATTTTCGGCTTTGATCGGCGCCGGAACGCCCTGTCCGACCGGCAATGGCAAGCGGTGCCATATCGCTTCCGGGCCGCCGGCAGCACGAACTGCTCAAAGTGCCGATTGCGTCTGAGCTGGAACGACCCGCCAGATCTTGTTGCCGACATCATCCGCCACCAGCAGGGCGCCGCGCCGGTCTATCGCCACGCCCACGGGACGGCCAAAAGCCTTGTCGTCCTCGCTCAGGAAGCCGGTGAGGATGTCCTGGGGCGGGCCGGAGGGCCTGCCGCCTGAAAACGGCACGAAAATCACCTTGTAGCCGCTGTGCGGCCTGCGGTTCCACGAGCCATGCTGCCCGACGAAAGCGCCATTCCTGTATTGAGGACCGAACAGGTCGCCTGTGTTGAAGGTCAGTCCCAATGAAGCCGTGTGCGCCCCGAGCGCATAGTCCGGCTTGATCGCCTGGGCGACGAGGTCGGGCCGCTGCGGCTTGACGCGATTATCGACGTGCTGGCCAAAATAGCTGTAAGGCCAGCCATAGAAGCCACCATCCTTCACCGAAGTCATGTAGTCCGGCACCAGATCGCTGCCGATCTCGTCGCGCTCGTTGACGACGACCCAGAGCTCACCGCTTTCCGGGTTCCACGACAGGCCGTTCGGATTGCGCAGGCCGGAGGCGAAGAGACGCGTCTGTCTCGAGGTGAGATCGATCTCCAGCACGGCGGCTCGGTTCTCTTCTTCCTCCAGGCCGTTCTCGCCGACATTGGAATTGGATCCGACCGTCGCATAGAGCTTCGTCCCGTCCTGCGAGGCGGTCACGTCCTTGGTCCAGTGGTGGTTCCTCCCCGCGGGCAGATCGACGATCTTCTCCGCTGGTGCGGTGATCTCGGTCGCACCCTCCTGGTAGGGAAAGGCCACAATTGCATTGGCGTTGGCGACGTAGAGCTTGCCGTTGAGCAGGGTCATGCCGAATGGCGAGAACAGCCCGGTGAGAAAGGCGGTTCTGGTTTCTGCCACCCCGTCGCCGTCCTGATCGCGCAGCAGCGTGATGCGATTGGCGCTATGCGTCCCCGCGCCGGCCTGGCTCTGGAAGAAATTGACGAAGAAGCGCCGTATGCTGAAGCCCTCCTCCGGCCTGGGCGGCGCATTGCTCTCGGCCACCAGCACGTCGCCGTTTGGCAACACATACAGCCAGCGCGGATGGTCGAGCCCGCGGGCATATTCGTTGACTGCAAATCCCTGGGCCGCTGTCGGCTTGGTGCCCTGCGGCCATGGCATGGCCTTGGCGACATGGACGGTCGGCAGCCAGGTCGGATTGGGCTCCGGCAGGGTCGGGTTGGGGCCATAGGTCTCCGCGATCGGAACGGTCGCTTGTTCGCGCGACAGGAAGAAGATCGCTCCTGCGGCGATTACGAGAACAATGATCAGCATGAGAAGGGCGGTAGCCAAGTTTTTCACCAGAACCTCGAAAAACGTCGAAAGGACGCAAACGCGCTTATCGCGTTGCGGTTGCCGACGCAGCGGCCGATCGGGAGAAGTAGGCCGCAAGCGCGCGGACGTCGTCGTCCGTCAGACCCTTCGCGGCATTTGCCATGAGATGGCCGAAGCGCGTTCCGCCACGCTTTCCCGCCCTGAACAACCCAAGCTGCGTCTCGATGTAGGGCGCCGGCTGGCTGGCGATCGAGGGATAGAGCGGGCTGCGGTCCTGTCTTCCGTGACAGCCGAGACAGGCGGGCACATTGGCCTGCCTGACGCCGCTCTCGGCAATTTCCTTGCCGCGCCGGACAAGTGCTGGATCGCCGCCGCCGCCGGGGTGCATCGCCGGCAGGGCAGCGAAATGCTTGGCCAGGTCCGGCCAGAGTTGAGGCCCTGCCGCAATGGCGGGCAGGCTCATCAACCCGCTTGCCCGGCCTTCCTCGGCATAGGCACGCAGGCTTTCAAGCAGATACGCCTCGCTCTGCCCGGCCAGAACGGGTATCGCAGGACCGCGTCCAAAACCGTCCTCGCCGTGGCAGCGGGCGCAATCCGCCAGCGCTTGCGGCAGGGTTCCGGCAGCGTCTGCAGGAGGCGCAGGCCTTTCGCCATAGGCGAGATCACGATAGCTGGCTTCGTCCATCGACGGCAGTTCGCGCAGCAAGGCGACCATCGCCCAGACCTCGTCGTCGCGTTCCTGCGTCGGCCAGGCCGGCATGCCGGTGAAACGCACGCCGTGCTTGACGATACGAAAAAGCTCCGCGTCCGACCATTCGCCGACGGCCCCGGCAAGGTCAGGCGGCTGCGGCAGCATTCTCATGACGACAGGAGATCGCGGCTCGCCCGGCGCGCCGTGACAGATGGCGCAGCCGCGTGCGAAATGCCCGGCGGCCGGCTGAATCGCATGGCGCGGCAGAGCCTCTGGAACGTCGACCGCCAGGGCATAGGTGCGCACAGCCGATCGCATGGCGAAATGGAGGAACCATTCCGTGATCTTCCAGTGGCCGCTCGAGGCACCGACATTGAAAAAGCCGATCCAGGCCGCCAGCACCACGACGAAGGGCAGAATGGCAAGCGCTATGGCGAGCTTCTTCCAGCTGATATGCATCAGACCGTCTTCCGCGGTGGTGTGGCGAGGATGCGCGCGAAAAGCGTCACGCCGCCGGCCAGGTAGACCGCGGCGCCGACCAGAAGCATGATGACGCCGCCAAGTTCCTGATCCTGCTGGGCGGAAAGCGCGATGCCGAAGCAGCTTGTCTCGCCGGTCCCATAAAGCGGCCGCGGGGTCAGCGCCAGCAGCGCGCCGAGCAAGGTCATGTGGATGGACGTCAGAAGCAGGGCGAAGGCGCCGGCGGCATAGCCTGTGGTGTCCGAGCCGCGGCGCGGCAGGCAGGCCAGCCACAGGAACAGCCCGGCGGCAAGGAACGTGACCTGCTCGACAGCGGTGACAAACAGCGAGCTTTGCGCCAGAGCCCGCAAGGCCGGTGCGTGCCAGGACCAGACGACGATGAGTTCGACGAGGGAGGCGGGGAGGGCGAGGGTGAACGCCCGGCTCGCACCTGGTGTCGGGCCGAGCGGGACCCCAATCGCCATCAGCGGCGCGGCGATCGCCACCACTCCCATATGCGCCAGCATGTGCGCCGAAAACGAATCCCGCAAGCCATCGAGCAGCGGCCCGAGCCAGACCAGGGCAAGGACGAGGATGCCGAGGATGAGGCAGGCGCGTCTCACCGGATACACTCCGTCAGGAACAATGCAGGCATCGCGGTGAAGATCACGGCGATGAAGCTGAGACCCGAGAGCAGCAGCGTCGCAAAGCCCTGGAACAGGGTCCGGTCGCGTCTCGTCGGATCGTCGTGCGGCGGATCGTCTGTGCCGAAGCCCCATTGCCGCCAGGCGAGCCATGCTGACAGCGCGATCAGCGAGAGGGCGATCACGGTGGCGGCGGCGATGCCGGCGCGCACAGCGCTGAAACTCAGCCCGACAAGCTCGGGCTTGGCGCAATAGATCGCCGCGCCGATGTAGCAAACAAGGAAATGCGCAGCCCACACCACCGGCGCAGTGAACAGCGTCCACAGTGTCTCGATCTGTTTTGGGACAAGCCACATCGGCGCCTCACATCGCAGCCGGAAAGAGGCCGATGATGGCGAAGGTGGTGACGGCGGCAATCAGCAGGAAATGCCAGTAGAGCACCACATTACCTAGATCCAGGTCATGCTTCGGCGTCAGTCGGCCGGCCAGCGAGCGGGCCAGGCAATAGGCCTGCATGACTGTGCCGAGCGCTGCATGGGCGAGCACCCAGATCACCAGGATCCAGACGATTGCGGGATAGACGTGGCGCGTCGGGTCCATGCCTGGAGACAATGGCGCGGCCAGGCCTGTGGCGGACGCGGCAACGGTCGTTAGCAGGGACAGCACCAGCAAGCCGCGCATAGTGGCCGTAGCGCCGCGCCTGTTGACCGTGCGTGCCGCCACCATCAGGCCCCACGCCGCAGCGAACAGGCTGGCAGCCACCAGCGACCAGACCGCATCGGGCCCGGCAATCCCCGCGGTGAAGTCGGAATGGATCGTCCAGTAGAAGAAATAGCCGAAGACGAGGCTGGCGAACGCGGTGCCATCGCCCACCATGGTGATGAACATCGCCCACCAGCCGACCGAATCGGAGCCGGAGGCATAAAGCGGCAGGCTGAGGCCCAGGCCGACATCCTTTTCCGGCTTCTCGGGGATTTCGCCAGTGCCCGTCCAGAGCCAGTAGATGATGGCCCAAAAGCAGATGAATGCGGCCAGAGCCGTCGCGATCCACCAGTGGAAGGTAAGCGCGATGAAGGCGCCTCCGAGCGAAAGAGCCGAGACGATGGTGACATGGGAGGTGCCGCCGACGCGCAGCACCTGGACGGGTTCGGCGTCGAGCACGGTGGTGACCAGTCCCTCGCGCCATCCCTCTTCCGCGTCGGGCAGATAATAGCGGCCTTCATTGACTTTGCGGGCAAGGTCCTTCTGGTCCCACAAGGGGTAGCGGCTGCGCACGATGGGTATCGAGCGGACGCCCCAGTTCTCCTCCGGCTCGGAAATCCATTCCAGCGTGCCGGCATTCCACGGGTTGAATTCGCCGCGCGGCTGCCGGTGCTTTGGCCTGAGCACGTCGAAGACGACCACCAGCACGCCCGCGGCGAAAATGAAGGCTCCGGCCGTCGAGATCAGGTTCAGCCAGTTCCAGCCGATTTCGGCCGGATAGGTGAAGACGCGGCGGGGCATGCCGCGCAAGCCGCTCAGATGCATGGGGAAAAAGGCGATGTTGAAGCCGCAGAACATCAGCCAGAAGGCGAGCCGCCCCAACCGGTCTGAGAGCTTCTTCGCGTCGATCAGCGGGTAATAGTAATAGAGCCCGGCCACGACCGGGAAAAGCATGCCGCCGATCAGCACATAATGGAGATGCGCAACGACAAAATACGTGTCGTGGGCCTGCCAGTCGAAGGGTGCGAGCGCCACCATGACGCCCGTCAGGCCACCAATGACGAAGATGGCCAGCCCTCCGGTGCCGAACAGCATCGGGGTCGAGAAGATCACCCGGCCGGCCAGCATGGTGGCGATGAAGACGAAGATCTGCACGCCCGTCGGGATCGCCACCGCCTCGGAGGCCGCCGAGAAGAAGGCCAGCGAGATCTGCGGCAGGCCTGTGGCAAACATATGGTGCACCCACAGGCCGAAGGAAAGGAACCCTGTCCCCACTGCCGCGAGCACGATCCAGGAGTAACCGACGATCGGACGCTGGGAAAAAGTCGGCACGATCATGGCCATCAGCGCGATCGCCGGCAGGAAGATGATGTAGACTTCCGGATGGCCGAATATCCAGAACAGATGCTGCCACAGCAGCGGGTCGCCGCCGCGCGCTGCGTCGAAGAACGGCCAATCGAACATCCGTTCCATCTCGAACAGGAGGTCGCCGGCGATCAGCGGGGGGAAGGCGAACAGGATCATTCCGGCAACGATCAGCAGGTACCAGGCGAAGAGCGGCATCAGGTTGATGCGCATGCCCGGCGCGCGGCATTTCATGATGCCGACGATGAGCTCGACGGCGGCCGCGATCGAGGCGACTTCGATGAAGGAAAGGCCGAGCAGCCAGATGTCGGCGCCAATGCCGGAGAACTCCTTGTCGGTGGCGAGCGGCGGATACATGAACCAGCCTGCCGACGGCGCCGCATTGAAGAAGATCGAGCCGCAGAGGAAGATACCGCCGAGCAAAAAGCTCCAAAAACTGAAGGCTCCGAGGCGCGGAAACGGCATTTCGCGGGCGCCCAGCATCGGCGGCAGCAGGAAGATCGCGACCGCCTCGAAGATCGGCACCGCGAACAGGAACATCATCACCGTGCCGTGCAGGGTGAAAGCCTGGTTGAATAAGTCGGCCGAGAGGAGGTCGTTGTCGGGCACGGCGAGCTGCAGCCGCACCAGGAGCGCGAGCACGCCGGCAAACAGCATGAAGGCGAAGGCCGCCGAGCCGTACCAGAGGCCGATCTGGTAATTGTTCACCGAGGTCCAGTAGCGCCAGCCGGTTGGATTGGCCCAGACGGCGCGCAGCCGCTGTTCCTGCGCCTTGTATTCTTCCGGCGAACGCTCCTTGACAGCAGCGCTCATCGCAGGCCCCTCAGCCAGGCGGCTATGGCGCGAATGTCGCCCGGCGGCAACATGTCGAAGGCCGGCATCCCGGAACCAGGCTTGATCAGGTCGGGCCGGGCGATGAAGCGGGTGACGGCGTCTTCGGTGTTGGGCAGGATTCCGGCTGCGACGGTGGCGCGAGAACCGATATGCGAAAGGTCCGGGCCGATCAGGCCGCGCGCATCGGTGCCCGCGACGAAATGGCAGGACCCGCAGCCATGGCGCAGGAACAGCGCGCCGCCGCTTGCGCCGGCCCCTTCCGCGGGAATTGCCTGGGCGGCAAGCCAGGACCGGAAGGCTTCGGGCGCCATGGCGACGGCCGAGAGCGCCATCAGCGCGTGAGACGTGCCGCAATATTCCGCGCACGGGCCGCGGAATATACCAGCTTTGGTGGCCATGATCGAAAGCCTGTTGGTGCGGCCGGGGATCATGTCCATCTTGCCGCCGAGCGGTGGGATCCAGAAGGAATGGATCACATCGGCGCTTTTCACGGTCAATTCGACCCGCTCGCCGACCGGCAGCCTGATCTCGTTGGCGGAAGTGACCGGCGGTCCCTGAGGAGGGTGATAGACAACTTCCCACCAGAACTGCCTGCCGGTGACTTCGATCCGCAGGGCGGCGGGGCTCGCCTGGGCGAAGGGCCGAAGGCCAGGCATCAGCCACAGCGCATAGGCGAGCAGCGCACAAAGCGTGACCGAGGGGAAGACTACGCCGCCCCAAAGGATGATGCTGCTGGCAGATTTTTCGGCCAGCCTGCGGCGATTGACCAGGGCTGCATGAATAAGCAGGCCGACCACGCCCAGCCAGATGACGGCGCCGCCGCTTAGCATGACCCAAAACAGCATTTCTATCTGCTGCGCTTCCGCTCCCGCGGGCTCAAGTGCCGACTGAGTGCTCGACTGAGTGCTCGACTGGGCGCCGGCAGAGCCGCTCGCGAGCAACAATGACGCAGCTGACAGGCTGAAATATCGACCCATTTGCAACCCCTCCGCGGTAAACCGGCGAGAGGGGAGGAAGGTTCCGGGCAACTGAGCTTTCCAACTGGTGGAATGAACGTGTCGGTCGAGTCCGAATGTAGGTTCCAGTCGGCGGTTTTGCGTGTCGGCGGTTTTGCGCGCGCGAGTCCTGAGATGCGCACCGGGATTTGCGATGAACGCGTCGATGGCTTTCTGCAACAAGACGCGGGCCTCGCGTGTCAAACCTTTGGGCCGGAAGTGGCCGGAGCTCGTGGCGCCGCAGAGGCTACGGATTCTTCACAGCAGTCCTTTTTGGTTCGGTCACCAGAAATCCTTGTGGTCGGTTACGATCTCTTCTTCGAGTTCAGGGAATGGGCCACGGATTGCTACATGGCGCCGTCCGGCGGCGAACACTTGGTGACAACTCAGATCGAGGGTCAGATTCTCCGAATTGTCTCCGGTCAGCTCGGCCAGCCGCCTTTCGCTGAGTCCGTAGACCACGGTGCCGATGCCAGCCCAGTAACAGGCCCCGGCGCACATGCAGCACGGCTCGACCGAGGTCACCAGAGTGCATCGCTCGAGAAAGGTCGGGTCGTATTGCTGCGCGGCCGCGCGGGCCACGTTTGCCTCTGCGTGGCCAACGCCGCGATCCCGGGCGTAGGTGTTGCCCGACGAAAGCAGCACGTCGCCTTCCGGCCCGACCAGGAGCGCCCCAAAAGGATGATTGCCACTCGCCCGGCTCTCGGTGGCGATCTCCACGGCGAGACGTAGATATTCGGTATCGCTCTTCATGGCCGCCTCCTTGGGGTGCCCGTTCGTAACTGTACGCGTAAAGAGCTCTTGGACAATTTTCAACGAGTGACGAAACAATTGCGCTCGATCGCCGTTTGCGCGTCATGGCGGGTATTTTGGGCGGGTGATTTGGGCGGGTGTTGGACTGCCCAGAGGAGGCGACGATGAGCGCAACCGGCTTGGAAGTTTTTGACAAAACCCTGCAGACGACAAACATCTGGCTGGACGAGATCATGGCCGATCACGGGCCCGACAGGCGCGTGGCCTGGCATATGCTGGGAGCCGTTCTACGCACCTTGCGGGATTGGCTGCAGATCGAACTGGCTGCCAATTTGGGGGCTGAACTGCCGCTTCTTGTGCGCGGAGCCTACTATGATCGGTATCGGCCGCGTGATCTGCCGACGAGCAGCCGTTCGTTGGAGGATTTTTTGCAGCGGGTGGCCGAGGAGATGAAATCCACTCGACCGGTGAATCCCAGGATGCGACGAGATCCGTGTTCAAGGTACTCGCCAGGCATGTCGACCTCGGCCAGTCGGCCAAGGTGCGGGACGCGTTGCCGAAGCAGATCCGGGCGCTTTGGCCCGAAAGTGTTGGAGTCTAGCAGCAAGACCAAAGTCGGGCCTGCCGATGCGGTTCTCAACTGCCTCCGCCCGGGCGATCGTTTTCCTCGCGATACAGTCGCTCGGTGGCCCGATCGCTTTCTCTGCGCTCTGCAGGCCCACGGCGTCGCCACGTAAGGAGTGCGTAGGCGAGCACGATTGCCAGCAGTAGCGGGCCGCCAGCAACGACGATCAACCACATGCTGTTCTCGAACATGGAACATCTCCTTTCCCTCGTTTCGTTACCGAGCAGGAGCGAAACCGTTGCTCCCGGTGCAGGATTGGACACCGCAGTGCAACTCTCTTCGCCGAATGGCCAGTGATTCGCCATTCAACTGCTGAACGCGGGCAACTGCTGAACGCGGGCAACTGCTGAACGCGGGCGGTTTATTCCCTCAGAAAGGCAACTTGTACCCAGCGGGCTGTTGCGCTCGGCAAGCGCTGGTGGAAGAATGGACTTCCCTCGGAAACGTTCCATTGTGCGAGCCATTCGCTGGCTGACTTCCAGGCGTTCACGATATCTGTCTGGACCCCTAACATCCGGTCGCGGACGCACTACGTGTAATAGGGAACCACAAAGGCTTTCCGACAGTTGAGTGAAGAGGCGACAGCAACCAGACCGGCCGGGGCGAGGAATACCATGCGCGAGAACCACTCCGACGTCTTCGATCTGTTTTCGGAGATTTACACCAATGCGGCGCAGGAGGAGATAAGCATCCAGCAATATCTCCTTGCCTGCCGCGAGGATAAATCGATGTATGCTTCGGCGCCCGAGCGGATGGTCGAGGCGATCGGCGAGCCCACCCTGATCGACACCAGCATGGATGAGCGGCTCGGCCGCATTTTCTCGAACAGGACAATCAAGGTCTATCCCACCTTCGCCGAGTTCTATGGCATGGAGGACACGATCGAGCGCATAGCCGGCTATTTCCGCTATGCCTCTCAGGGGCTCGAGGAGCGCAAGCAGATTCTCTATCTGCTTGGCCCTGTCGGCGGCGGCAAGTCCTCGCTCGCCGAACGGCTGAAGAAGCTGATGGAGGAGCGTCCGATCTATACGCTGAAGGTCGGCGGCCAGATCAGTCCGGTTTTCGAATCGCCGCTCGGGCTTTTCAATCCTGACCGCATGGGCGACCTTTTGGAGGACAAATACGGCATCGCGCGGCGCCGGCTGAACGGTCTTATTTCGCCATGGGCGGCCAAGCGCCTCGACGAACTGTCCGGCGACATCTCCAAGTTCAGCGTCGTTAAGCTGATGCCTTCGCGGCTACGCCAGATCGGCATCTCCAAGACCGAGCCAGGCGATGAGAACAACCAGGACGTTTCGGCCCTGGTCGGCAAGGTCGACATAAGACAGCTCGAGCATTTCAGCCAATCCGATCCGGACGCCTATTCCTACAGCGGCGGCCTGAACCGGACCACGCAGGGGCTGCTCGAGTTCGTCGAGATGTTCAAAGCGCCGATCAAGGTCCTGCATCCGTTGCTGACCGCTACCCAGGAAGGCAGCTACAACGGTACGGAAAACTTCGGATCTTTCCCGTATCAGGGCATCGTCGTAGCCCACTCCAACGAATCGGAATGGCTGCAGTTCAAGAACAACAAGAACAACGAGGCATTCCTCGACCGTATCCTGGTGGTCAAGGTGCCGTATTGCCTGCGGGTCACCGAAGAAAGGCAGATCTACGAAAAGCTGCTGCGCGAAAGCGAATTGGCCTCCAGTTCCTGTGCACCGGAGGTTCTCGATATTCTCAGCCGGTTCACCGTCTCGACCCGTCTGGCCGAGCATGACAATTCGCCGCTCTACACCAAGATGCGCGTGTATGACGGCGAGAACCTCAAGGACATAGATCCCAAGGCGAAGTCGGTTCAGGAATACCGCGATGCCGCCGGGGTCGATGAAGGCATGACCGGCGTCAGCACGCGCTTTGCCTTCAAGATCCTGTCGCAGACCTTCAACTACGACACCAAGGAAGTGGCCGCCGATCCCGTGCACCTGATGTACATTCTGGAGGAGGCGATCAAGCGCGAGCAGTTCCCCAAGGAAACGGAAGCCGCCTATCTCGACTTCATAAAGTCGGAACTGGCCACGCGCTATGCCGAGTTCATCGGCCATGAAATTCAGAAGGCCTATCTGGAGTCCTACAGCGAATACGGCCAAAACCTGTTCGACCGCTACATCGCCTATGCCGATGCCTGGATCGAGGACCAGGACTACAAAGACCCCGATACCGGCCAGATCCTCAATCGCGAGGTGCTGGACAACGAACTGTCGCAAGTCGAAAAGCCGGCCGGCATTGCCAACCCCAAGGACTTCCGCAACGAGGTCGTGAAGTTCACGTTGCGCGCAAGGGCGAGGAACCATGGCCGCAACCCGTCGTGGACGAGCTATGAAAAGCTGCGCGAAGTCATCGAGAAGCGGATGTTCGGCCAGGTCGAGGATCTGCTCCCGGTGATCAGCTTCGGCTCCAAGCAGGACAGCGTAACGGAGAAGCGGCATACCGAGTTCGTGCATCGGATGGTCGGACGCGGTTACACCGAACGCCAGGTCCGCCGGCTGGTGGACTGGTACATGCGGGTGAACAAGGCGGGCTGAGTCCGGCCGGGATGGTTCCATGCCGATCTTTGTCGATCGCCGACTGAACCCAAAGGACAAGAGCCTCGGCAACCGCCAGCGCTTCCTGAAGCGTGCGCGCGAAGAGCTGAAGCGAAGCATCCGGGATCGGATCCGTACCGGCAAGATCGCCGATGTCGACAGCGAGCACACCGTTTCGATGCCGGCGAGGGGCACAGCAGAGCCGAGCTTCAGCGATGCCAAGGACAGCGGCCGGCGACAGCACATCCTGCCGGGCAACAAGCATTTCGCCCCTGGCGACCGGGTTCCCAAGCCCGGCCAGGGCGGCGGCGGCTCGTCTCCCGGCAAAACGGTCTCGGAGGACGATTTTCGTTTCGTGCTCTCGCGCGAGGAGGTGCTCGACCTCTTTTTCGAGGATCTCGAACTTCCCGACATGGTCAAGCTCAACCTCAAGGAGATACTATCCTTCAAACCGCGCCGCGCCGGGTTCGCTGCGACCGGTTCGCCGACCAACATCAATGTCGGGCGCACGATGCGAAACAGCCATGGTCGCCGGATTGCGCTAAGGCGCCCCAAGCAGGAGGAACTCGATGCGATTGCGGAGCAACTCGCAATCCTGGAGGCCGAGCCGCAGAGCGCGGCGCCGGCACGCCAGCGCATTGCAGCGTTGCGGGAGGAGCTTGAGCGACTTGAGCGCCGCCGCAAGCGGATCGCCTATGTCGATCCCGTCGACATCCGCTTCAACCGTTTCGACGCCCAGCCCGTGCCGAATGCCAATGCGGTCATGTTCTGTCTCATGGACGTATCCGGCTCGATGGGCGAACGCGAGAAGGATCTGGCCAAGCGCTTCTTCGTGCTGCTGCACCTGTTCCTGAAACGGCGCTACGACCGCACCGAAATCGTCTTCATCCGCCATACGCACGAGGCGCAGGAGGTGGACGAGGAAACCTTCTTCTACAATACGCAAAGCGGCGGCACGGTTGTTTCCACGGCACTCGAGGAAATGCACCGCATCATCGCGCAACGCTATCCCAGCAACGAGTGGAACATCTATGCCGCCCAAGCGTCGGACGGCGACAATTTCGTCACCGATTCCGAGCGCTGCATCGGCTTGATGGACGGCCAGGTCATGCGCCTGTGCCAGTATTTCGCCTATGTCGAGATCATCGACGAACGTGAGAGCCATATTTTCGGCACCACCGACAATGGGACCTCGCTCTGGCGCGCCTACAGCGTTGTCAACCAGCGATGGCCGAATTTCCAGATGAGCCGTATCGCCAACGCAGCCGACATCTATCCGGTCTTTCGCCAGCTCTTTGCCAGGCAGCCGGTCCTGCAGAAAAGCGCTTGAGGGGAGCCGATGGCGAACCAGACCAGCACGTCGGGCCAGACCAGCAAGTCGGGCCAAACCAGCAAATCAGGCCCAACCAGCAAACCAGGCCAAACCAGCAGATCAGGTTTGCTCTTTTCGGGGTCCGACTGGGATTTCAAGACACTGTCGCGCGCCTACGACGCGATCGAGGCGATCGCGATCGAAGAGCTTCACCTCGACATCTATCCGGTGCAGATGGAGATCATCTCGTCCCAGCAGATGCTCGACGCCTATTCCTCGGTCGGCATGCCGCTGATGTATCGCCACTGGTCCTTCGGCAAGCATTTCCTCTACCAGGAATTGCTCTATCGCAAAGGCGGGCGGGGGCTCGCCTATGAGCTGGTGATCAATTCCAATCCTTGCATCGTCTACCTGATGGAGGAAAACACAATGGCCCTGCAGGCCCTGGTGACAGCTCATGCAGCGCTTGGCCATAATCATTTTTTCAAGAACAATCATCTGTTCCGGCAATGGACGGACGCCAGCGCGATCCTGAGCTATCTGGACTTTGCCAAGGGTTACATTGCCCGTTGCGAGGAGCGGCACGGCGTTGCCGCGGTGGAGGCGATCCTCGATGCGGCCCACGCGCTGATGGAACAGGGGGTCTTCAGATATCGCCGGCCGCCGAAGCTGTCGTCGGAGCGGCAGCGTGTAGGCGTTCGTGAGCGCCTGGAGTACGAAGAGCGTTCTTACAACGATCTGTGGCGCACGCTGCCGCCTTCGAAGGGCGGAGACAATGTTGGGGCAAAGGATTCCAACATCGCGGAGCGAAAGAAAACGCTCAAGCTGCCCGAGGAGAACCTGCTTTACTTCCTGGAAAAAAACAGCTTGGTCCTGGAGCCCTGGCAGCGTGAAATCGTCAGGATCGTCCGCGTCGTCGCGCAATACTTTTATCCGCAGCGGCAAACACAGGTGATGAACGAAGGCTGCGCCACCTTCGTGCACTACACGCTGATGAACATGCTGTTCGATCGTGGCCTGATCAGCGAAGGCGCGATGCTGGAAATCCTGCGCAACCATTCGAACGTGATCTTTCAGCCAGGCTTCGACGACCCGCGGTTTTCCGGTATCAATCCTTATGCGTTGGGCCTCGACATGATGCAGGACATCCAGCGCATAGCGACCGAGCCGACCGCCGAGGATCGTGACTGGTTCCCCGATATCGCCGGCAACGGCAATTGGCGCGAAACCCTGCTCGACGCGTGGGCGAACCATCGCGACGAATCTTTCATCCGCCAGTATCTGAGCCCCGCCCTGATGCGGAAATGGCGGTTCTTTGTCCTCGCCGACGCCGCCAGCGAGCCGCATTACGAAGTCGCGTCGATACACAATGAGCGTGGCTACGAAAAGATACGCGCCGGGCTCGCCCAGAGCTACGACATCGGCGCGAGCCGGCCGGATATCCAGGTTGTGGATGTCGATCTGCTCGGCGACCGGCAGTTGCGACTGGAGCACAAGGTGAAGAACGGCATCATGCTGGAGGAGGCCGGTCGCGACGCGACGCTGCGCCATATCCGGACCCTGTGGGGCTATGAGGTCAGCCTGGCGGCGATCGATGCGCAAACCGGCGCGACGCTCAACGAACGTTCGACCAGCCAAATCGGGGAATGACCAAAACCGGAATGGCCGGCGACGGCGTCGTTCTACCGCCGGGTTTTTACTCCTGGGTCCAATGCTCCGGGTCCAATGCCCTGGCCGTCGGACCCGGGAAGGTCGGTTTCGTGGGGATCTCCGGTGGTATATCGGGAGGAATTTCGACGGGCTGCCTTTCGGGGCTGGGAACGGGATCAGGCGAAGGCGGAGGAACGCCCGGAGGCTCACCAGGCGGAGTCTCCGGCGGAGCAGGCGGCCGGGCCGGCTCAGGATTGGGATTATCCGGTATCGGCACGGGATTGTTCGGGTCTGGATCAGGATCGGTCATCGGAGACTCCCCGAAGCTTGCTTCACATCTCCTCGGCGCCAATGTGTTTCCACTCAACAGCTCCGGCGCCAATGAATGGCTCGTTCTCGCTGTCGACCCCGGCCTAGACGTGGGTCGTTCACAGCGGCATGTGTCTCCTTCCGTTTCCTCGGAGGAGGATCATCCAGGGTGACAACCATCGCGCCGAACGATGGTTCCATGGCTTGGCGGTGGGGCTCAATGCCGGCGGCGTTGAATAATGGAGCGGCGGCTCCACCTTCGTCGCCTTTACCGTGTCGGCGAGCACGCTATGTACGCCGCGTATTGCCAAGACGGTTCAGGGAGGAACAGCATGCGCGCGTTCATGATTGTCACCCTTCTTCTGGTCGCAATCGCAATGGCGCTGTCGCTCGCACACGCGTTGGAGTTGCCCGGCAAGTTGCGCCTCAAGGAGGCCACCTACAAATCTGTGCAGGAGATCTACTATCCCGGCTTCACGATCGGCGGGTTTGCCGAGATCGGCGGCATCATTGCACTCGCCATCCTGCTTTACCTCACGCCCTATCCAGGCGGTCGATTCTGGTGGACTTTGGCGGCCCTTGTCTTCCTGGTGGCGGAACATGCGACCTATTGGCTGGTAACACATCCCGTCAACAATTTCTGGGTGCAGGACGTCGCAGTGTCGAAACCAGCCGCGACGTTTTTTTCAATGCTCCGCCGGAAGCAAAGCGGCGACTGGAAAGACTTGCGCGATGTTTGGGAAGCCTCGCACGTCGCCAGGGCAGGCCTGGCGATGCTGAGCCTGATCTCGATTGCTGTCGCCGCGACATTTTATGCTGGGAGTGAATAGCGCGTGGGATGCGCAGCGACGCTACTTGTTCGTCCGCATCTTTTGCCTTGGATTGATCCCGCCAAGGGCGTTCGTGTCGTTCTCGACGTCGCCTTCAATGGTGTTTTCGCCTTCGAGCAAGAGTTCGTCGCCTTCCTTGATCGTGCCCTTGGAGCTGCCGATGCCGGGATTGTTCCTCAGATCGGCATCGCTCGGCTTTTTCCACTTTGGATGTTTGGTTCCGCTCATGGCACAGCTCCTTCGAAAAGGGTCCTGTTCTAGAAAAAGGGTCCTGTCCTAGAAACAGCACGGCGCGATGAATGTTCCGCCCGAAACTCACCTTGACGCGGCCTTGTCAGAGAGGCGTCTAAACCCCGAACGGATAGGTGTCGGGAACGCCGGTTCCGACATGCTCCGGCCCAAGCGGCGTCACCGCGACGGTTTCGTCAAACCAGACGAACGCGTCAAACTGCTGGGCAAGAGAGGCATTCGCGTAATGGCTGCGCAGTTCGGTTTCCGGCCGATAGATCACGCCGATGAAGCGCTCCAGCCGACGCTCCAGAAGCCGCTCGCGCAACGTATCGTCGCGCTTGATGTCGAGCAGGAAACGCGAGACGCCGCTATCATGGCAAAGCCGCTCGTAGCTATCGCTATGGGAAGGCCGCACCCGCTTGATCTCCATCTCGCTGTCCCAGTCGGAGGCCGCGGCGACTGTCCCGGAATGCGTGCTGAGCCCGATCAAGGCTGCCTCGTCGCCGAAGCGCTGGCGGCAGAACTGGCCGATGTTCACTTCGTCCCTGACAATCCCCATTTCGGTGTAGCGGGCATCGCCGATATGGGAATTATGCGCCCACACAACTGCCTTGGCGTTGGGGCCGCGAGCTTCCAGCAGATGCTCGAGCGTCTCGAACATATGGGTATCGCGTAAATTCCAGGACTGCGCGCCGCCATAGTACATGATCCGGTAGTAGCGTTCCGCGGAAGCGATCAGCCGGGCATTCTGGGTGGCATCCATGAAATCGGCGCCGTCCTGCTGGGCATAGTCGAGTTGCCTGGCAAGCAGTTCGCGGCATTGTTCGAGCACGGCCTGCTCGCATTTCTCGTAGCCGGAGGTGAGCGCGACACGGCCGTAGGTGGATGGTTCATGCTGCCAAGGCGTCAGGCAGCCATAGCGTTCACGCGCGATCTTTGCTGCCTGCGGATCGACCCGGTCGAGGTATTGCAGAACCGCGGCGATCGATCCGCTCATATTGTAGATGTCGAGGCCATAGAACCCGGCTAGCCGGGACGATAGCCTGATGCGCTCGTTGTGATGTCGCATCCAGTCGACGAACGCCGCAACGTCGGTGTTGCGCCACATCCAGGTGGGAAACCGCTGGAACGGCGGATCGGCGTTGGCGCGTGGCGGCCGATGGCGGAGGTAGCGGTCGATCGCCGCTGCATCAGGCCAGTCGGCCTCGACAGCGACAATGGTGAAGCCGTGCTTCTCGATGAGCCTGCGGGTGATCGCGGCGCGGGCCCGGTAGAACTCCGACGTGCCGTGGCTCGCTTCACCGAGCAGGACGACGCGCCGGTCGCCAAACCGATCGAACAATTCGCCGAACGCCGGATCGTCGAAATCCGGCAGCGGTTCGGCCGCCGCCGCGATCATCTCCGGCAGGCTGCGCGTGCGTGCGCGTCCGGACGGGCGATCATTCGCGATACGGTTGCCGTTCTCGGGCCAGCCCTGCTCGCCAATGAGCGGGACAAACCGCACGCCGCCGAAATCCTCCTCGCTGTAAGTTGCAGCGCCGGTTCGGGTGACCTTGAGAAGGCGCTGATCATGCGGATCGTCGCCGACCGGGATGACGAGCCTGCCACCGACGTCGAGCTGTTCCTGAAGCGCGAGCGGCGCACCGGGTCCGCCGGCGGCGACCAGAATGGCGTCGAAGGGCGCTGCGTCGGGCCAGCCTTTGGTGCCATCGCCGGTGCGGACTTCGATATTGTCGTAGCCAAGCTCTTGGAACCGCTGTCTCGCCGTTTCGGCCAACCCGGCGTGGCGCTCGATCGTGTAGACGCGTTCGACGATCCGGCTCATCACGGCAGCCGCGTAGCCCGAACCGGTGCCAACCTCGAGGACATGGTCGCCCGTTCCGATTTCCGCCATCTCGATCATCAAGGCGACGATGTAGGGCTGCGATATCGTCTGACCCTCAGCGATCGGCAACGGCCCGTCCTCGTAGGCGAATTCTTCAAAGCCGGGAGCGACGAAAGCCTCGCGCGGAACCTCGCGCATCGCTTCCAGCACTTCGCGGTCATGGATGCCACGGCGGCTGAGATGGATTTCGACCATTCGGTTGCGTGCGTGGGAAAGATCGAGCATCTTTTTGCTCCTCTTGCGAGCAGACTGCCCCCGATTGTCCCCTAATCGTGCCCGACGGCTCATCGGGTATGCGCTCGGCCTCGGCAACTCATGGCCGGCGGCTAGTCTCCTTAACCATTGGCGAGCTTTCAGGTTCCTGCAAAAGAGCGATTGGCGGGCGCAAATGGCGGCTCCAGCCGAACTTATTTCCGTGAAAATCCTTTCTCCAGAGCGATGTCACTCCAGATATCGACGGGCGAACGCATTCTGGAGAATTTTCGATGAACGACGAGGCTCAGAAAGCTGCGACCACAACGGGCCTTTATCAGGTCGATCTCATGGACCGTTATTGGCGGGCCGCGAACTACATTTCGGTTGGCCAGATCTATCTGATGGACAATCCGCTGCTGCGCGAGCCGCTGAAAGCCGAACACGTCAAGCCGCGGCTGCTTGGCCATTGGGGCACGACGCCTGGCCTCAACTTCATCTACGTCCACCTGAACCGCGTCATCCGTCAACGCGGTCTCGACGTTCTGTTTATCTGCGGCCCAGGTCATGGCGGCCCGGCGATGGTCGCAAACACCTGGCTCGAGGGCAGCTACAGCGAAATCTATCCCGAAATCGGCCAAGGCGAAGACGGCCTGAGGAAACTTTTTCGGCAATTCTCGTTCCCCGGAGGAGTGCCGAGCCACGCTGCTCCGGAAACGCCCGGCTCGATCCATGAAGGCGGAGAACTGGGATATGCGCTGGTCCATGCTTTCGGCGCGGCCTTCGACAATCCCGATCTGGTGGTCGCCTGCGTCGTCGGCGACGGCGAAGCGGAAACCGGTCCGCTCGCGGCGGCATGGCACTCCAACAAGTTCCTCAACCCGGCATCCGACGGCGCTGTCCTGCCGATCCTGCATCTCAACGGCTACAAGATCGCCAACCCGACGATCCTTGCCCGCATGGATGACGTGGAATTGCGCGCCCTGTTCGCCGGCTATGGCTACGAACCCTTTTTCGTCGAAGGTCACGAGCCGGCTCGCATGCATCGGTTGATGGCCACCAAGCTGGACACCGTGCTCGACAGAATCCGTTCGATCCAGGAGCGCGCCCGTACGCCGTTCTGGCAAGGAGAGCGTCCGCTGTGGCCGATGATCGTGCTGCGCAGCCCGAAGGGGTGGACCGGCCCGAAGGAGGTCGATGGCGAGAAGGTCGAGGATTTCTGGCGCTCGCATCAAGTGCCGGTGTCGAACGCCCGCAGCAATGCGGGACACCGCAAGATCCTCGAAGACTGGATGCGGAGCTACGAACCGGAAAAGCTGTTCGACGACAGCGGGCATCTTCTTCCAGAGCTGGCGGCGCTTGCGCCAACCGGATCCAAGCGCATGGGCGCAACCCCCTATGCCAACGGCGGACTGCTGAAGCGCGACCTCGTGCTTCCCGATTGGAAAAACCTGGCGCTCGATGTGCCGCGTCCGGGTGGCGCCAAGGCCGAGGCGACGCGGGTTCTCGGGGGCTATCTTCGCGACGTCATGAGCCTGAATGCGCAGGCCGGGAATTTCCGGCTGATGGGGCCGGACGAGACATCCTCCAACCGGCTTGACGAGGTATTCGAGGTTACCGACCGGGTCTGGATGCAGCGGATAGAGCCCTATGACGTAAAACTCTCCCGGGACGGCCGCGTCATGGAAGTGCTCAGCGAGCATCTCTGCCAGGGATGGCTGGAGGGCTATCTGCTGACCGGCCGCCATGGCCTGTTCTCCTGTTACGAGGCGTTCATCCACATCATCGATTCCATGGTCAACCAGCATGCGAAATGGCTGAAGACATCCCGCGAACTTGCCTGGCGCCAGCCGATCGCTTCCCTCAATTACCTGCTGACCTCGCATGTCTGGCGGCAGGATCACAACGGCTTCAGCCACCAGGATCCGGGCTTTGCCGATTTCGTCGCCAACAAGAAGGCCGACACGGTCAGGCTCTATTTCCCGCCGGATGCCAACACGCTGCTGTGGATCACCGACCATTGCCTGAGAACCTATAACCGCATCAACGTCATCACCGCCGGCAAGCAGCCGGCGCCGCAATTTCTGTCTGTCGAAGCCGCGGAAGGGCATTGCAGGGCGGGGGCGGGGATCTGGGAGTGGGCCGGGACGGTTGCCAAGGGCGAGGATCCGGATGTGGTCATGGCCTGCGCCGGCGACGTGCCGACACTGGAGACGCTCGCGGCCGCCGACATTCTGCGTTCGGCGCTTCCCGACCTGAAGGTACGCGTCGTCAACGTGGTCGACCTGATGACGCTGCAGTCGAATTCAGAGCATCCGCATGGCCTGGCGGACGAGGATTTCGACGCGCTGTTCACGAAGGCCAGGCCGGTCATCTTCGCCTATCACGGCTATCCCTATCTCATCCACCGCCTGACCTACCGGCGCGCCAACCATGACAACATGCACGTGCACGGCTTTCGCGAGGAAGGCACCACGACGACGCCGTTCGACATGGTCGTGCTCAATGAGCTCGACCGCTACCACCTGGCGCTCGCGGCGGTCGAACGCGTGCCTGGGCTCGCCGAACGGGCGAAAGACCTTGCCGCCGAGCTTCACGGGAAGCTTGCCGAACACAAGGCTTACGTCCGCGAGCATGGCGAAGACATGCCCGAGATCCAGGAGTGGAACTGGCCCGAGAACAGCGCGACGAAGGCTGGCGATTGATGCGACAGGCAATTCTTGCACTGAACGCCGGCTCCTCCAGCATCAAGTTCGGACTATACGATCTCGAGCCGTCCGCCGAACTGCAACTTGTCTCGCGTGGCACGCTGGATCTGGGCGATGCGCCGCGGCTCAGCGCGAAAGCGGCCGACGGAACAGCGCAATGTGATCGGCGGCTTGCCGGAGACGCTCGGGATACGGGCATCGGCGATTTGCTCCGCTGGATCGAGAGCGAACTTGGCGGCAGGAAACTGGTCTGCGCCGGTCACCGCATCGTGCATGGCGGGCGCGAGTTCGTCGAACCCGTCCGCCTGACGCCGGTCGTGATCGAGGCCCTGGACAGGCTGACGCCGCTTGCGCCGCTGCACCAGCCCCGCAGTCTCGCGCCGATCCGCACACTTGCGGCGCTGCGGCCGGATCTGCCGCAGATCGGCTGCTTCGACACCGCCTTCCATCAGGCGATCGATCCGATCGTCAGCCGCTTCGCGCTGCCGCGCAAATACGATGCGGACGGAATCCGCCGCTACGGGTTTCATGGTCTTTCCTACGAGTACATCGCCGGGCGGCTCAAGGCGATATCGCCGGCGCTTGCAGCGAAGCGGACGATCGTCGCCCATCTCGGCAACGGGGCGAGCCTGTGCGCCATGCGCGACGGGAGAAGCTTCGACACGACGATGGGCTTTTCCGCGCTTGACGGGCTGGTCATGGGCACGCGTTGCGGCGCCATCGATCCGGGCGTGCTTTTGTACCTCGTCCTGGAACGAGGCATCGCCGGAGAGGCTCTGCAGCATATGCTCTATGAGCAATCCGGGCTGCTTGGAATATCCGGCATCTCGGGCGACATGCGCACGCTGGAAGCGAGCGACGACCCCCACGCCCGCGAAGCGGTAGAGCTTTTTGCCTTCCGGGCGGCACGGGAAGCTGCCGCGCTCGCCAACACGCTGGGCGGCCTCGAATGCCTGGTGTTCACCGCCGGCATCGGCGAGCGCTCGGCGCCGGTCCGCAAGGCAATATGCGAAAGGCTTGATTGGCTTGGCGTGGCGATCGACGAGCCATCCAATGCCGCCCATGCCGGGATCATAAGCCGACCTGACAGCAAGGTCGAAATACGCGTCGTCGCGACCGACGAGGAGAGCATCATTGCCCGCCACGCGCGGGTGCGAGGGGATGCTTGATAATGCAGTCAGCGGCGCGTTTTCGGGGCAAGGAACCCTGCGCGTCCGCGACCGTTTCCCCTATCTGATGACCATGGGGGATATGATTACCAAAGGGAGAAATCCAATGGCGGAGACCACCAATATGGCAGGCACCTCAAAGGCGGCAAACGACGCGCAGGAAACGATGAAGAAACAGATCGCCGAGCTTCGTCGCGAAATCGCCAAAATAAATCGGACCCTTTCCGACCGTGCCGAGGAGGCACAGGGCTGGTACGAGAGCGCCGCCGAACGGGCCTCGCGCGCAGCCCGGCAATTGCGTAGCCAGGCACACACCGTGACCGAAACCGTCCAGCAGAACCCAGGCACGATCTCTACGGCGATGATGCTTGGCGGCGTGCTCGGCGTTCTCTTGGGAATTGTGATTGCAAAGAGCTCCGAGCCTGAACGGCGGTGGTTCTAGAGCATTTTGCAGCCAAAAAATCTTGGTTTGGCGTCCAACAAAATGCGTAAAACAAGGAGTTAGAGCGCGGTTTTGGTCCACCAAAACGCAAAGCGCTCTAGCGGCAGATCACCACCCGCGCGGTGCCGAGGCTGCCTTCGGCGTCGCGCGCGCCTGTTCCCTCAGCAGGCCGTAAAGCACCTACGATACATCGCCGCAGCCTGTTGCCTCCTCGTAAGCACGTCGAAGGAGCTTTAGTCCTCTGTGGATCTGGCCCTCGGTCAGACTTGCGTATCCCATAACCAGGCCGAGGCAGCTGCGATCCAATGTCTGGTCGAAATCCAATGTCTGGTCGAAGTAATGCGGCGATATCGAATAGATGCCAACTCCGAGCGCGGCGGCTTTATTGATGAACGATGCCGCCATGGAGGGCGGCGTGTCGTGAAACCAGACGACGACGTGCAGACCGGCCTCTGCGCCTTCGACCCGAACGAGATCGCGGAATTCCGCCTGCAGAGCGTCCAGGAGCGCTGCACGTCGGCGGGCATTTTGACGCCGGGCCTTGCGCACGTGGCTTTCGTAGGCGCCGGTTTCCATCAGGGTCGCAAGCGCCTCCTGTTCGAGGCTGGGGGCATGCCTGTCCGTCAGCCGCTTGGCATGGGCAAAAACCTCCTGCAACTCACGCGGAACGACGACGTAGCCGATCCGCAGCAACGGCGACAATGTCTTCGAGACCGTACCGATATAGATGACGTTCGACGCGCCTCCCAGCGCGCGAAGCGGCGGTATCGGGTTCATGTCGAAACGATATTCGCTGTCGTAGTCGTCCTCGACGATGTAGGCCCTCTTCTCTTTCGCCCATCCTAGCAGTTGCTGGCGTCGACCCATCGACATTACGCTTCCCAGAGGAAACTGATGTGAAGGCGTGACGTAAGCCAGCCGCGCGTCAACATCCGCCAGCAAGTCCGCCCTGATGCCTTCGGCGTCGACCTCCACCGGGGCGGCGATGGCTCCTGTCATCTCGAAGACGCTCCGTGCCATCGGGTAGCAGGGCTCTTCGATGGCGAAGCCGTCGCCCTCATCGAGAAGCAGGCGGGCGCAGAGATCCAGTCCCTGCTGAGAGCCGTTGACGACGACGATCTCGCTCACCTCGCACCGGATGCTGCGCGCTCGCCATAGATAGCCCTGCAGGGCGGCACGCAGGCGGATCAAGCCACAGGGGTCGCCATAGGACAGCTTGAGCGGCCGTCCCAGCGCAGCATCGTTCATGGCCTTTCGCCAGGCAAGGGTCGGGAAGTCAGAGGCCGACATGTCGCCGTAGCGGAAGTCGGCGACGAGCTTCTCCGACGCAACCCGCATCGGGATGGCTCGGGATCGAAGCCTTTCTGCGAAAGCGGAGAGGCTGTGTGGCTCTGCGGCTGTATCAACGAGGTCTCCCGGCTCGCTGTGCGCGACCTTGATGGCCACCCGTGGCCGAGCGCCATGTCGAATGACCACGAACCCCTCGGCGGCGAGCTGTTCGTAAGCGGACGTCACAGTCGTTCGCGAGACGCCAAGCTCGACCGCCAGTGCACGAGCCGACGGAAGCACGTCTCCGCGGCCGTAGACCTCCGCCACGATCTGTTCCCGCAGGTTCTCATAGATCCCGCGCGCGCCCAATCCCGACGACGAACTTCCCGACGACGAATTCTGCTTGCTGGACTGGACCATTCGCGATTACCCAAATGAAGACGTTTCGTTGATCCAGACATTACCGGGAAAATCAGCCAGGCAAAGGCCTGAGGCCAACTGGACCAGCGCTTTTTATTCAAAACTGGTCCTAGGCCAAGGCCAGTTGCGCTTGTATTGATGACGCCAGATTGCACCTCCCGAGAGTAAAATGCTTGCCGAGTTCCACCAATTCATCATTGTCTTTACCGCCTACGTCATCGCTGCCGGCAGTCCCGGGCCGAGCAATATGCGCATCATGGCCGTCGCCATGAACGACGGCCGCGGGGCCGCACTGGCAATCGCGTCTGGCGTCGTCAGTGGCTCGATCTTTTGGGGCCTGATGGCGGCGACAGGTGTCTCGGCGATCCTCAGCCGATACGCGCACGCACTCGTGGTCCTGCAGCTGCTCGGCGGCCTGTATCTTCTCTATCTCGCCTTCAAAGCGGGCAAGGCTGCGCTTTCTTCGGACAAGGATCAGCTTCGCCCGACCAACGAACGGAAGGCGACGGCGGCCACTCTCTACCAGCGCGGACTGCTGATGCATCTCACCAATCCGAAATCGATCCTGGGATGGATCGCGCTGATGACGCTGGGACTCGGGCCCGGGTCGTCGTCGCATACGGTTCTGGTGATCCTCGCGGGCTGCGCGGTGCTGAGCGTCACCATCTTCTGCGGCTACGCGATCGTCTTTTCGACCGCTCCCATGATCCGCCTGTATCGGCGGGCGCGGCGCTGGATCGAAGGCACGCTGGCGGTATTCTTCGGATTTGCCGGGCTAAAGCTTCTCCTGACCCGCATCTGAAAGGTTCCTTCATGTCACTCTTCCAAGGCCTTTCAGCATTCCCGATCACCCCGGCGGACGCTTCCGGCAGGCTCGACACCGCCGCCCTCGCGCGCCTTCTGAGGAACATCGAGGAGGCGAGAGCGGACTCCATCGGACTGCTCGGCAGTACCGGCGCCTACGCTTTCCTCACGCGAGAAGAGCGTCGACGCGCGGTCGAAACGGCAATGGACACGGTCGGCGGCAAAATCCCGGTTATGGTCGGCGTCGGAGCGATCAGGACCAGCGATGCCGTGGACCTTGCCCGTGACGCGAAGGCTGCCGGCGCCGACGGCCTGCTTCTCGCTCCGGTTTCCTATACGCCGCTTGTCGACGACGAGGTCTTCGAACACTTCACCGCAGTCGCCGACGCGGGGCAACTCCCGCTTTGCATCTACAACAATCCCGGCACGACCAGGTTCACCTTCAGCCTGGACCTCATTTCCCGCTTGTCGAAGGTGGCGAACATCGAAGCCGTGAAGATGCCTTTGCCGTCCGGTGGTGACTTCGCGTCAGAACTTGCCTCCCTCCGGTCTGCGACCGGGTCGGCATTCAGGATCGGCTACAGCGGCGACTGGGGCGGCGCGCCTGCGCTGCTCGCCGGGAGCGACGCCTGGTATTCCGTCGTCGCAGGACTTCTGCCGTCACAGGCCCTGGCCCTGACGCGAGCCGCGCAAGCCGGGGACGCTGCGGCCGTCGAGCGACTTGACGCCGCCTTCGGACCGCTTTGGGCGCTGTTCAAGGAATTCGGCAGTTTCAGGGTGATGTATGTCGTCGCCAGGCTTCTGAACCTCTGCGACGTCGATCCGCCACGCCCCGTCCTCCCGCTGAAGGACCAGGCAGAGCAGCGCGTCGCCGCCGCTCTCGACCATCTCGATGCGGTTTTCTCCGCAGGTTGTATGCAAGCTCGATAGACAGACTTCGTCAGGACATTTCCATGCTGGATTCCAACGCCTTCACCGTCTACCTGTTCACGGCATTCCTGCTGGCGATTACCCCGGGTCCGGGGAGTTTTTATGTCGCCGCCCGAACCCTTTCCGGCGGTCGCTCGGAAGGAATCGCTTCGAGCCTTGGCAATGGCCTCGGCGGGCTGTTTCATGTCGTGGCCGGCAGCCTTGGCGTCTCGGCGATCGTGCTGGCAAGCGCCGAATTGTTCACGGCACTCAAGGTCGTCGGCGCGCTCTATCTGGTCTGGATGGGATACCGAACCATTCGCCATGCCAGGCTCGACTACAAGTCGCTGGGTCATTCGGAGCCGCCCGTCGGCACGATGCGGGCCTTCAGGGATGGCGTTCTTGTCGAAGTGATGAACCCGAAGACGGCCGCATTCTTCCTCGCCTTCATTCCCCAGTTTGTCGATACATCGTCGGATCACGTCGTTCTGCAGTTCCTGATCCTCGGCGCCATCTCGGTTGCCCTCAACACGCTCGCCGATATTGTCGTGGCGTTTGCAGCCGGAAGGCTTCGCGATGGCGCGGCGTCGCGTGGGAATCTCGTTCGCCGTCTTCGTGAAGGCTCGGGCGGTGCCATGATCATGCTTGGATGTGGGCTGCTGCTGGCAAAGCGCCCAGTTGCCTGAGCTTGTGAGAAGGAGCAAAAATGCATGACGGCCGCTGGCCTTGTACCTGCTATGACGGCCGAATTCGCTTACCTCATCGACATCAAGTTCGTGACCAGACCTGCCTTGACCTCAAGCACCGGCGCGGGCGCCTCGGCATGGCCGATGTCCCGCAACCGCGGGCGTCAAACCAGCGATTGCCCGACGTCTTGAGACGGTCCGTTGCCAAGTCTTGAGAGCCGCGATTGCGGTTGCTGTGGTTTTCAGCACAAGTCCAAGCAGACGGTGAAGATCGACGCGAGTTTGCGTGTGAGCCATTTCGGCCTCCATCATCATTGTCGGCAGGGTTGAACTGCGGGGCGCCTGTTACACTGCGCTTTGCGCCTTACGGCTTGCGGCCGATCACGGCGCCGTTCGCGCCGGGTGCCTCGAACCAGACCGTCTCGATGTGCCGGAATCCGGCTTCCTCGAGCCACGCCGAATATTCGGCCTGCGTGTAGTTTCGTCCTTCCGTCTCGATCAGCATGTTGAGGCTCATCAGCGCCGCCGGCGCCGGTCCGGTCTTTTCGTCATGACGAGAAGCTCGCTGATGACGACTGCGCCGCCGCTCGGCAAAGCCCCGAACGACCGGCGCAGCAGGGCGCGGTTCTTCGCCTCGTCCCAATCGTGCAGGATCATCGACAGGAGATGCAAATCGTGACCCCCGGGAAGCTGCTCGAAGAAGTTGCCGCCTGCGGACTCGATCCGGTCGGTCAAGCCGGCCTCGGCAATCTTTCCGGCGGCGATCGCGGCCACATGTGGCAAGTCGAACACGGTCGCACGCAGCGCCCCATACTGTTTGCAAAGCTCGATGTCGTACGCCCCCGATCCGCCGCCGATGTCCAGGAGGCGGCGGAAATGTCCGAAATCCAGGGCTTCGCCGAGCTTGCGCGCGGTCATCGTGGAGACCGAATGCATCGCCTCCCAGAACAGCGCCAGCATCATCGGATCTTCGCCGTCGAACGCCGAGGATCGCACAGCCGGGTCCCACGTGGTCGGCCGGTTCGTGCGCAGCGCCTCGGTAAGCCTGCCCCAGCCGGGATAGAGCCGCTTGTCGAGCATCTGCACAAAGCCGCCGAAGTAATACGGTTTTCCGCGCACGAGATAGGTTTCGCTTAACGGCGTGTTGCGATAGCGGCCGCCGGTTTTCTCCAGGAGCCCGAGTGCAGCGCAGCCGGTCAACAGCATCTCGGCCGGGCGTTGATGCAGGCCGAGCGCTTCCGCCAGCTCGGTAACCGTGGTGCCGGCGCCGCCCGCAAGGCGGCTGAAGAGGTCCAACTCATGCGCAGCCGCCAGCGTCTTGAAGGCCAAGAAACCGGTCGACAGCGCCATCAGCGGGACGGCGGAAGGATGTTGCGGCGTGGCGGCAATCGGTTGGACGGTTGCATGCTTGGCCGGAGGCGCTGTCCGCGAAAGTTGATTGGCCATGATTACCTCTCTTTCAGAGCAAGTCACATCCGCAACCGACTGGCGCAACCGGCTGGCTTGTGACCGTCCGCTCGGCGAGCTGTGGCTGCGGTCTGCTGAAGTGCGAACCTGGCGGTACGGCGTTACGCGACGATTTCAGAAGGAGAAAATTCGGTTACATCTGAAACTTGTATTTATCTGGCCGGAGCCGGCTGATTTTCTCGATCGTGCCGGCATCACCGTGCGATGCGGCGCAGGGTCAAGGCAGCGAAAATGGTGGCCGCTGCCAGAAGCGGCAGCCAGGCTTGTGGATCGCCCATGGCATGCAGCGTCAGGCCGCTGAGCAGCAGCCACAGCAGCGGGATCGCCAACAGCAGCGGCACAAGCCCGCCGCTCGCGGCAAGCAGGACGCCGAGCGCTGCGATCGCCGTCGGGTCCGGCGCGATGCCGAAGACCTCGGCGCTCGCCCATGGCCGCCCGAAGAGCGGCGGCAGGAGGGGATAGACGACGAGGCCAGCGACCGCGATCAGCAGCCCGAGCCGCCCTGCGATGTCCTGCCGGTCAAAGGCGAGGCCGCCGCGCGCGGCACCGCTGATCGCCAGCAGCAGCGCCTGCAGGCCGAAGGCCGGCGCGACATAGGCGATCGCCCAGTTGATCGCGGCATAGCGGCTCCACAGCAAGGACCAGCCGACGAAGGCAAAGAGCGCGGCGAAGACGAGCGCAATCCACAGACCATGGCGACGCGGCCGCCTAAGCACGAGCAGGACAATGGCGAGGCCGGCGGCGAGCGTCAGGAGATGCAGCGGCCAGAACTCGGCATTGGCCAACTCGAACATGCGCCAGTAGACGCGCGGCGAGAAGAGCAGGAAATCCTCCAGCCGGTAGGTCCACCATTCCGACATCTAAGCAGGTTCCGCAAAAGTGTCCCACGGTTTTGCGACAAGAACCTGCGACAAACAACTAAGCAGGTTCCACAAAAGCCTCCCACGGTTTTGCGACAAGAACCTGCGACAAACAACAGAATCCAGGCAGGCATTCGTGGGCCAGCCCACGAATGCCTGCTTAGAGGTCCCGGACGTAGGCCGCCATCCGCCCGCGCATGGCCGCGTCGGGGAGGGGACCGGTCGCCGCCAACAGGTTCTCGCGCACGTGGTCGACGCGGGTGGTGGCGGGGATGGCGACGGTGACGGCGGGATGCGAAACGATGAATTTCAGTATGAACTGCGCCCAGGTCGCGGCACCGATCCCGGCCGCCCAGTCCGGCAGCGTCTCGCCCTGGAGCTGGCGCGTCAGCGCGCCTTGCCGAAACGGCCGGTTGACGATGACACCCATGCCGCGCTCGGCCGCCAGCGGCAGCAGCCGTTCCTCCGCTTCTCGGTCGACGACGTTATAGGTGAGCTGCACGAAGTCGAGCGGATGCGCGCGCATGATCTGTTCGAACAAATCGTGCCGCCGGCCTTCGGACGTCGTGATGCCGACATAGCGGATCCGCCCGTCCTCCTTCATGGCGAACAGGGTTTCGAGATGCGTCTCCCAGGCGACGAGGTTATGGACCTGCACGAGGTCGAAACGCGGCACACCCCAGAAGCGGCGCGACTGCTCGATCTGCGCGGGTCCGTCGGCGGAGGAGGTCCAGACCTTCTCGGCGGAAAACAGCGCTGCGGGCCGGCCGAGCTTTTCGAGGCCATAGCCGATCACAGGCTGCGAGGAGCCGTACATCGGCGAGGAATCGATCATGCGGCCGCCTGCCGCGAAGAAGGCCGCCATCACCTCGGCGCACTCGTCGCGCAGCACCGGATCGTCGCCGACATTGAAGGTGATCCAGGTGCCCAGGCCGACAGCGGGAAGCATTTCTCCCGAGGAGGGCACGGCGCGCATCGCCGGCGCGGGTGGCGCGCCGGGCGCGGCTGCCGGCAACACCAGAGCCGCTCCGGAAGCGGCGGCAGCCTTCACGAATGTCCTGCGGGTGATGATCATCGTCTGCCATCCCTGTCCCTTCGACCTCTTGTACTCCCGACCCCAAGAATGGTTCCGGCCGACCGGCTTTCCGCAAGGCCAATCGGCGGGGAGCCGGCGGTCGTCTCTGGCAACGATTCGGATATGGAACGTCTGCCTGAAACAGGAACGAAGTCTGCAGGGCCTGGGTTGCGCCAGCCAGCCCGATCACCTGGAACCCGATTAGCTGGCCGGTTACCTGGGGCTGGCTCTTGTCCTGACTTGATGGCGCTGGCGGGCATAGGCCACGCAGCCGTCTACCGTGCTGACGCAGAGCGCATCGCGGTGGTTCGGCGTGTTGTTGTCGCCGGCGTACGCAACCTCGGCAACACGGCCATCGACCATTCGGATTTGCGTGTTGCAATAGCCGCCAGGATCGACATTGAGCGATCCTCCAACCGTTGGGATCGCACCCACGGCCAAGGTTGGAATCACGACGTTGAGATTGCCGCGTTGAACGGTACGCTGATAGGTCCAGATCTGGCTTCCCCCCGCATCAGCGGTGGCAGTCGGAAAGCCGGCGCACATTCGAACGTCCGCCTCGCTGAGACCGACCATCTCTTTGCGGGCTGCCGCCGTTGTGGCGTCTTCCTTCGGGAGGTTCGACGTGTCGTCAGGGGCGACGCAGGAGGACACGATCGAACTGCCGGCAAAGAGAACAAGAGGGACAAGCTTGCGGATGCGGGAAAATATCATGTGACCGCGAACTTAGGCGAGCAGACAACCGAGTCAACCTGCACAACTTCACGATGTCGTTGGTCGTGCCGCTCGGCTGGACTTGACGCGCGACGGCCCGGATAGCTGCTCACGCTTGCCCGATGATGTCAGGCGTTACGCGATGTAAAATACGTACTTTCCTGACGATGTGGATAAACAATGCTTTTCAGTCACACAAAATGATGAAACAATGAGATTGAGATCAGGGAAAATTCGATGCGCAACGTCAGCGGACATGGCAAGCGCCTGTCCTATTACGATTTCGGGCACACGACGGTGTACGCCTCCCGCTTCGACCAGCGCTTCCCCTATTGCGCCTATGTCCCCGACGACTATGACGAGGACAGCGACAAGACCTATCCGCTGGCGGTGATCGTGCATGGCACCGAGCGCGGCATGCTCGCCTACCGGGACGCCTTCGCCGACTTCGCTGAACAGAACGGCGTGATCGTGCTCGCCCCGCTGTTCCCGGCGAATATCTGTTTTCCGGGCGATCTTTCCTCTTACAAGATGCTGCGCCAGGGCGACCTCCATTACGATGCCGTGCTGCTCGACATGGTCGAGGAGATGCGCGAGCGCTATCGCATCCGCGGCGACCGCGTGCTGATGTACGGCTTCTCCGGCGGCGGTCATTTCACCCATCGTTTCCTGTTCCTCCATCCCGAACGTCTGCTGGCGGCATCGATCGGTGCGCCGGGCGTCGTGACCCTGCTCGACTTCGATCACGATTTCTGGGTCGGGGTGCGCGACTTCGAGAAAGTGTTCGGCAAGGCCATCGACCTCGACGCCATGCGCAAGGTCGCCGTGCAGATGGTGATCGGTGGTGACGATCTCCAAACCTGGGAGATCACCATCAAGCCGGAGGATGACTGGTGGATGCCCGGCGCCGATCTCGCCGGCGCGACCCGCAACGACCGGATCAGATCGTTGAAGGGCAGCCTGGAGAGACATGGCGTCGAGGTGCAGTTGGATGTCGTGCCTGGCATCGCTCACAACGACGGCGCGCTCATCGCCAAGGCCAAGGAGTTCTTTGCGCGGACATTGAATGCGGCGCCCGCCTGAAAAACTGCTGTCAAACTGGAGATAAAAAATGGGAACAGGATTGATGATGGGAAGACGATTGTTCCAGGTGCTGGCGACAATCGCGGTGATGATTTGTGCACTGCCGGCGATGGCGCAGGAGCAGCCGAAAACCGGCGGCGCGCTCAAGGTCCGCATCAACGCAGACATCCGCGCCACCGACGGTCTCAATCGCGACGCAAACACCGACACTGTGCTGCACCATATCTTTGAGACGCTGGTGGCTTATCGCGCCGATCTCACGGTCGGCCCGGCATTGGCCGAATCCTGGACAGTATCGGACGACGGCAAGACCTATGCTTTCACGTTGCGCGCCGGCGCGGTTTTCCACAATGGCGACGCCGTGACCTCGTCCGACGTCAAATGGAACTGGGACCGCCGCATGGACCCGGCCAATCAGTGGTTCTGCATTCCCTTCTTCGACGGCAGCCAGGGCCTCAAGGTCGAGCAAGTGGCGACGCCTGATCCACGCACCGTGGTCTTCACGCTCAAGGCGCCGAACGCGCTGTTTCTGGCGCAACTCGCCAGTGTCCAATGCAATGGCTGGGTCGCCAGCCCGAAGAATGTCGGCGCCGACGGCAAGTGGCTCGCCGATTCCGCCATCGGCACCGGCCCGTTCACGCTGAAGGAATGGGTCAAGGGCCAGTATCTGGTGCTTGAGCGCTTTGCAGACTACAAGCCGGTGAAGGAGGCGCCGAGCGGCTTTGCCGGCAGCCGTGAGGCTTATGTCGACGAGGTGCGCTTCATGGTCATCCCCGACACGGCGGCGGCGGAAACCGCGCTGTTTGCCGGCGAACTCGATGTCCTGCCCGATCTTGAATCATCGCGTGCCGAGGAAGCCAAGTCGCGCGGCATGACGGTGCTGTCGACGCAAGGCCTGTCGTGGACGGTGATCCTGCTGCAGACCAAGGACCCGCTGCTGTCGAACGTCAAAATACGGGAGGCGCTGGCGCATGCCGCCGACATCAACCAGATCGCCGCCGCCAGCACCAGCGGTGCCGCCACGGGAGGTCCCTCGGCCGTCGCCCAGGCGAGCTCGTTCTTCGACGACGATTTCCTCAAATGGCCGGAATACGACCCGGCCAAGGCCAAGGCCCTGCTGGACGAAGCCGGTTACAAGGGCGAGCCGATCAAGATCCAGACCAACACCCGCTACCAGGGCATGTACGAGAACGCCGTGCTGCTGCAGGCGATGCTGACGGCCGCAGGCTTCAACGCCCAGCTCGAAGTGCTGGATTGGGCGGCACAGCTCGACAACTACCTTGTCGGCAAATTCCAGATCCAGTCCTTTGGCTATTCGGCTCGTCTCGATCCGTCGCTGATGTATGGCGTCATCCTTGGCGACAAGGCGACCGACCCGACGGCGCAGTGGGACAGCAAGGAGGCTCTCGATCTCTACACGAAGTCGATGGCCACGACCGACGCCGGGCAACGCAAGGCACTGTTCAAGCAGCTCCATGCACTCATGGCAAAGGATGTGCCGATCCTTGGCCTCTATTACGAGCCGTCCCTCGATGCCGTGTCGCCGAAAGTAAAGGGCTATTCGGTATGGCCCGCGGCAAACCCCCATGTATGGGGTGTCTGGAAAAGCGAATAGGCCGGCGGTTCTCCTGTCGCCAAAAGATCGGAGGCGTGTTGCCCTCCGATCTTTCGTTTGAAGGTACCTGGTGGTGAAAACCTGACGGTTGGTACCCGTCGTGGAAGACCTCTCTGGGTAGGATTTTGCGTTCACGTTCGCAATTAGAACGAGCAACCAGCGCCAATTCCAGTCATTCGTAGCCCTCCTCCAAACCTGACGTTCGCGCTACAGCTCGGCGATCCTGAGCCGACTGTCGGACGGTATGGCTGCCCGGATCCGCCTGGTCAGATCATATGCACGAGGTAGGGTTTTGCCATCTCTTCCTGCACATAGGTTATTCCCTGTTCGGCCAGCGCCGCGTGCAACGTTTGCGCCGTGGTTTTGAAGATGAGTTGGCCTTCGACGCAAACCTTGTGTTCGCGCGCCCTTCTCCGGAACCACAGTGCCTGCATATATGGCACGCTGCGCCTTAGGCCGACTTGCCGAGAGCTTTTCAGGATAAACCGAATCTGCTCACGCAGGCCCGCGTCGGTGTCTTCGCCGTGTTGAACGCAGTGCTCGATCAGAATCGGGTGGAAGAACGGCGTGAACGCGGTGTTGACCGCACGGGCGGCTTCTGCCGGTCCTCGACCTTGAGTTCGCCCGCCTCGGTCCCCTCGCGAATGATCGGCACAAAGATCGTCACCATTCGCTCGATATGCGACTTGATGATCGCCCGGTTCTCCTGCATGGCGGCGACGATCGTGTCGTGCATGCGCCTTTCCGGGAGTTGACACTCTCGACACTGCGCGAGAAAGGGGCGCATCTTCGAGGCGCCCGCGTCCGCGACTGAGGCGGGCGCTCTTCCATGTTTACGAAAGGAACACCCCTATGAGGATCGGAATCATCGGCGCTGGAAACATCGGCGCCACATTGGTGCGAATGCTTCGGCGCGTCCTCTCCTTAAAGCCGTCACCGGGCTTGCAATGCGGTGGCGCATTATGACGTTGGCCGCATGAGCACGTCCGCACAACCAGTGCGTCTGGTCCGCCCCGAAAAGAAGCGGCGTCGCATCCCCATTGCAGTCATCATGGCGATGAGTTTCGGCAGCCTCGTGTTCCTGTCGGTCGGCGGCGTGCTCGCATTGTCGGTCGGCGCCAACCTTCGCAACACTTTCGACCTGCTCGGCGCCCAGTCGACGCTCCTGATCGATGCGATGGAGGAT
>NZ_JBVVQZ010000026.1:0-88909 GCF_055811635.1 Mesorhizobium sp. WSM4806 | reverse complement strand
GTGAAGAGAGGCTTCTTTCCAGAGGGGTCTAAGATCCTCTACGCGCATCTCGGCGGCGCGCCTGCGATCAACGGGTATGGTTTCGCCTTCCGCAATGGATGACGCGCGACAGATGCGCTACGCCATGCTGCCCTGTGGGCGATATGAACCAACTGGAATTCCCATAAGCTAACGTGGCAGCGTTCAGAAGCGCCGTCAGGTGTGCGAGCAGCGATGCCTGATGGCGCGCGCACTAGACAGCTCTCGGCTCCCGCTCGAACACGGTAAGCAGCTGCCGCAAAGTCCGGCGTTCGCCAGCCCTGTTTCGAACCCCCATTGTCGAAGCCGGAATGCGGAACCGGCGCTTGAACTCCACTTGATCTACCATCTTGCGGACCGACTTGACGCCGGCGACGTCGGGTCGATTTGGATGGCGTGCAGCGGCAGCTAGGCATGTTTTCCACGCAACTGCCTGGCGCAGACTCTCGATCAGTTCCGTGCCGAAGCAGTCGGCCCGGGCCTTTTTGGTCGTCCTAGCCACCGCTAAATGCGATCTTCTGTTCGGGCATCCGCTCTGCCGTGGGGGCGTTTGCGTGGGCACAGATCATGGTCGCCACTCCTGTGACAGCATGAGGTCAACGGCCCGCAAACCCCTATGCCTGCTCCTTCCGGGATAGCAAAGCGCATCTTCCGTAAGCCACCGGCTTGATGCTGCAAGACCATAGCCACGACGTAAGACCAGCAGGTTCGTTCCCAGGCGTTTTGGGCCAGTGAATTCCCTGATTTATTGGCGTCGGCGTCAACCGGGATGGCCAGCCCATGTGGAGGTCTGCATCGATACCAGAGCCGACTTGAGGGAGTTCTTGCACGGCAAATCCGTCAACTACCAGATGCCGTAGTTTCGGCGTTCAGCCGAAAACCTTAGACAGGATCGCGTCAACCCACTCTCTCATTGACGCTCGCCTAGATCAGGGACTCATCATGAATACCGACGCTTTCGCCACGTATGAATCTAACGTTCGTCGTTATTGCCGGTCGTTTCCGACAGTATTTACGAAAGCTCTCGGGGCGACAATCTGGGACGAGTCCGGTAAGCCTCATATCGACTTCATTGTGGGGTCTGGCGCACTTAACTACGGACATAACAACCCCACTATCATTGCCCCAGCAATAGAATATATGATCGGTGAGAACATTCTTCTGTCGCTTGACATGTATACGGCGGCAAAGCGTGACTTCATTGAAGCGCTTGTCGAATCGATCCTGAAGCCCAGAGGCCTTTCGTACAAGATACAGTTTCCTGGGCCGACCGGCACAAACGCCAACGAAGCGGCACTGGCCCTGGCGCGAAAATATACCGGTCGCTCAAGTGTCATGGCCTTCACAAACTCATACCATGGCATGTCGCTTGGCTCCCTGGCGGTGTCGGGCTCGGCGTCTACGAGAGAGCTGGGAGGCGTCGCACGCCACGATGTGATCCGTGTGCCTTATGACGGCTATGCAAACCAGGCTTTCGATTCAGCGAGTTACATCGACTGCGTTTTGAACGATCCGGGAAGCGGCATAGAAAAACCTGCCGCAATCATTTTGGAGCCTATCCAGGCAGAAGGCGGCATGAACACCGCATCCGCAGCTTGGCTCACAGAAATTCAGCGCATCTGCCGCAAGCACGGCATTGTTTTCATCGTTGACGACATTCAGGCAGGATCGGGTCGGACCGGTGATTTCTTCTCGTTCGAGTTCGCAAAAATCGAACCTGATATAGTGACTCTTTCCAAGTCCCTAAGCGGTTCAGGTAGTCCGTTGTCCATTGTTCTGATTAGACCCGACCTGGACATATGGAAACCCGGAGAACATAGCGGGACTTTCAGAGGCAACAATTTCGCCTTTGTGACGGCAGGGGCCATGTGCAAAATGTGGTCGGACCTCCGGTTTACTGCTGGCGTCGAGCGGACAGCGGTCAAGCTGCAAGCGCACCTTGACCGCCTTGTCGCTAAGTTTCCCAAGTGCATTGAACAGAAGCGCGGCCGCGGTCTGATGGCCGGCCTCAAGTGCACTTCATCGGCCGCTGTGAGCCGTGTACACGATATAGCGTTCGAAAACGGTCTGCTTATCGAATCCTCAGGGCCAGATCGCGACGTTATCAAAGTTCTCCCGCCGATAACCATCACCGATGCCGAGCTCGATCGTGGCATCGCCATTCTTGATCACGCACTACAGGAGCAAGACAATGTCTAGTCAGATACCTCAGGCGCCGGCCATCTCTCCAGTTTCTATCAGAGAACGCACCGGCTCGATCAGCACTGCTGAGATCATCTCAGTCCTGAAAGGCGAGACCACCGCTCTGCACATCAGCCAAGCTTTCAGCACCGAAGTAGCCGAGGAGATCACCGCGAACTTTTTTGGCAGTCCCGGTCTCAACGAGCGCAAAGATGGTGTCCCTGGACAATATGTCGGCGCATCCCACTACAGGAAGGATGCGGCCACCTATTTCGCGGAGGCAGAAAATGCGCGGCCGCACGTTGACGCCCTTTTTGGCAATCTGGTTGACCCGGTCCGAGCATTATTCGACGCGTTGAAGCGCGAGCTTCACAAACAGGGCATCGAATTGCGGCTGGCCCGTTCAGAACACGGCCAAGCTAACGTCTGTCGCGGTCTCAGTTGGTCTGGCAGCGGCACATTTTCTTTGGACCCTCACGACGATGTCGCTCAAGTGTTACGTGCCGGGAACGATTACGAGCTTTCTGCGGTGGCGCATAACACTGTCGCCGCGCTCAATTTCTACCCCAGCATGTCCGAGGAAGGTGGCAATCTGCGGCTCTGGAGTCACAAGCCGACGGTTGCCGATCGAAAATCGCAGGGGGTGGAGACCACGGGCTATCCCTATTCGGCGGCCTATCTCGAGGGCGTACCTTCGCGCGATATCCAGCTCAAGGCCGGGGATATCGCCCTGATCGATGGCGGTTTCGTTCATGGGGTCACCGGCCAATCAAGCAACGGAAAGCGCCGCGTGCTGCTGAACAGCTTTTTCGGGTTTGCGCGACCAGATCTTGTTGTCTGGTGGACCTGACGTTGGACGACCGACCTCCGCCGGCACGTATCACATCCGTTCGCAACGCGGAGGTCCCTTCAGGCACAGCCGTGGGGTTAATCCAAAGATCGACAGTGCCATAAAAAGCGCTTGGCGTTTCAGATGCTGCCGGTCGCCGAGCCAAGTACCAATTATCTGTCGCGTCACTGTCTGGTGCGCGGGTGATCTAGAAGGGGTCGCTCTTGGTCCTTGATCACAGACCCGGTATAGGCACGACAGCGTGAGCCACAGGCTGTTGTTGCCGGACCTTCCTGAAGGTTGGGAGCTCGCAGCGGTCCACCGTTCACGGAGCGCAGCCGAACAAACATCGCGAGGGTCGGTAAGCATAGGGAGACGCAACGCGAGACGTGAGACGCCACGTCTCCTTGTTCGCAGATATATTGCGCGTCTACCTGTGCCGGTGCGCAGTAAACCGCTGCTGGCCTTCGACTTTTCCGAACTAGCCCAGTTAGTGCACCCGCCTGCCGGACAGATACAGGTTCAAGAAAACTCCTGCCACAATGTTAAAGTGGGCCGATTGGTGATAGGGCATTCCCCGAAAGAATAAAGGTCGTGACTTTGGCGCGGTAATTGCGCAAGAGACTTCAATGCCGATATTACAAATCGATAATTCCAAGTTGTAGAGCCTTTATAGCTGCTGTAGTTCTGCTGCAAGTATCCATCTTTCTCATTACGTTCTTCATGTGGAAGTTAACAGTGTTTACGGATATACCTAAAATTTGTCCAATTTCCCAGGAGGATTTCCCTTTCGCCGTCCACAGGATACATTCCTTTTCTCTTGGAGAAAGGGTGGGTGTCTCCTCGAAACCGCTGATCCGCCGGTATTCCACAGTCTCTCCTCCGCAGTGGTTTGCAGAATGTTGTCACTGGGCACGAAACTGCCGGGGTGTAAGGCTACGGCTCTGCGGGGCTTGCTGGGCAGCTCTGAATCCACACGGATCTAGCATCTGATTGCAATTGGCGAGGTTATTTTACCTTAAACTTGTATTTCGTCATCGTTATGCGAGCGCAATGTGGAGTACAAACATGATACTTTCGTCGCGTGTCTTTTACGCGGTTGAAAGAGTTTTGCACGCCACATCAATTATTTCGGCGAAAAGAGGTAAAATCGAGAAAAGTCGACACCCCACGGAGTCTCATCAGCGTGTTAAAAATATATTGTGTGGACAATTAACTCTGAGAGTCGGTCTTGAAACTGACGATGAGCGGTTCTTTGCAGCAGTTCCGCCCGTTGCGACGAGGGTCATGGCCTGGGAGACGTCGAGCGCTGCTCGTAGTCGCGCACGAGGCGTTGCCACCGGGCATCCAGCCGAAGGTGCGTTCGATCACTCAGCGGCGCGGTAGAATTCGAGATAGGCGGCCCTTGCCATGAGCTTGAGCTGATCGCGGTCGGCGAAGTGCTTGACCCAGGGCCAGCGCTTGCGGACGCCTGGCGAGAATGGACCTACGCCGGCGCTGTTGGAGATATCGGCCGGCGTCAGGTTGACCATCAAAAGCCGCCCGTCGGTATCAACCGCAATCCGACGCAACGCCATCACTAGGTGGCAATCCTTGCCGCCTTGGCGCCGTGCAGGCAAGTATCCCGGGACACCGCTCCTGCGACTGGGATCGCCTACCCGGACTCGTGTGACTCCCGTACAGGAGATCCGCTCCGGCATCGCGCGTTTCGGAACCCTGGCCCGAAGGGGTAATCAGAAGATTCAACGGAGTGTGGCTGGATTCGTCTTCCGGCAAGAGGTCTAGGAAGTTCAACTTGCGCAGGCGGCGCGTAAGTCGAACGAGTTCCGGTTTAATTGCGGCGTGTTGTCGAGCGTCTTTGTTCGTTTGCCGAAACTCATATCAAACGCCGGTTCATATAATTCAATATGAAACTTTCTAGGCAAAGGTGTTAAGCAATAGTAATAATCAATTTATAATGCGATGCGCATTCTTATTGAATTCACGATGTTGGCGTCACCGAAAACATGTTAGAAAATACTTATGTCCCAGCCATCGACGATGGGAGATGCATCACGGCAAGGATGTGACTGCTAAGTTTCCAGGCGCCTCACAAGGCCAAACACCAAGGGATGAACGATATGGACGCGCTACCACTAATTTCACTTGCGAAACTGGGGGCCGATGCAACGCAACGTGAAGAGCAACGGCGCCTACAAATGGCCTGCCAGGAGTACGGGTTCTTCTACCTTGTCGAGCATGGCATTCCGAAGGAGCAGATCGCGCAAGCCATCGAGGCCTCCCGGCGGTTCTTCGCTTTGCCACAGTCAGTCAAGGAACGCTTCGGTCACGCAGCTCAAGGGGTCTATCCCACTATCGCCCGTGGATACAGTCCATTGCACGGGGAAATCCTACATCCCGACGCCGGCCGCGATCCGAAGGAAGTGTTCGATCTCGGAATCGACAACGAAGGCGACCGCCGTCCGTTTGGCGGGAGCACGCTGTTTCCGGATGAGGCCTTGGCTCCTGGTTTCGCGCGAAGCCTGCTTGCTTTGCAGGCTACCGTGCTCCGCGAAGTCGTCCCGCAGCTCGGAACCGCGCTTGCCGGCGTGATCGGTTTGGAACAGGGCTGGTTCCAACGGTATTTCAGCCCGCCGACGCTCGAGCAACGCGTAATTCGGTATCCAGCTCGCGGCGGCACGTGCGCCAAGCACACCGATGGTGGCTTCTTCACGCTGCTGCTGCAGGAGGAACTCCCCACCCGGTCGTTGCAGGTGTGGTTGCGCGGGCGCTGGATGCCAGTGCCGAGCCTGCCCGACAGTCTCGTAGTCAATTTGGGCGATATGCTTCAGGCTTTGAGCGACGACCGCTTCAAGAGTACGCCGCATCAGGTCGCGCACAATGGTCTGACTGACCGAATTTCGCTGCCCTTCTTTATCTATCCCGACGTCGACGCGCGCCTGACTTCGCGGGAAGGGCGCCACGCCTTCAGTGTCGCGGAAATGATGCTGCGCAATTACGAGTCAGTCGAAACCGGAAATGGCGCCGGACGCGCGCGAGAGTTGCAGTAAGTGTCCGGTGTTTTCAGGCGTGCGCAACTCATGGCGACGACGCGGGGCACTCCGGGGTGATACGCTGGGAGAACTCACGTTCAAAAATTTAACCCGTCCCACGTCGCGCGTATAGCGCGGCGGCAGGCGCCTTGGGATGCGACTCCGGTCCAAACGACATCATCCTTCAGGCACTTGCATCTGCAACGGAGGGAAGCCGTTTTTATCCATGTTCCTTGCAGCGGTTGGTCCCCAGAAGAGGTTGGTCTGGCTTCAGGCCGACGAGAAGCATTTCGCGTGTATGGCGAGTAGTCTGATCCTAAGAACCTGTAACGACAGGAACGCAAATGTATGTGAGCCACGATCTCAACTATCCCTTGCAGGCAACCCAGAATTGGGTCAGCGATCTGGCGTGGAGACTTCGTTGGCATGATCGCGAGCGGGTTTTCCGAGCCCTGATTGCAACGCTGCACGCCTTGCGCGACTGCCTCGATTGCAACGAGGCGGTGTACATAGGCGCGAAGATGCCAGCCTTACTACGCGGCTTTTACTACGAGGGCTGGCATCCCGGCCGCGCCACAGCCAGAAACCGGACTTCTTTTCTCGACATGGTCCACGAGGGCGTCCGCCATGACCCTGCCGTGGATCCGGAAGAAATCGCCCGCTCGGTGCTGAGCCAGGTAGCGGACCGTTTCTCTGCAGCAGAGATCGAAGAGGCCAAGGCCGCAACTTCAAGTGTGCTGCACGACCTTTGGCCAGCCTAAGACAGACGTCTTGCCATGAGTATCTACAAAGCCCCCGCCGGCTCGGGTCGGCCGGCGGGGACGCGGAACTCTTCGCGGGCACCGCTCGGTCGTCCTAATCGCGGTCGAGCGGGCTCCAGAAAGCATGGAGGTACGCAAACAGCCATCCGCTCGCGGCGCGAGGCGAGGTAGTCGTCCGTGGCTGCAATATCCTGCCCCATGTCGCGGGCGCCCTCATAATGGAACGCACAATCTTGCGGGCGGGTGTCAGGGCAGCCCCGCGGCGGCAGGCTATTAGCCGTCGCAGTCCAGCTTGCTGGCGCCATGCGCACCATGCCCTTCTGGAGGTGAAGGCGTGGCGCGGGAACGGCGGAGCGGACCTCAACGGCGACTGGAATAAACCACGGCGCACCACAAGGCTTCGGTAACGTTCTCCGGTGACTCAGGAGAAGTCAGCTTCTCGATTCGCCCGACAGCAGCGCGACGCGTCCTAGGTATCCTACCTGAAGCTTTTCTGAAATTGCAGTATCTCTCGCCAGTTCGGCGGTCTGCGTGATCAGCCAACAGGGCCGCGCCGCTGAACGGATCGACAACGCACCTGCGCCGCCAGCCGCCCCGCTCCCGCGGTAGAGGGAGTTGCAACGCGCCGCGGTGATTCAAACACGATCCGCTACGGCACCCACGGCTCTATTAATGCTCCTTGATCATTGCGTCCGACATTTTTTCTGCAACCATAACTGTTGGGATATTCGTGTTTGCTCTAGGGCAGAATGGCATCACCGACGCATCGGCAACTCTTAAGCCCGCGACTCGGTGGACGCGACCGAACGGATCCGTAACACTAGCCGGGTCCAGAGCAGGTCCCATCCGGCAAGTTGAAGTCGGATGGAAGTTTCCAAAGACATTCTGGCGTATAAAGTGGTCAAGAAGCTCGTCGCTCTGGATGAGGTCTGATATGCTACGACCATCGGTCATCGCACACCTTATGAGGCTTCGACGCAGCCACGGGGCGCTATCCATAAGGGTGGCGACAATGGAAGTGAGCCCCAAATTCAGACGACTGTACTTGCTGATCCGCTTTGCTCGCCCAGTCCAGGTAGAAGGAAATGGGTCGAGGGCGACCGCCACCAGCGCCTTGTGCTCAAGCAACTGTGCTACAAACCGAAACGCTTCCTTCAATCGCTCAGCATCGCGTTTGTCGCTCAACATATTAAAATTCACCTCCGGCTCAGTAGCATGAGAAGAATTCTTGAGCGAAACTGTTCCTGTTGAGTAGGAGCGATTAACCCAGAAGGCCAGTGTACCAAGGCGGTTGCCGATCGGATGCCACGCAGACTTTGCGAGGGCTGAGATGGCCATATCGGTTGACGGGCAGCCCTCGTAGCCTGACGAGAAACGAGCATGCATCTGAATATACCCGGTCGCGTTAGCCGACATGCGATCGCCCGGTCTTAGATACGCGGAGATGGCGACCCCGGGGTGCTCTTGAAGGTTTTTCCCGACGCCGTTTATATCTGCGACAATTGGAATGCCGAGGTTTAACAGCTGCTCAGCTGGGCCGATCCCGGATCGCATCAGCACGGCCGGCGAGTGAATGGCCCCGGCACATAGGACAACCGTCGAAGCGCCAAAGGAGGGCCGGCCGGTCTTACTTTCGGTCTCCACCCCAGTTATTTGACGTCCTGAAGAGGTTAACCGCACGACCGTGGTCTCGGACAGGATTTTCAGGTTGGGCCGAGCTCGGACGCTCTCCGGTAAATAGGCCATCGCAGCTGAGACGCGACGACGGTTGCGGCTCGTCAATGGAACAACTGAGTGGCCATCGCCAAACTCGCCGTTAAAGTCCGGTCGGAACGGTATATCTCTGTCTTCGTAAGCCGTCGATACGGCGCGAATAAAGCCAGACCATTCTGCTTTACCCACGCGGCTAATAGGCAGTGGACCATCGTTGCCGTGAAATTCATCGTCAAAATCTAAATCGCACTCAAGTCGGCGGAAGTAGGGAAGGACACCTGCCCAGTCCCAGCCAGTCGCACCCGTAGACGCCCACTCGTCATAGTCCGCGGGGCCTCCCCGATTAGCCACCTGAGCATTGATGCTAGAGCCCCCACCCATGACCCGGGCTTGCTCATAGTGGGCGCGCCTGCTGACATCCTGCACTATGGTCGCGTTGAGTGACTGCCACTGATAACGAGGATTGTAGTAAGCCCTCGTGGGGTTTCCATCGAGGATATCATCAGGGATGGCATCTGGGGAAAAATCAGGACCAGCCTCGATGAGCAGGACGCGACTTCCATTGGCCGATAGCCTGTTCGCTATAACGCATCCGGAGGAGCCACCGCCGACCACTATATAATCGAAAACCAAGATAAACCCCCCATCCATATGTGCTAACCAGCGACGTATGGCTTCAGCCGTGGGCCGTTACCACGCAGTCTTGGCCGAACGCGCCAAACTGCAGACTTCAGATTTAGCCCGTCGAACCAGCCTCGCGGCAAAAGCGAATTCGAATACCTGACCAGTTCAGGTGCGAACCAAGCCGGCCGGACCTGACGCTAGATCTGGGGAAATGTCAGGAAATCTCTGGCCTGGCTGTGCCGGCTGCCTTCGGCCGCGGCGACCAGCTGATCTGAATACATTCTACCGGCAAACCTCTCTATTTCTCCCATGACTCGTCTGCTGGCTTGAGGATAGGCTCAAATGAGTACCCCTCGTTCCCACGTTTAATAATCCGGGACAATTCGCGTCCCGTTAGCCAAATCAGCCAATCATCCTCCTCGATACCTCTATCAGGTAAGCTCAAAATCGCCCCATGTGCTTCTCTGTGGAGATAACCATACTGATCGGCGACGCCCTTTTGGATTGACCATGTATGGACCAAGGCATAAATGAAATCGGGCGTCCATTTCACCCACGCGAGCCCAAATGCGATACCTGCAAACATTCTAGGTAAGCCCTGCCCCCTAAAGTCCTCTCGCAGCCATATGTCGCCGTGATAAACTACCGACCTAGTTATGTTTTGAGCGGTCGGTGCGCGGCAAATACATAGAGAGCCTGAGCCTGCGCGGCTCCTCGGACTGGCGTAGAACGCTTTCAAAGACTCGAGGTGTCTAGCCAAGTTGGTGGTCGTCAAATCGTCCACCCGAAGCGCCTGAACATGCGCGACTTTGCCAGATTGATCTTCCCCGACAATCCAAAACGCACGGCCAGCTTCAAGCCTGGAACAATCCGGCCGAAAGCTCGGATCCGTCGGCGGTTTGCCAACAATATTTTTCGTAATATTGATATATTCGTCGAAATTGTCACCCATTCTAAATTGCATTCCGGAGTTGCGTGCTGCATCAGCAAGCAAGCTAATAAATTTAGATACATCAAATATTGTGACGTACTCGCTCATTTTATGGACGCCTTAGCGATATATTCACCACATGCCACCGGGTAGTACACTGACGCCTATCCGCCCGGCATTCACCGCGTCCGCGCAAATCTCCAGAACAGTCAATTAGCTTGATCGCTGAACGCAGGTTTCCAGTGTCCATCCAGGTACGCGTCAGAAACAACGTATGCCAATATAGTACGTCTTAAGTGGCTGGAGCACCCACGCGTATTGGTAGGTACCACGAGGTGCAGTGCAGGGTATCTTCGCTTGAGAGACAGAGGTGTTGAAAACACGTTCTTAAAGATCAAGCCTTGGGTATTTCGCCGGTAGAAGACGTTCACTGCCAATCCCATGGATACGTTGCCCTTTCCCGGTGGAACCGCCCCGTTGCATGGGTGCGAGGGCATGGCGATGGTGACGCCTGATTTGGCCAGCCTTCAGGGCAGTTCCGCGAAGGACAAGGTTGCCAAAAACAGCGAGTGGGGATCGAGCCTCGCTGTCCATTTCTTTTGAAGGCCGTATTGCGGGTGAACTCGGCCGGTAGGGCAGTGACGACATATCAAAATCGCTAATATAAAGAGGAATTACCTATGGTCAATAAGATCTTCGATCGAAGCAATTCGGTGTATATTAAGAATGTGCCGCAAAAAGGTCGGGGCGTATTTGCGAACGTTCCATTCAAATCTGGAGATTTGATTGATCGCGCTCCGACGTGGGAATTTGACATAGAGGCAGAAAAGCTGTTCAAACGCACGGGGCTGTTGGAGTACTACTTCGTTCCCGATGATCCGATGTCAAAATCTGGTCTTGTGGCAGGTTACGTCGTTTTCGGGTTTATCTCGATAGTGAATCATTCCTTGAATCCAAATGCAAAAACAATTTGGACCGATGGAGACGCCGGCGCGTGGGCTAGCATCGTGGCAATAAAGGACATAATGGTGGACGAGGAAATTACACATCGCTATAATAACATCTCAGATTATCCGCCAGAGGTCAAATTCGTCTAATAAGATACGTGAGGGTCAGATATATGTATCGCCGCAATAACATCAGGTTTATTGGCCGTTCGCCCCGCCTCACGAAATTGGAGCAATTGTTAACACTCGGCTTCGACTGTTCCATAGACGGCTCGCGCAAAGTGGCTATTCAACGCGATACATAGGAATTACTAGGCATCCATCACATGGTAGGCGTTACGGCGGCGATTAATTTCCCTGTCGAGGTAAAGATCGGTGGTTGCATATGGGGAGGAACGCGTTTTGCCTCAGGGATCTCTGCAGAAAAGTATTCGCGATCATCACGAACCGCACCCCACGAAGTCCTCCATCCGCGATCGTCCATCGGACGACGTCTACCCAGCACGGCGACGAACAGAAGCGGAGTCGGCCCGGAGATTGCAGGACTTCGGCATCACACGAAAAAATCACCGTTTTCGTCCTCTGCAGCTCGCAACTATCGTTCACTATAAACGATTGTGCGTGATTTGTCCCAGAACCAACAATCAAAGGGAAAAGCATGGTTCAAAAATCACCCGACGGCACCTGGTTGAGGCAGGCTCCGGTGCCGTTGCCGTCGGCGTACTTGCCTCAATGATAAGCGGTGCCAAGTCCCAGCCCTCCAACGAACTCCGCGTTTTCAGTTGGCGGCGGCGACTGGGGCAAAGCGAACATCAAAGCCTGGGTCAAACCGTTCGAAGCCGAAACCGGAATCAAGATCACGCCAATTTCCGACGACCCCACTCAAGCCCAGATTGAACGAACTGGTGGCGGTAACGAGCAATGTCTGGTCGATGTTGTGGGGTTAGCACAGGGGATGGCAGTATAGCTCGCCGCCAATGGTCGCTGCGGTGGCGACGCTGCTGACGCTGCTGCCGGCGCTCTGGCTAGCGCCGCTAGGGGCCAGCTCGTGGCGTGCAAAACAAGCTGGCTAGGGGCAGGCTTCGCGCATAGCCCCGTGGGTATCTTCGCATGGGAGCTTTACCCCCGCCGCCAATGCCGTCTCATCTAGCGAGGAAGTTTTTATGCCGGTAGTTAAAGGTCCGCAGGTATTCCCCCGCTCCGAATATCTTCGTAGGCTCGACCGGGTCAAAGCGAAGATGGCGAAGCGTGATATGGCCGTGGTTGTCATCACTGGCAAAGCACATATCACTTACCTCACGGGGTCCGTGGCTCACTCTTATGACCCGCGCGGTGTGGTCATCCTGGCCCCGCGGGAAGAGCCGGTGTTTATCCTGCGCTGGATGGACGTTGCCGCAGCGGTGCAGGAGACGTTCATGGAACGCGACAGCATCATAGGCTACTCGGAAAAACTGATGGGCGATCCTGACAAGAGTGGATACGACGCCGTTATTGACTTCCTGTTGGACCAAGGACTTGGGCATAGCGGCATTGGGATCGAATTGTGCAACTTGACGGCCGACGCGGCTGAAAAATTCAAGGCCCGTCTGCCGCTGGCGCGCATCGGCGACTTCTCGAACGTGGTAACCAGAATCCGCACGCTCAAGTCGGACCTCGAGATTGTCGCGATGCGGGAAGCGGCGGCGATTTCGGACGCTGGTGTGCTTATGGCCGCGGAAGTTATGCGCCCCGGCCTGCGGGAGGCAGATGCCATTGCGGAAATTGTGGGGACGCTCGCCCGCGGAGCGAATGGCAAACCAGGAACTTGGATCGCAACCCCTTACCTCTGCGCCACTTCCCGAATTGGCAATCCGCATACTACCTGGAGCGAGGATACCCTCCAGGATGGTTCACAGGTCAATCTTGAGATCGCCGGCGTCCGGCATGAGTACCACGCTCCGATCTGCCGCACCTATATCCTCGGCAAACCGGCCGATTACTTGCTGCGTATTCACGAAGCCCAGCTCGCCGGTCTCGAGGCGGGGCTGAATGCAATCCGTGCCGGCGCCGTGAGCGGCGAAGTGGCCAAAGTGATTCACAGCACGACCGAGAAACACGGATTCAAGAAGCGGTCGCGCGCCGGATACTCCATCGGCATCGACTGGATAGAAAACACGACCAGCCTCAAGCTTGGCGACACTACCGTTCTCGAGACGAACATGACCTTCCACTTGCATCTCGGTTCCTGGGTCGAGGAAGACTTCGGCTACGTGCTTAGCGAGAGCATTCGCGTCACCGAATCCGGCGTCGAGGTTCTCACAAAGGCGCCGCGGCAACTTTTCATCTTGGGCTGAGCCGCTGACCAGTATCCCTCGGCTCCTCTTAGCATCCCGCCGGGCTGTGCCTCTTCCAGCGTGTTTCGCTGATCAACGCGATCCGAGGTCACATAGCGGACTTCGGTATAGTCGCAGCAGGGGGCCCTCAGAATGGGGGTTCTCTCATCAAGAGGATATCCGATCCTCGACACCGATCCCCGACACGGTGCGAGCGCCGCTAAATATCCTGGCCGATCAGCTCGTCGCCCTGACTGCTCAGATCAATGGTAACCGTTGTTCTCAGGCCACGGCCTTTAGCTCGGGCTTGTCGATGTAGGCCCAGGGCAGGAGATCGTCGATCTGGCTGTTGGGAGGCCGTTGACAATCCTGGTGAGGACATCGGCGAGATAGCTCAACGCCCGTTGAGCTTGCAGGTTCAATCAGCGAGGCGACAACGGCCCAGTGTTCGGCGCCGCCGTCAGAGCCTGCAAAGAGCGCATTCTTGCGGTTGAGCGTGATCGGACGGATGGAGCGTTCGACCACGTTGCTGTCGATGTCGATGCGGCCGCCTTCGAGGAAGCGCGAGAGGCCTTCCCAGCCTGAGAGCCTATAGCGGTCGCCTCGGCGAGCTTGATCTCCTGTTGGAATAATCTTCTCCTGACGTGCGGCAAGGCGTTCTGCGGCCGATCGGCCGCGGATATCGTCCACGATCTTATAGAAGTCGGCGATGCCGTCTCAGCGCCTCGCTGGCGATCGGCGCGGGAGCGGCCGCGGCGAGTTCGTAGAAGCCTCGACGCACGTGTGCCCAGCAGAAGGCGAGCGTCACGTCGCTCTCGTCGGCCAGCACGCGATAACCGCCATAGCCATCCACCTGCAGGATTCCGGTGAAGCCTGCAAGATGAGCGATCGGACGCTCGGCCTTCCGGTCGGGTGCATAGACGGCGATGCCCGGCGGGTCGGCTCCCTGCCATGGCCGGATCATCACGCGCATAGGCCCGGAGCTGCCCGGTCTTGGTCTTGCCGCGGCCGGGATCGAATACCGGCGCGGTGGTCTCGTCAGCAAAGAGCTTCGGCAAAGACATCAGCTTGCCAAGCAGCCGCTCATGCACCGGACCCAGATGCCAGGCGGCACGGCCGACCCAGTCGGCGAGGGTAGAGCGATCGAGCTGATGCCCTGGCGGGCGTAGATCTGCGCCTGACGATAGAGCGGCAGGTGATCGGTATATTTTGAGACCAGCACCTGGGCGACCGTTGCCTCGGTCGGAAGACCAACCTCGATCAGCCGGGCCGGCGCGGGAGCCTGAACAACCACATCCTAACAGGCGCGGCAGGCATATTTGGGCCGGCGCACGACGATCACGCAGCTGCGCCGGAACGATGTCGAGCCGCTCGCTCACATCCTCACCGATCCGATGCAGCCCCGTTGCGGCAGCACGGGAGGGCATGGTCCTCGATGTCGACGACCATCTCGACACGAGGAAGACTCGCCGGCAGTGCACCCCGGTTGGCCCGGCGTGTGGCAGTTTTTGCCTGGCGCTGGTCCGGAAAGGCCCGCTCGGCCTCTTCCTCGCCAGCCGCCTCGATCTGCTCGGCCTCTTCGAGCCCCAGCAGCAATTGATCCTCGGGAAGCGTCTCGGCGCGGCGACCGAAGCGGTGACGCTGCAATTCCTTGATGATCTGGACCAAGCGGGCGTTCTCGACGCGCGCGCCAGGACAGCGCCTTCAGCGCGTCTGTGGTCGCCCTCGGCGCTGCGCCGCCGGTTCCGGCAAGACTCTGCAATCATCGCAGGAACGAACAGGGATTCTGATGCCGGCGCCTCCGTCGACGGCTGACGCACAGCTCGGCGCCAGGCAAACAGTTGCTGCGGGAGCATATCGGCGAGCTACAGCACAAACCGTCTCACCAGCCTCGTAGCTCTCCCCAACGATCCGCGCCTTCTCCTCTGGAGGCCATTGGCGTCGCCAGCCGGACCCCGTGAACACCTCGAACCGGCGCACCGGCTCCAAGTCGTTCGACTTAAGCGTAAGCGCTGAAATCGTCATATGTCGAAGTCCTCAAAGGCTCCGAACATCGCACAAGGTAGCGCCCCGCGTTTGATCACCTCTCCGGAAATCACCTCGCGCGGATGGCCGCGACGAGCCATTGAGAGCCGGGCGTATAGTGTCGTCGGCATCTGGGCTTCGAGCGCATTGATCGTAAGCGATGTTCCGACGGCACCTTTCGGGGATCGGCGTGAAGGACGCCGAAATGGATCGGCAGCATCCGCCAGCCGCAACCCCGAGCGCCTGGCAGACGGTCTACGGCTGGTTCTGGCCGCCTACGTTGATTTCGTAGTCAAGATCTTCCGCCGACCCGACGACCAGGGATTCGAAGTCTTGCCCGCCGAGGGAACCTTCGGCTGGATGACGCGGTGGAGGGGAGCTCGTGCGATCACGAGAAGTGCCAAGTCTGCTTGAAGCCGTGTGAAGCCAGCCTCGCGCGGCCCTCTCAAGCCCTATTTTACGCCAGTTTCCCCGACGCTTTCTCCATCGGCTTCGGCTCGCCCCGGAAGCAGAGGAATTCGGGGCGCGGTTTTTTTGCGCCGAACGGCTCCTCGAGCTGGTTCGACACGGCGTTGAACACGAAGAACGCGTTCGAACGAGCGAACGGCGTGATGTTGCCGTTCGAGCCGTGCATCGTGTTGCCGTCGAACAGAACCAGCGTGCCGGCCTTGCCGGTGGCGGTATGGATGCCGTGCTCCTTGGCGAGCTTGGCCAGCGCCTCGTGCGAGGGCATGCCCACTTCCTGCTTTTTGAGCGAGGATTTGTAGTTGTCCTCCGGGGTCTCACCGACGCAAGCGATGAAGTGCTTGTGCGAGCCCGGCATCAGCATCAAGGGGCCGTTCAGCGCATCGTTATCGGTCAGGAACAGCAATGCGGAGAAAGCGCGCATGCGCGGCATGCCGTCCTCGGCATGCCAGGTCTCGAAATCGGAGTGCCAGTAAAACTCCTTGCCCGTGAAGCCCGGCTTATAGTTCAGCCGGGATTGGTGGATATAGACGTCGTCGCCGAGCAGATAGCTGGCGATGTCCACCACGCGGCTATCGCTTGCGAGCCGATTGAAGAGCGGACTGTGCTCGGGCAGCCTGAAGATGGTGCGCACCTCATCCGAGCCCGGCTCCGTGATGACGACGCCCTCTTCCAGCTCGCGCTTACCGCCGCGCAACGCCGTCGATTCTTGCATCAGCGCCTTAACTTCCTCGTCCGAGAAGAGGTCCCTCAAGACAAGGAAGCCGTCGCGCTCGAAGTGGTCGGTCTGCTGCGCTGTCAGAGGCGCCTCGGGGCACCACTGGCTCCACACTGTCTTGTCCTGGCGGGGCAGCCAGCGCTCTTCGGGCAGCCGGCTCGGATAGGGGTCCTGTCTTCGTGCAGCGGTATGGGTGATAGCAGACATCTTCTACTTCTCCTTCTTCTTACGGTTTCGTCGGCGCGCACTGCCCCACGCCTACTCGGCTTCTAATCGCGCAGGAGCCGTCCTCCTAGTGAACTTCATTGCCCGTGGTCGGCGGGTGTCGGCGGATTGAACACCGGCGGGAATTGAACTACGGGACGCGTGTTTCCGAAAACTCCGCTGATCTATCTCAGAAACGCGATCGACAAAACTACCAACAGTAGTAGGTCTTCGCGATCCAAGCATAGCTGCCTTCATCGTCGAAAAACTGAAGCGCTTTGATACTCCGCTGAGGGTGTCCGAGCTAGGGAATCGTGAGCCATTAGCTGGGATGTGTGTCGGACGAAATGAGAAACTGAATTCCCCTATTGCCTCACCCGGAGAATGTTACCGAGTGTTGTGGGGAGACGGCGAATTGTGTTCTGGCCGGAGCCCATTTCCAATCCTCAGCAGCGTGGTCGAGAACGGAATCTAGCAGCTTCATTGCGGCGTCGTCGTTGGGAACTGGCCACGCGTAGCCCTTCCTGAGCTTGGGTGCGCAGCTCGACGGTGCCGGCACGCGTCTCCCAGCCGCGCTCGCGATAGCCGTTGCGCTCGGCCGTGCGCAACAGGTTTTTCTGGCTATAGGCGACGCCGGTGGCGGCCCCAACCTCCAGTCCCATCAGCCGCTCGGCGGTAAAGCCAATCATCTCGCGCAAAGATCGGAACTCGAAGTTTCCTCCATGAGTGCTCGCAGGTTCATCATGTCGGTCATCCATGGTTTCTTCGAATCAGGTTGGTGTCAGCAATGGGCTGTCGGCGAAGCGTTGACGACCACCGCAAAGCCGCTCGCCCGCTACGGCACCCATCGGGGCCCCGCTCGCGAGCGGCTTCGGTACCGCCGAGCTACACCACCTATCGAGAGACGACCGCAGTGCTGTCAAATGGCACCTCCGAGCCTGCCAATAGGCAGCGAATGTCGTCCCCGTCACTGCACGGCCAAACGCAATTCTCGAACTATGGCCGCGATGGCCAACCTCTTTTCTCAACCGAGCTTTTTACGGCGTTAATCGTCCGCATAGGGCTGCCGAACACGACCCCTTCTAGCGGGGATCCTCGACCATTTCCTTCCAACTGCGCGGCCCGACCAAGGGGTGCGGACGGCGCCAACGCCACGGATAGGAAGCGGCGCTCGGAATGTTGATGAAGGATTCGTCGGTCGACCTTCTCCCGCTCCATCGCGATCTCGATCGGATGGTCCTTGATGCCGAGCTTGCCCAATGGACAAAGGCGCTTACCCGCAACTCTCCGACTGACTCGGCGCACCCTGATGATGGCAGGTGAGCATCGGACAGTCTTTCTGCAATCGGTATTCTTGATCCCGGTTACTCATTCGCGCCCAGGACGGCGGACGGCTCATGAGCTGCAGCCCGGAACGGGCAGGGTGGACAGAAACCCAGCAGCCTCACCGCCTAAGCGGTAAAGTCATCCTCACGTTTGCAATCGGGCACACACCCGACCATCGCGGTTCTCCTTGGGTGCATATTTTTGTTGCTCGGCTCCCTGAAATAAGTGCGGACCGCAACTGCCAGGCGAAATTGGGGACCAAGGCGACGTGGGTCAGGAGTCGCAATGCTTGGTCGCCCAGCTAGCTCGGAGGCAGCAAGAAATTTCGCGCAGCGTCGCAGAGGACGACAGCGCCTATGGCGAGTGCCTGCTCGTCGACTTGGAAGCGAGGATGATGAAGCGGATAGACTGCGCCAAGCTCCTCATTTCGAATGCCAAGCCGGAAATAGACCGACGGGCACTTCTCACTGTAGAAGGCAAAATCGTCAGCTACAGTCCAACCTGGGGCACTCAGCATATTTTCTGGTCCCAACAGATCGGCACCACTTCTGCGGATGATCTCAACCATGTCCGGGTCGTTGATCACCGCCGGCTCGCCGTGCCGCAGATCCACCACGGCGCTGGCGTTATGGCATGCCGCCACACCCTCCACGATCTGGCGAAACCTCTTCCACGCATACTGGCGGGTCGCTTCATGGCCGCTGCGGATCGTGCCTTTCAACCTCGCTTCGGCCGCAATCACATTGTAGGCGCCGCCGCCTTCAATTCCGGTAATGGAGACGACCAGCGGGTCATACGGATCGATCTCGCGCGAGACGATCTTCTGCAGTTCCGTCACTATCGAGCAGGCGACGGCGATGGCATCGACGCCTTCGGACGGTTTGGCGGCGTGCGCGGCGCTGCCGGTAACGGTAACGTCAAAGGTGTCGCAGGCCAGCGTGTACGGGCCCGCGCCAACGGCGATCTTCCCGGCCCCGGTGTAAGGATCGACATGGATGCCGATTGCGGCGTCGACGTCGTCCAAAAGCCCTTCGTCGACGATGCGCCTGCCGCCTAGCGGCTCCGCCTCCTCAGCGGGCTGAAAGATGATCCTCACGGTGCCACTGAAGGACTGTTTCTGCCGTTCCAACAGCACGCTTGCGGCATACCCCATTGCCGCATGGGCGTCGTGGCCGCAGGCGTGCATGACGCCCGGACGCTCCGACCTGAACGGCACGCCGGAAGTTTCCGAAATTGGCAGCGCGTCGATGTCGGCTCTGATAACGAGCTTGCGGTTCGAGGGACCGGCCGTGCCCACGACGTCCAAGGCGAGGCCGAAGCCTGCCACGGACCTGATTCCGCTCAACCCGGCCTCTTCCAGAGCGTGTTTGAGATAGGCCTGCGTCTCGCGCTCTTCGTTCGACAGTTCCGGATTGCGGTGGAGGTGACGCCGGATCTCTAGCATCCGGCGCTCCAGCTGAGGATCCATCAATCCGTTGCCGGCTTCAGCGCTTGACATGGATCTCTCGCGGGAAGCTGGTCAGCGTTTCGCAGCCATTGGCCGTGACGAGGATCGTTTCGCTGACTTCGATCCCCCAGCCGTCCATCCACATGCCGAGGATGGAATGGAGCACATTGCCCGGCTTCAGGATCGTCTTGTCGCCCTGACGCAGACTGATCGTATGCTCGCCCCAATCCGGCGGGTAAGCGGCGCCAATCGAATAGCCAATGCGGGACTCCTTCTTCAGGCCGTAGCGCTCGATGACGTTACGCCAGCTTGCCTCGACGTCTTCCGCCACAACACCAGGCTTGATCGCAGCAAGGACGGCATCCATGCCTTCCAGCACAGCCTTGCTGGTGTCGCTGACCTTTGCGGGCACGGCACCAAGCTGGAGCGTTCTTGCCAGACCGGCTGCATAGCGACGCACAACGCCGGCAAGTTCAAGCGCGACGGTTTCGTTGTTGCCAAAGCGACGATCGCTCCACATGATATGCGGCGCCGATGCATTTTCGCCGCCGAGTATGGTCGGCGGCAGGGCGGTGATGTCGCCAGCGAAATCCGGCGAGCCAGCTATCTGGGCGGCCTGGATTTTGGCAATGGCGTCGCACTCGCGCACTCCCGGCGCTATCACTTCATAGGCTGCGGTGACCGCCGCCTCGGCAAGGCGCGAGGCTTTGCAAAGGTAGCCGATCTCGGCTTCCGATTTGACGCTGCGGATCCAGTTCACCAGGAGATCAGCGTCGTGGAAGGTGGCGTTGGGCAGGCCGGCCGTCAGGCGGGCGTGGGCCTTCGGCGAATAGTAATAGGCCTCGAGCTCGATGCCGACATTGCCGCGCCCCCAGCCCTTCCTTTCGATCCAGGCGGCAATCCAGTCCATCGGATGACGGTCGGCGCGCTGAACATGATCTTCGGGAAAGCCCACGACATTCTCAGGCTTCATCCATGCCGTCAACAGTCCGCCAGCGGCATCCATGGCGCGCCCGACCCAGACGGGCTCCTCGTCCGCAAGCGGCACCAGCACCAGTTGCGGCGTGTAGAACGACCAGCCGTCATAACCGGTGATGTAGTTCTGGTTAGCGACGTCGTTGACGACGAGAAGATCGAGACCGCGTCGTGCCATCTCCGTCCGGATGGCGGAAAGCCTGTTCCGGTATTCGTCCGGGAGGAAGGGCAATGGTATCATATCGAAGTCATCCTATTTTATCGCGTTACGCGTATCTTAAGTTAGCGCCAGTGCAAGCGGGCGGGCCGATCTGGCTGAAACGGGATAATCGACAAGAGCTGATCGAAGACGGACCTCTTCGAACACCCTTCCCCTGATAGGTATGCTGAGACCGTTCAGCAGAAGGAGCGCCGCACCCGATCTCAGAGAACAACGCGGCGCTCTGCTAGTGGCAGTTAGGCAGTCCTTCGTTACTTAGCCTCCGATCGATTTGCCTGGTTCTATTTTCCTCCGGCCGGCTCGACCGCATTTTTTTCCGTTGGTAAACTGGTAATCGTGATTGATGCGGCGCGCATCCGTAGGCCTCGCGGTACGCTTTTGAGAAATGCGATGCCGAGACAAAGCCGCAAGCCATCGCTATCTCAACGACCGGCAGGCGCGAGCTGATGAGTAGCAGGTGCGCACGTTCCAGTCGAAGATCCAAATAATAGCGGCTCGGGGAACACCCCAGTTCCCGCCTAAACAGCCGCTCGATTTGACGGCGGGATAGGCCAGCTGACCCCACAAGTTCGTCCAACAGCAATGGCTCCGTGAGGTTTGCCTCCATGTCCTCAATTACCTTGATGACCGCCTGATGGTTTAGTTGCACTCGAGAATGAAGAGGTAGACGTTGGCGGTCACCCGCTGAACGGATCCTACACGCGATAGCTTTCTCGCAAATACGATTGACGACTATCGTCCCATGGTGGCGGTCAACCAAATCCAGAAACATGTCGAACGGAGCGTCCCCCCCGGCGCAAGTGGATAGGTCCCCGTCCCGCTCGAAGGCGGTTTGAGTGGCTACCACCCCTTGGAATCGCTCAGAGAATATAGGAAATTGCTCCCAGTGAACGGCGCAACGCCGCCCTTCTGCAAGCCCCGCCCGAGCAAGCACAACCGTACCGCTACTTATGCCTACGAGGCTGCCGCGGCGGTTGCGACACTCTCGTAGCCAGGCATCAAGCTGTTTGTGCGGACTAGGAGCATTGCGGCCCCCGACGACCACGACGGCCGGTGCTGAGATCGATCGACGAATTCTTTCACGTTCGAAGGACAATGAAGAATCGGCGCAAACCAACAGCCCGCAACTCGAGGCCGCAGGTTGCCCGTCGTCCGAAATGACCTGCCAGCTATACACGTCCCGCCCCAACACCTCGTTGGCAAGCCTCAGCGCTTCTACTGCCGACGAGAAGGCCTGGAGCGAAAAGGCCGGCAGGAGGTAAAAGCAAAAATTTCGGCATGTGGACTGTGAGTCTAGCATCCCGGGGGTCCCTTTTCTCCTACGCTGATCGCTCGTGCTTCGAGCGGCCATTCCAAAAAGGCGCCACAGGTGGACTGGCGCCAGCCCACCGCGGTCGGGGGCCGGTGATTCTCCCGCTAAGTGTCCCCTTGATCTGCCCGCTCACGTCGCCACCCGGTGAACCGCTCGATAGAGCGGGCCAGGCGCGCCTGTCGAACGTCAGGCAGACTTTCAGGGCCCTTCTGCAACCGAAGGTGCGGCTGCCGTCCGCTTCAGATGTTAAGCCCGTCTCGCGTGAGCTCATCCATAACGAAGCGCACTGCACTTTCAGCGATGCCGACGATTTCCTCGACTTCAGCCTTGGTTGTCACCAAGGGAGGAGCGAAGCCCAGAATGTCACCATGCGGCATGGCGCGAGCGATGAGACCGCGTTCACGCGCTGCCTTGGAAATTCGTGCACCAACCTTGAGCGTGGCGTCAAAACGCGTTTTCTTGTCGCGATCGGTCATGAACTCGATTGCACCCATGAGGCCGACGCCGCGCACTTCGCCGACGATGGGCAACTGGGCGAATTTCTCCTTCAGCTGCGCTTGGAAGAATTCACCAACCTCGCGAGCGTTCCCCGGAAGGTCTTCTTTCTCGACAATGTCCAGCACCGCGTTGGCCGCGGCAGCCCCGATCGGATGACCTGAATAGGTGTAACCGTGCGAGAATGCTCCGACCTTATCCGCCCCGTTCTCCAGGACCTTGTAGACCTTTTCACCGACGATTGCCGCGGAAAGTGGGAAATAGGCCGAAGTCAGACCCTTTGCGATCGTGATGAGGTCTGGCTCGATGCCGTAGTGCTGCGAGCCGAACATGGAGCCGGTCCGGCCAAAGCCGGTTATGACTTCATCTGCAATGAGCAGCACATCGTGCTTTTTGAGCACGGCCTGGATTGCTCCCCAGTAGCCTTCCGGCGGAGGCGTGATGCCGCCGGTGCCGAGCACCGGCTCGCCGATGAAGGCGCCAACATTGTCCGGGCCCAGGCGTTCGATCAGCTGATCAAGTTCCTCGGCGCGCCGCGCTGAAAATTCGCTTTCGGACTCGCCTGGGTTGGCGCCCCAGTAGTAATGTGGAACACCGGTGTGAACGATCTGCGGGAGCGGCAGGTCCATGTGGTCGTGATAGAAGCTCATGCCCGTCATCGAGCCGGACACGACGCTGCATCCGTGATAGCCGCGTTCACGCGAGATGATCTTCTTCTTGTTCGGCTTGCCACGCAGATTGTTGTAGTACCAAACAAGCTTGGCCTGAGTCTCGTTCGCATCCGAGCCGGACATGCCGTAGAAGACCTTGCTCATCTTGCCCGGCGCCATCTTTACGAGGCGATCGGAAAGGATTGCGAGCTCGTCCGTCGTGTGGGCAGCGTAGGAATGGTAGTAGGCCAGACGGAAAGCCTGGCGGGAAATCGCTTCGGCGACTTCGGTGCGGCCGTACCCGACGTTGACGCAATAAAGGCCGGCGAACCCGTCGATCAGCTGGTTGCCATGCGCATCTTGAATGCGAATGCCTCTGCCTGTCTCAACGATGGTCGGATCACCGAGCTTGCCCGTGGCAAAATCTTTGAGCTGAGTGAAAGGATGCAGGACAGCATTTCTGTCCTTTTCGCTAATATCGTTGATGTTGATATTCATACGTCTGGCCTTTCAATTTGCGATATTACCGATGCACACGTATTTGGGTTCGAGATATTCGGCGAGACCATGTCTTGAGCCCTCGCGGCCCAGCCCGGATTGTTTCCAGCCGCCAAAGGGTATGGGAGCGCCGGTGAATTTCGGGGTGTTGACGGCGACCATGCCGTACTCCAACTGATCGGTCAGCCGCATGGCGCGGTTCAGATCTTTTGTGTAAACGTAAGCCGCAAGGCCCATTTCCGAGTTGTTTGCTCGCGCAAGCACTTCCGCCTCCTTATCGAACGGAATGACTGCAGCCACCGGCCCAAAGGTCTCCTCCTTGGCGATCAGCATGTCGTCCGTGACATCGGCGAGAACAGTCGGGGTTACGAAATTGCCCCCGAGAGGACTGTCCTGTCCGCCAACAACGATGCGGGCTCCGGAAGAAAGAGCTTCCGAAACCTGTCGCCTGCACTTTTCGGCGACAGATGGTTTGGTCATTGGGCCAATGTCGACACTGGGTTCGAATCCATGCCCGACTTTCAGTTTACCGGTGGCCTTCGCGAATTCTTCCACAAAGCGCTGATAGCTTCCCCGCTGGACATAGATCCTATTGGCCGCCAAGCAGTCCTGACCGGAGGTGGCGAATTTGGCTGCTATGCATCCAGCCACGGCTGCCTCCAAGGGGGCATCATCGAAAATGATAAAAGGAGCATTGCCGCCGAGCTCAAGTGAAGCCTTCTTCAGGGTTTTTGCGGACTGCTCGAGCAGGATCCGACCGACCTCGGTCGAGCCCGTGAAGGAGAATGCCCGCACATCGCTGTGATCCAATAGCCGTTTTGCGAGTGGGGCAGCCTCTCCCGTGATCACCTGAAACACTCCCGCGGGGACTCCTGCCTCCTCGGCAAGGCGGGCAAGCGCCAGAGCTGACAAGGGCGTTTCCGGGGCTGGCTTAACAATCATGGTGCAGCCGGCAGCCAGCGCGGCTCCTGCTTTTCTGGTGATCATCGCCGACGGAAAGTTCCAAGGCGTGATGGCGACCGTCACTCCGACCGGCTGCATCTGCACAGACAGTCGGCTGCCCGCAAGATGGCTCGGGATGGTCTCGCCATATGCCCGCTCGCCCTCCGCTGCAAACCAGTCAAGAAAGCTAGCGGCATATGAAATCTCACCGTGCGCCTCGGTCAATGGTTTGCCTTGTTCAGCGGTCATGATGGCGGCAAGGTCTTCCGCATTCTCACGTATACCTGCGGCCCATTTCCGCAGGCATGCGCCCCGTTCCGAAGGAAGAACATCGCGCCATCGTTGAAATGCGGTTTTCGCAAAGCTGACTGCGGTATCCACATCAGACATCTCGCAGGCGGCCACCTGAGCCAGTTCCTCGCCAGTAGCCGGGTCCACCACCAAGATTGTTTCAACCTTGGAGAGCCAAGCGCCATTCACATAGGCACACTTTTGCAGAAGGTCCCGCCGTTTGAGCCCTTTTAATGCGGCGGATGCTGAACCTTTCATCTCTAACCCCAAATCGACGTGCATTTCCGTCAAAATAGGCCGGCAAGTGCGGCGATCGGCAGCGCGATGTAGGGCCGCCAAGGCGTCCTCCGGCGAATAATGGCGTTCTGCTGAGGTTTTTCTCCGTCTGATCTCTGACTGCCTTATGGGAGCCCCATTAAGGAACGAGGACATTTCCGCCGGTCTACGCGTCGCCGCCACAACGGTGACGCGCCAGTATCGAGACGCGCCCAGCCGTAAGTGTTGTCGGCCAAGCCAGAGCGGTGTCTCGGGGCCATGGTGGCTTAAGAATCCATTCCGGCCAAACCCCAAGATTGCCACCAGTCTAAAATCCTTTTCCCAAAAAGATATCGACCGCAGCATTCCGAGGGGTGACCGCCCGGCCTGATAAGCGACGATAGACCCATGGGAAGCGGATTCGCTGCGCAAGCATGTTAAAAACGCAGATGTTGCGCGGAATCTTACCCAGAGCGGCACAAGCCCGGCGTCCAGGGCGTGCTAGCTTGTGGAGGAGCCCAAACGGGCATGGAAAATGTCTGTTAGTCGAACAGTCCGGGTGCAGGGGAGACGTAACATGAGCCACACCATCAACCACCTCAAGAAGCTGAGGCTCCAGCGCAGCGAACTGGCAGTTCCGGGTTCCAGCCCGGAAATGATCGACAAGGCGGCGAACAGCGCCGCCGACTTCGTTTTCCTGGACATCGAGGACGCGGTTGCCCCGCCCGACAAGGGACGCGCCCGCAAGAACATTATTCAAGCGCTTAACGACATCGACTGGCGCGCCAAGGGCAAGACCGTGTCGGTGCGCATCAACGGCCTCGACACTCATTACATGTACCGCGACGTGGTCGACGTGATGGAGCAGGCGGGCGACCGGGTTGACACGATCCTGGTGCCGAAGGTCGGTGTCCCGGCCGACCTCTATATGGTCGAAGCCATGGTCAACCAGATCGAGATGGCCAAGAGCTACAAGACCCGCGTCGGTCTCGAAGCGCTGATCGAGACTGCGCTGGGCATGGCCAATGTCGAGGCGATCGCCGCCACACCGGGCCGTCTGGAGGCGATGCATTTCGGCGTTGCCGACTATGCAGCGAGCAACAAGGCTCGCACCGTTAACATCGGCGGGCTCAACCCCGATTATCCTGGCGACCAGTGGCATTTCGCCTTGTCGCGGATGACGGTGGCCTGCCGGGCCTACGGTCTGCGCGCCATCGACGGGCCGTTCGGTGACTTCTCCGATCCGGAGGGCTACGTCGCCGGTGCAAAGCGCGCCGCGGCGCTGGGCATTGAAGGCAAATGGGCAATCCACCCATCGCAGATCGAGCTGGCCAACAGCGTGTTCTCGCCACCGGAAAAGGAGGTCGCCCGGGCCCGGCGTATCCTGGAGGTCCTAAAAGAGGCGGAGGCGCTGGGAAAAGGAGCTGCTGCGCTCGACGGCAAGATGATCGACGCGGCATCCGAACGGATGGCGCGCAACGTGCTGGCCGTTCACGAGGCGATCGAGCGCGCCGGCCAGGCGCAGGCGACGCACTGAGAGCTTTCGGGGAAAAAGATGGACATTCACGAATACCAGGCCAAGGAACTGCTCGCCCGTCACGGCGTGCACGTGCCACGCGGCGGCCTCGCCTATAGCCCGGAACAGGCGGCGTACCGCGCGAGCGAGATCGGCGGTGAGAGATGGGTCGTCAAGGCGCAGATCCATTCCGGCGCGAGAGGCAAGGCGGGCGGAATCCGAGTCTGCTCGAGCGATGAAGAAATCTCCGCCGCAGCCGAAGCGATGCTCGGGCGCAAGCTGGCGACGCCCCAGACCGGGCCGCGCGGCAAGCTGGTCTCGCGGCTCTATGTCGAGGAAGCGGTGGACATCGTCCAGGAGATCTATCTCGGCTTCGTTCTCGACCGCAAATCCGAACGCGTGATGATCGTCGCCTCCAGTTCCGGCGGAATGGAAATCGAGGAAATCGCCGAAAACGAACCCGATTCGATTATCCGCGCGACCGTCGATCCCGGCGCCGGCATGCAGAATTTCCAGGCACGGGAGATTGCCTTCGGGCTCGGTCTCGAGAACGCGATGATCGGCAAGGCTACCGAAATACTTCTAGGATGCTACCGCGTGTTTCGCGACTACGATACGTCGATGCTGGAGATCAATCCACTCGTCGTCACCCGCGACGGCAATCTGGTGGCGCTGGATGCAAAAATGTCGTTCGACGAAAATGCGCTTTTTCGCCGTCCCGAAATTTCGGAATTGCGTGACAAAAGCCAGGAAGACCCGCGTGAGATGTTCGCCAGCGACCGGGGCCTTTCCTATGTCGGCCTTGACGGCAATATCGGCTGCATCATCAACGGCGCCGGGCTGCTCGCAATGGCGACGATGGACATGATCAAGATCGCCGGCGGCGAGCCGGCCAACTTCCTTGACATCGGCGGCGGTGCCTCGCCCGAGCGCGTTGCGAAATCATTCCGCGCCGTGCTTGGCGACAAGAATGTCGAGACTATCCTCGTCAACATCTTTGCCGGCATCAATCGCTGCGACTGGGTCGCCGAAGGCGTCGTCAAGGCGATCCGCGAAGTGGGCGTCAATGTGCCGTTGGTAGTTCGGCTCGCCGGCACCAAGGTCGAGGAAGGGCGCCGCATCCTTGCCGATTCCGGCGAAGCGGTGATCGTCGCTGACACGCTGACGGAAGCCGCCGAGAAAGCGGTTGCGGCGTGGCGGTCCGTCACGATGAAAAAAGCGGGCTGAGGGAGGAAAGAATGGCAATTCTGCTCAACCGGGACACCCGCGTAATCGTGCAGGGATTTACCGGCAAGATCGGCAGTTTTCACGCCGAGGACATGAAGCGTTACGGCACTAATGTGGTCGGCGGCGTCACACCCGGTAAGGGCGGCCAGACACATTTCGGCCTGCCGGTGTTCAACACCGTCAAGGACGCGGTGCGCGAGACCGGGGCCGACGCGAGCATCGTCTTCGTGCCGCCGCCTTTCGCGGCGGATTCGATCATGGAAGCGGCAGACGCCGGCATCAGATTCTGCGTCTGCATCACCGACGGCATTCCGTCGCAGGACATGATGCGGGTGAAGCGCTACATGCGCCGCTATCGCTACGAAGGCCGGCTGCGGCTGATCGGACCCAATTGCGCCGGCATCATCACGCCCAGCCAGGCTCTGATGGGCATCATGCCAGGGTCTATCTACCTGCCCGGGCGTGTCGGCATTGTAGGGCGCTCCGGAACCCTGGGCTACGAGGCGGCGTCGCAGATGAAGGCGATGGGCATCGGGGTCTCGACCAGCGTCGGCATCGGCGGCGATCCGATCAACGGCTCGTCCTTCCGCGACATCCTCGAACTGTTCGAAAACGATGAAGGTACAGACGCCGTGGTGATGATCGGCGAAATCGGCGGTTCGCAGGAAGCGGAAGCCGCACTCTGGGCGCGCGACAACATGAAGAAGCCGCTGATCGCCTACATCGCCGGGCTTTCCGCGCCAAAGGGCCGCCGCATGGGCCATGCCGGCGCAATCATCTCCGCCTTCGGCGAGTCTGCGCAAGAGAAAGTCCAGATCTTGAAGGAAGCCGGCGTTATCATCGTGCCGACGCCAGCTTCGTTCGGCGAGGTCGTGGCCGGCGTGATGGCCGATCGGACGAAAGCCGCATAGCGCAAGATATGAGATCGATTTGAGGACCGTGTAAAAGGAACAGCGTGGTCGGCATCTTGCTTCAAGAGGTGACGCTTGCGGATTATCCCCACTTCGGCGTCGACTTCAGCGGCGCGCCCACAACTCGTGACGAGCCAAGTTACGGGTGCGCCTTGGCGGATTGAACAGTCCTAAATGAGTCTACGAACAGCCGCTATAGTTGTGCAGTGGCCCGGCGTCTAAGATCGCTTTTGCGCCGATAAAAGTCGGGGATCGTGTGCCGCGGCCAAATCCCCGCAGCGGCCCCGCCCACGGCCTTTGCGTAGAGGTTTCAACGGCTTCCCATCCTCAACAGGTTCAAGGCGCCATTCATCACGCTAGTCAAGCTGGATACTGTCGACGTGGGGGCACCAGAGGACGTCCATTTTGTATGCATGATGGTCTCAGCCAGCCTAACTGTGCTGCCGCGTTCTGCAGAAATGCCCCACTATCGGAAGCAAGGGCGTCGCTCTTCGGGGATCGATATTCAAGCTACGGGTCACCTTGTGTCCACCGCTGTTCAGGCTTTTGGAGTCAAGAAGAAGGCGCGGTGCACATCGGACACGGCGCCGAGTCTCTCAGAACAGGAAGTGAAGGCTGCGCACAAAGTCACAAAAACGCAGGTTTTCTGCGACCAACCGGCGAGGTCCGCGCAAAGCAGTCCTCTGAAGCATGTTAAGTTGTCGACCAGTACGGATGGCATGGAACGAATGCTTGGTCCGGTCAGCCAACCAACCTAGGTGCAGAGGACGACTACGAAATGGACTATGAGAAACCCTTCCTGCCTGCGGAGTATCGACGCCGTGTTCATGACGTCAAAACACGGATGGAGGAAGCAGGACTGGACCTGCTAATCTGCCAAGATCCCGCAAATATGTGCTGGCTGACCGGTTATGACGCTTGGTCCTTCTACACGCCTCAAGTGGTCCTACTGCACCTCCAATCGGAAACGCCGATGTGGATCGGACGGCTGGTTGACGTAAACGGTGCTCATGCTACGACGGACCTGCCTGCTGAGAACATCATAAATTTCTCCGATGACCGGCTCCATCATGTGGAACTTCATCCCTACGACGAAGTCTGCGAAATCATAAAATCACGCGGATGGGGATCTGATCGCATAGGGGTTGAGCTTGATGCGCATTTCTATACCGCGCGAGCACACCAGCACCTCGTCAAAGGTCTCCCAAATGCAAAGTTCTCCGACAGCCGCGGACTTGTAAATTGGGCGAGACTCGTCAAATCCGACGCTGAACTCGTTTATATGAGAGAAGCGGGCCAGATTGTCAGCCATACCATGCATACGGCCATCGAAAATCTAAAGCCGGGAGTCCCGGAGTACGAAATTGTCGCGCAGATTTACGCCTCTCAAACAAGAGGTGTCGACGGAAAATACGGTGACTATACTAGCCTTTGTCCGTTGATTCAGGCTGGCGAAAAAACAAACGCTCCGCACCTCACATGGTCGGATAAACCCTTGCCTTCATCGGGGCTGGTTCTCTTGGAAGTTGCGGCAGCGAGGCGCCATTATCATGCGCCGCTAACGCGTACCATTTATATGGGAAAGCCACCCGCCGAGGTCAGACATCTCGCCAATGCCATAGTGGAAGGTGGCGATGCTGTACTCGAAATGGCAAAGCCCGGTGTGGTCGTCGACGAGGTGAATGCCGTCTGGCATAGCGTCCTTAACCGCCATGGCTACATCAAGAAAGGCCGTTCCGGCTACTCAATCGGCATGAATTTTCCGCCGGATTGGGGCGAACGTACTGTGAGCATTCGCGCCGGCGAAAAGACCGTGCTCCAGGCAGGCATGTGTTTCCATTTCCAATCAGGGGTGAGGCCTCCTGCCTTCGGAGCCGCAATCTCGGAGTCGTTTGTTGTTACCGAAAAAGGTGGCGAGCGGCTAGCCGATGTCGCCCGCGAGTTGATAGTTGTGGACTAGCTGAAAGATTCTAGGTATTTGTCTACTCAGCCAGATTCGGAAGGTGCACCGAAGTGCTTCGCTTCCCAATCCCTTAGCTTCCCTTTCACGCAGTAGTTCACGAGCGCGGTGTTTACAGGAGGCGGCCCCGAGCAGCCGGGGTCCCAGAATAGGGCAGCGTCCTCGTTGGTCAGTGGGTGTGGTATCGAGAGATCACCGGATACGACAGCCTTGCGCTGAGTGCCGGCCGCGCTATTCGTCGACCGCCACCCGCACAAGCAAGCGCTGTAGGACCTCGAATCGAAGATCCGGGAGATGTGCTTCTGCGCAGACGTGGCCCGTTTAGCCCAAACAACGCGTGCATTTGTTGCTGAGGACAGTCGTCTCGCTCATGGCAGGCGCAACGCGGGTGCGTGTGTCCCTGACGAAGCTTCCACTTGAAAACGACCGCGTTGAGTTGCACACCGGCGGTCTGCTCGATCGCTTCTTTTCTCAACTGCTCTCCATTCCTGGGTGCCGCCGGCCAAGGTGCTCAGCGCGTTCAATGGCCTTTTGCGCACGAGACCTTCAATCTCTGATCTACCCGGATCGCGTCGACGATATACCAGAAAAGCAAGCGCCGACCGTAGGTTGGCGCTATTTCGCCATCTGCAGAGCCGTGTCGGGCAACTACCAGACCGGTTCCGGCGACTCATAGTCGGGCAGAGACACCGGGTCGCCGTAGATCTTCCGCAGGGTCGTCTGCGTCAAGGACCGCTATCTGGAGAGGCGGGCAGGTTCCGATCTGGGACCTCGGACACGCGGCGCAACTGTTCGCTATCGCGCCCATACCGCGTCCGTTGGCGCCGCGCGGACCCGCGCCCGCAATAATTCAGCGCCGAACTTGCAAAATACGCAGAACGACACCGTTTTGCGCCCCCAATTAGGACGAACTGCGCGAGCTTCGCCCCTTAGTCTGCTGGAGACCAATGATCATGGGCTGAAAGCACGGAAACGCTGCCACAGAAGCTGGAGCTGGCTGAACTGTCGAAACACCATGGCGCTGCCATTTCCGCGTAACCGAACAGGGATACATATGATCACCAATCCAGCTTTCCGGCCTCGTGAAGTCCCGACGCGCCACCACGAGATTCTAATAGTTGGTGGAGGCATCGCGGGAGCGAGTATTGCCTTTCACCTTGCAAAGAGCGGTAAGAAGGACGTCGCGCTCTTAGAGCGCAACAGCCTTACGTCCGGCACAACTTGGCACGCAGCGGGTTTGATCATGCAGACGCGTGGTACTCACGCGCTAACGGAGATCGCAAAGTATAACGCAGAACTCTACTCCGCTCTGGAGGCCGAGACCGGACAAGCTACCGGATTCAAACGAAATGGCACGCTCGGGGTCGCCAGAACCAAAGAGCGCCTATACGAAACTGCACGCAATGCTTCGATCGCGAAAAGTTTTGGGCTTGAAGCCAATATCATCTCGCCGAGCGAGGCGAAAAAACTCTATCCAGCCCTCAACTCGTCAATCATCGAAGGTGCAGTTTTTATCCCTGGAGACGGTCAAACAAATCCTGTCGACACATGTATGGCTTTAGCTATTGGCGCCAAGAAGAATGGTGTAAAAGTTGTTGAAAACGCTGAAGTCACAGACCTTTGGCGAACATCAGACGGCCACTACCAAATTCGGACTAACGATGGGGTCGTTGAAGCTGATGTTCTCGTTCTTGCATGTGGACTTTGGACCAGAGACCTTGCCGCCAAGTTAGGTGCACGAATTCCGATCTACGCGGCAGAGCACTTCTATGTAGTAACCGACGCAATGAATTTTGTGACGCCAACCTTGCCTGTGCTGCGCGACCCGGACGGACATGTATATCTGAAAGAAGACACCGGAAAGCTCCTGGTGGGTGCGTTCGAGCCTTGGGGTAAACCGTTGCCGATGTTGAAGCTTCCGAAAGAAACGGCCTTCATCGAGCTTCCGGAAGACTGGGAACACTTTGAATTGCCGATGACCAAGGCAATAGAGATTGTTCCTGATCTCGCGAACGCCGGCATTGCCAAGTTTTTCAATGGTCCTGAAAGCTTCACCCCGGACCTTCTATTCATGATTGGTGAAGTTCCTGGATTGAAAAATCTTTTCGTTTCGACCGGTTATAATTCAGAGGGCATTGAATACGGCGCGGGAGCAGGTCGAGCTCTGGCAGAGTGGATCATTGCCGGCGAGCCTCAGATGGATATCAGCTTCGTCGATGTCGCCCGATTTCATCCCTTCCAGATCAATAAACGATATTTGCACGAACGCACGGCCGAAGTGTTGGGCCTCCACTATAAGATGCACTGGCCCGCTTACCAGCCTGAGACATCCCGAGGTGTCCGCAAAAGCGCTCTTCACGACCGGTGGGCGAGGCTTGGAGCTAGCTTTGGGGAAGGGATGGGATGGGAGCGTCCCATGTGGTTCGCGGGGGAGGGGGAGTCGACCGAAAACATCTACTCCTACGACGAGCCGAGCTGGTTCAAGTACACCAGTCAGGAGTGCAAGGCTGCCCGTAACAATGCTATCCTGTTGGACCAAAGCTCTTTCGGCAAACACTTGGTTCAGGGTCGCGATGCCTGCCGCTTTCTTCAGTGGCTTTGCGCGGGCAACGTGGCTGTACCGGTGGGAAAATTGGTGTATACCCATATGCTCAATGAAAAGGGCGGGATAGAGACAGACATCACTGTAAACCGCTTGTCGCAGACAGAGTTCCTAATTATCTCGTCAGCGACCGTCCATCCCCGGGATAAGGCCTGGATTACAAAACATATTACTGGTGAATGGAATGTCACGGTCACTGATCTTACGTCGGGGTACGCTGTCCTGTCATTGCAGGGTCCGCGATCGCGCGAAATCCTGTCCCAAGTAACCGATACAGATTTGGCTAACTCGGCGTTCCCATTCGCTACCAGTCAGGAAATTGATATCGGGTATGCTCGCGTAATAGCCAATAGACTGACTTATGTCGGAGAGCTTGGTTGGGAGCTTCATATTCCAACCGAAATGGCACAGCATGTGTTTGACGTTGTTTGGGAGGCCGGTCAAGCGTATGGCCTCAAGGCTGCAGGATATCACGCGCTTGAACATCTGCGATCGGAGCGCGCGTATCGAGAATACCAGCTCGATCTTACACCAGTGGACACGTTGCTTGAAGCTGGTTTGGGATTTACAGTGGACTGGAACAAAGAAGGCGGATTTATCGGAAAAGAGGCGTTGACGTCTCAGAAAAATGCCGGGCCACTAAAAAAACGGCTGGTATCATTCAGGCTTCGCGATCCGAGACCTGTTCTCTTTCATGAAGAGCTTATCCGCTGCGACGGGGGGATTGTCGGATATATTTCGTCTGGCGTGAAGAGCTTTACAATCGGAACGTCGATCGGAATGGGATATGTAAACGATCCGGCCGGTGTCACGAAGGATTTGATCGAAAACAGTCGATGGGAAATCGAGATCGCCGGCAAACTTTATGAATGCGACGCGTCGTTCCGGGCGTTTTTCGATCCAAATGGGGATCGGGCTAAGCAATAGGTTGTGCGCCACCATGGACGCGAAGGGAACTGGTTTTCTTCCGTCCCCGGACGGATCCGCTCCGCAACTACTTTCGAGGCCCGGCAGCCTCACTCTCCCTATGGCCTATTGGACCGCTCAGCCGCGCAGGCGGCCCATATTGCGAGGCTTGGACCAACTCCGCCTGGAGGATTCCAACTAACATCCACCTCCGGCCAACTGCGCCAGCGAAATGGCTGAGGTAATCATGGTGACGAGCGCTCCACAAACCGAACGCATCGAGAAAGACCCGCTTGGCCCCGTAAGCATTCCAGTCGATGCCTATTACGGCCCGCAGACGGCCCGGGGCATCGCCAACTTCCCGATTTCTGGTATCCGGATCAGCCATTTCCCGAACCTCATCAAGTCGCTTGCCTAGGTGAAAATGGCAGCGGCACGCGCCAATGCCGCGCTCGGCGATCTCGACAAGCAAAAGGCCGATGTCATCTGCCAAGTCTGCGAAGAAATCGCGGCGGGCGGGCACCTTGGCGAATTCCCGCTCGATGTGTTCCAGGGCGGCGCCGGGACCTCGACAAACATGAACATCAATGAGGTCATCTCCAACCGCGGCTTGGAGATCATGGGGCTGCGACGAGGAAAATACGACCAGCTGCATTCCAACAACGACGTGAACTTCGCTCAATCGACAAACGATGTTTATCCGTCGGCGATCCGCCTTGCGATCCTTCTTTCACGGGGGGCGCTGCAGCGAGCTTTAGAGCAACTCGCCGGCGAGTTGGAAGCCAAGGCCGAGGGCTTTTCGGACGTGATCAAGCTTGGCCGCACGCAGTTGCAGGACGCTGTTCCGTGACGCTGGGCCAGGAGTTTCAGGCTTTCGCAACGACACTACGCGAAGATGTAGCCCGTCTCGGTGAGATTGCCGCTTTCTTCCACGAAATCAACCTCGTGGCACGGCGATTGGCACCGGCATCAACACGAACCCCGACTATCAGGCGGCAGCTGTCGCGGAGTTGCGCGCGATATCCGGCGTGCCCGTCGTCTCGGCCGGAAATCTGATCGAAGCCTGCTGGGATACCGGCGCCTTCGTGCTCTTCTCTGGAATGCTAAAGCGGACGGCCACGAAGCTCTCGAAAATTTGCAACGATCTGCGGCTGCTATCCAGCGGCCCGCGTAGCGGCCTAAACGAAATCAATTTGCCGGCCCTTCAGCCCGGCTCCTCGATCATGCCCGGAAAGGTCAATCCTGTAGTGCCCGGAGGTGGTCAACCAGGTCGCCTTCCAGATCATCGGTTACGATCTCACGATCACTCTTGCCTCCGAAGCGGGGCAGCTGCAGTTGAACGTTATGGAGCCGGTCATCGCCTACAACGTACTGCACTCGCTCGAGCTTCTGACCAATGCCGTCGATGTGCTTCGCACGAAGTGCATCGTGGGCATTACAGCCAATGCAGAGACTTGCCGCAAACATCTCGAGGCCAGTACAGCCGTCGCAACAGCACTGACGTCTGCGATCGGATACGAACGGGTGGCGGAGCTTGCAAAGCAGGTCTTGTCCTCCGGCAAAACGATTCGCGAACTCCTGGCCGAGCAGCCGGACCTTTCGGAGGATCTAATCGCGCAGACTGCCGATCCGCACCTTTTGACCCGGCCAACGCGATCGCGATTGGCCTTGTAACAGGGGGCTGAAGATTGATCGACTCATTTGCGCAGCGGTCCTGCTGGCCGGCACAGTAGCCGGCGGTCTTTCTGTCGGCGAGCCGTTTCGAACAACGGACCAGGGACCGCTCAGAGGTGAAGCGGGTTCTTGAGACAGCGGCATAAGCTGGATCGAAGGACGATCTGGCATGAAGACCCGCAGACGTTTCTGGCCGAGTTCAAGGTTGCGGCGCGATGACGAAGCTGGCTACCCGCGCCAGAATAGCGGGCCGCTTGTGAAGCTGCAGGATCAACTTCGCAAGCGCAGCATTTTGACCTGCTCGGACGCGACATTTCGAAAATGGGGCACGATTGCGCAGGGTATCCGAACCTCCCGAGGGTCTTGGATGGATCGCACCCGGAAAGCCGGAAAGCGCGAGCAATGTCGACTGGCCATCATCGAGCAGCTTATTAGAGAGGCAACGCGGTATGCCGAAAGGGAAGGTGATTTCCGAAAATGCGCGGCGATTTTCGCTGGTCGCAGTACAATCAGGATAGCAGTGAGTGTGCAGCACGTTGAAGGCTATGCACCCGCCATAGGGTCGATCGACAATCTAAAGCCGGGAGTGGCGGGGTACGAAATAGCCGATCAAATTCATGCCTCAGAATCGTATTGATTCGCTTTGCGCAGGGTCTCGGTTCTCAAAGCAGGAAATCGGGTTTTCTCGTTGGCCACGTCGTCGAGCATCGCTTTGCGCCATATTACGTCAGCGGCTCACATCGTCGATGACCCCAACTCTGCCGCCGTGCGGTGTGCGAAAGCGCGCCGCCACCGCGGCCAAAGTCCGAACGAGTGATCCAGCGAAAGCGCCGTCGACATGCCTGCCGGTTGGCAATCCGGCAGGCAGTTTGAAGCAACTCCAAATTGATGCATCGCGAATTTAATCCGAGCTGTCGAGTCCCTCTTGTGCTTGAGACCTGTTGGCTATTGCCGAAATGCCTAGGGTCACTTGAGAGAAAGCAGAGGAAGGATGCTTGAAAACTGTTCAGCGTGCTCAATATCAAGGCACCGCTCAATAATGTGATCAACCTGACTTTCAGTCAGCTTGTTTTGTGAGCAAAGCAAAAATTTCTTGCGCAAATCGTCGTCTTTCATCGGATGGCTAGGATCCCCTTTCAGATCTTGCGGACCAATGAGTTGGTACAGCTCTCGTCCATCTCGCGTCCGAATTCGTACTTCGGCGGCCGGTAGATTGGCATCGAACTCAGGACCATGCACGAGTTCTACGCGATCGATCAAACTCCGCACTCGGGGATCGGTAAAGTTTTTCTCCTCGTAAATTCGCGGGGTTATCTCTCCATGCAGCACCGCCATCGCCGTAAGAAAGTAAGAGCTATGGTCGGCAGATTCTTTATTTCGCGGATATTTTTTTACTAGATCCCCGGTGTGTACGACCGCGCGTTTATTGGTACGAACGGTAATCTTCTCGATGTCGTCGGGGCTAAGCTTATGATCTCGAACCAGAGTCGTCGTTGCTTCCAAGTGGCCTAGCGTGGTTGATTCCGCCGGAACGTTCTTGATCTCTACCCTGGAAATAAACCACCGTTCGCCCAACGATTTTGGCAAATAACCGTCCGCGTTGCCAAGGATTGCATGGGCGAAGCCCTTGATTCCTTCAATAATTCGCACCGGACCTGTAAATCCTTTGGCCGCCAATTGACAGGCGAACAAACCCATTTCCGAAAGGACGCCGTCCGCGATATTTTTAGTCATCACATATTCCTCTCCGGTGGCGTCCAGAATATCTAGGCCGACCGAAAGACTGCCCGCAATCCCCATAGCATTTGCAATTTGCTCGGCATCCAGTCCCATAAGGCGGCCAGCAATGGCTGCGCCTACGTAAGGGTGTAGTGAACCATGATGAAAGGCCCGAGCCTCGAGCGAAGTCGTGAGGGCTTCGACCATGCAGCCGTAGACCTGATAGCCGGCGACAAGAGCTTCCAAAAATTCTTTGCCAGAAGCGCCAACTAATTCACTGACCGCGATAGCAGTCGGCAACGAACCGCTTGGATGTCCGCCGGCAACATCTCCATGCAAGAGCGAGATGCCCACCGTATCGTTGTAGTCCAGGAAACGCAGCATGCCCTCATTCGCGATTATGGCTCCCCGCAATGGCACACGAGTGCTCTCGCCCAAAATCGTCGCCTGCGCCGGCCCTTGTAGCTCATGGGCAAATTCACGGCAGATACGTCCAGTGGGACTATCAAAGCCCCCGATGATACAAGCAAAAGCATCAATAAGTAAGTGCTTTGCATGACGAGCAATATCATCCGGCAACTTATTGAAATCTACCGCAAGCGCTACTTCGGCGAGATCACGCGCTACACTCATTTCCAGCTCCTTTTGGGCTATTCTTTTCCATGATCCCTGTGGAATCCGACTCTGACCACTGGGGGCGTCGCGCCTTTTGGGTATCGGGCGCGTGTAGTCGCTGCCGACCCCGGACCGCCCTGTGAGCAATGATGTTTCCCAAGAGTTTCGCCGGGTGGAATCGGGATTCAGCCCGAAAATAGCGTCGGTATCGACAACCTTCCGCCAACACACGTTATTCGACCTGATATTTTCAAGAGTACTCCTGATGCTACGTCGCTGCCAGGCGCACTGTACTGCTGAATTGTCAGTTACAACATGCAGTCGCCGCCATCGACGTAAATTGTGTTGCCAGTCACGTACCCACCCATTTCCGACACTAGGTACAAGCAGGCGTTCGCGATATCTTCGACAGTGCCGAGGCGGCGCAATGGCAGTGTTTCCCTCGCGTGTCGATATATGTTTTGAATATCTGGATAGTTTTTCAAATCTCGATCTGTGTCGATCCAGCCGGGGCATATGCAATTGGCCGTTATTCCGTCAGAACCCAGCTCGAGGGCAATTGATTTTGCCAAGATGAGCATACCCGCCTTTGCCACGTTGACGTGGGCGCGGTTAGGCATAGGGACTACCCCTTCGGATCCCGAAAGATGAATAATTCGTCCAAATTTTTTCTCGCGCATGAATGGCACAACGGCCTTGGCAAGGTAGAAAGCCGAGTTCAAGTCAATGTTGATAACCTTATGCCAATCGTCGACAGAGATATCTGTAAATGCCTGGTGAGGCCTGATCCCCACATTCGATACTGCAATGTCGATCGATCCGAAATGCTTAGCCGCTTCTTTTACGACATCGGAAATTGCGTCTGGATCGGCCGCGTCAGCAAGGACGGCGTAAGAGTCGACACCAAGGGTGCGGATCTCCGCCGCCACCGCTTCGATCTTCTCATTATCGCGAAGCCCGTTAACAACGATGTTCGCGCCAGCACGCGCCAGAGTTAGAGCAATTGCTTTTCCGATGTTTTGGCCTGATCCAGTGACGATCGCCGTTCGTCCCTTTAAATCCTGCGTCATGCTCTACCTCCTGCACAATTGACAACGCCGAGTGCCGTCGCAAGGCCGCGAAATTCACCTACACTCACTCCCAGCTCCTTTTGAAAAAACTTAAATCCATGATCCATGTGGGGTCTGCGTCACGGTTCCGGTCCTGGCATAGGCAAGCCTGGATCGATTTCCGAGCCTACCCAGCTGGCGAAAGTTTTTGGCATGGGGTGTCGTGGGCATTGGCAGACTTTTCAGAACTGTATGTCCCCCTGTTTCTTTGACGATGATATTAACTTCGATGGGCCGCGTTGCGCGAATTATGATGTTGCGAACGCTGAAAATGAGCGCGTTTTCGCCTCCCACGCATCTAAGCAGCGATCGTTGGTTAGGAGTGGAAAATTCCCCGTACTTTGGTGATGGACGGAATTGGGTCCACCAAAGTTAGGGTTGTCCCAAGGCGCTGGATAAGTACAAACGATCACCGATGATTGACAAAGAGATGGGGAGGTACGGTAACTCACGCCAACCTAGTTCCGGTGCCGCCGCTACTCTTACGCGCGACGCCGGTGGTGCCGTGCTTACGCTGGTCGGCAATCTCGCGCGCGCACCGATCCAGATGCGCCTCGAACGCCGCCCAGCTCTCGAACCGACAGCCGGCGATCGCGTCTTTTTTGACGTAGCCGACTCCGTGCCGTTCGTTCGGCCGATAGGGAGCACAGGCCCAAGCGTGATGCCGCCGTAACGGCAAAGACGTGCAGCCGGACGTTGAATCTGATATAACGGCGTCACCGCGTCACCGCGTCACGGTGTTCATGTCGCCTGACATAAGCGTTCAATTACCGTCTCAAACGGTGGGCGAGCTTTACGCTGTTCTCCGAAGATGGGCGCGTTTCCTTGTGCCATAACGCCGCCGAAAGAGGGCTGCGCGGCATGGCCTGGGTAGAAAGTCATGGCGTCTTGCGGGTCCGACCACGGCGGACAGCGCGCTGCGGCCATGGCTACAGTCTCATCGTCACAGCCAAGGTGAACGCGTCAATCCGCAGGAGAGACGCCCTCAGATGCAGTAGAGCATTACAGAGTACAATGTTGCCTAATAGCTCAGCATAATTTTTTGGTAGATTTCGACTGCTTTGGTTAGCTGCTCTATCTCCACGAACTCATTTGTTGTGTGGGCCTGATCGATACTTCCTGGGCCGAGAATAACGCAGGGAATTCCTGCCAATGAGAGCTGGCTTGCATCCGTACCATAAGGCACGCCGACGTGCTTACCCGTCCCGGCAACTTCAGCACACGCTTTGGCCGACACTGCGGCAATTCTTGTCGCCTCCGCGCTCGGGGGGGCTGGATCTTCCAAAGCAGGTAGCAACGAGCGCACCTTGATCTTATCCGCACCTTGGCGCAGTTTTTCCAATATGTTCTCAACTTCCTGAAGTGCGTCCTCCGGGCGCTCTCCAGGCGTCAGTCGTCTATCGATCCAGACGCGGCATGATGGCGGAACAGTCGCCAACTCTGCCCCTCCTTCAATGAGAGTGACTGTGAGAGTCGGAGGACCGACCAACGGATGCACACGTTGTGACAAAGTCGCATTGATTTCATCGATCGCCAATATCACCTTGGCCATTCCTGTAATCGCGTTGACCCCAAGGTGAGGCTTGGAGCTATGAGCGGGCACACCCTCCACTTCAACCTGCCAGCGAACCGAACCTTTATGTGCGACGACAAGCTCCAGGTCCGTGGGCTCACCGACTACGGCTGCATCGTATGAAACACCTGATTGAGCAATTGCTCGAGCTCCCTTCTTGCGGTACTCCTCGTCCACGCTTGCGGCCAGTACGATCGTGGCTCTGGGCTTTCGCTCTCCAAGGGTGCTGAGTGCGATCAACATCGCTGCCAATGGGCCCTTATCGTCACAACTTCCTCGGCCATATATCCGTCCTTCCCTTTCCTGTGGGGAAAATGGATCTGCCGCCCAATTGTCAACGGGTACAGTGTCCATATGGGATATGAACAAGACGCGCTTAGCGGGGTCCTGCCCTGGGATCCAAGTAAAGAAGTTCGAACGGCCGTCAGTCACTTCCTGATATTCGAAGGGTAGATTTCGCTCCCTGCAAAAGGCCTCGAGATACTCGGCGACCTTTTGTTCCCCGCTCCCCTGTGCTGACGCTGATGGGTTGACGCTCTCAATCTTGACAAGTTGCTGAAGGAGCTCGACGGCCTGTGTTCTAGTAGACATAGTACCCCTATTTCTTAAGATGTGTTTGCGGCTAATCCAGCCAATCCTTAGCCAGGCTGACGACCCGGTCAGCATCGTCTGCGGTATTGTATAGATGAAGTGAGAAGCGCAGCATGCCCCGGCGTACTGAGACGATCACTTGATTGTTCGACAAATACTCGTGCAGCAAATGAATGCGGCTATCGGCTTCGCGCGAACCATCAAGCGCTGCTGAATCTCCAAGAGCAACAATACTTCCGGTGTGACCCGCGGGTGCTCCACCGCATACGGGTAGCCCGAGGTCTAACAAGCCCGATGCCAGTCGCCTTGCGACGGATGTAACGCTTTGTTCAATGGCCGGAATGCCGATTTCCATCAGTTGCCCCATTGATGCGTAGGCAGCTATTACGCCCGGAAAATTGTAATGCCCGATTTCGAAACGAAGCGCGCCGGCGCGCAATTTTACGGTATCGAATATGGGAGCCGATTCTAGCGCGTTCCCGAGATCGACACTAAAGCGGGCGAGGTAGGCGGGGCTTAGGCGATCAGCCCATTCTTGGCGGCAATACAGAAATCCCAACCCATACAGGCCCATCAACCCCTTGTAAGATGATGCCACCAGACCGTCGACGCCAAGCCGAGTGACATCAGTGTGAAGTATACCAACTGATTGGGACGCGTCGGCCAAAAGAAAGGCGCCAACCCGCTGGCAAGCTTCGGCAATCGGCTCCATCACTGTCTTGAAGCCCGGGACCATTGTGACCGTCGATAGGGTGACGATACGGGTGCGAGAGTCGATGGCCTCGGTAACAGCATCGGACGGAATTGCACCGCGATCAGCTTCTACTATCCGAAGTTCAATTCGGTGCTTGTCCCTGAGGCGTAGCCAAGGCAAGATGTTGTTTGCGTGCTCCAATTGCCGGCAAAGGACCACATTGTCTCCGGGCCTCCAAGCAATCGCGTTTCCGATTATATTGACGCCTTCCGATGCGTTCTTCGTGACAGCGATTTCATCTTTACCGGCGCCGACGAGTTGAGCGAATCTGGAACGTGTCCGCTCGACAAGTTCCATCATTGCTTCTTCGTCATTCAGGCCATTCAGTCTATTGTCGAGATGCTGATCCATAGATCTGCGTGTCGTTCTTGATATGAGCCCCTGATTTGCAACATCCATGTAAATGGCGCTTTTAATGGCCGGAAACTCCTGCCGGAGGACGTCCAAGGGAAGAAAGTGGCTTGTCATGTTCCTCATCAGTTCCGTGTTCGTGGGTAGGGAGTCCACGTGTGGGCAACAAATCAGCTTTAACAAACCGCTTCGCCGCTCTTCGCGCCAGCGGTCCACGGGTCCGATTTGCCAGTAGATCCACCGCGGCGGGGGTGGGGCAGCGGCTGTGCTAATAATCTCATTTTATAGCTTGATCATTGCGGAAGTGAGGCTATTGTCGCCAGAAGTGAGCAGTTTTTCTGCGCAATTGTACTCATTTTTGCAGTGATCGTTATGGACCTGGATCGAGTTGATCGGAAGCTTCTCAATGCAGTGCAGCGCGACAATCGGCTTACGACAGCCGAGCTGGGCGAACTTGCGGGCCTTTCTGCGACCGCTTGTCAGCGGCGGCTGAAGCGACTGCGGGACGATGGTGTGATTGAGGCTGATGTTGCCATAGTCTCGCCACAAGCCGTGGGTCGGCCCATGCTCATGCTGGCGTCTATCAGTCTCGAGCGCGAGCGGGTAGATATCATTGATCGCTTCAAGCAAGCGGTTCGGCGCACGCCTGAGATCATGAGCGCGTATTATGTGACGGGTGAAGCCGACTTCCTTCTTATGATTTCTGTGCGCGACATGGCAGAGTACGAGGCATTTACCCGTCGATTTTTTCACGAGTCTGATATCAAGGCAGTTAAGACGATGGTCGTAATGGATCGCATCAAGGCATCGTTGGCTCTGCCCATTGAGGAATAACGGCGGTATTCGCTCGCTTAAACTTTTGCGCTGCGACTTTGCTTGCTGAAACGCATAGTTCTTATTGTAGAATTACTGTATTGCTCGCCGCGTAAGTGCGCGCGGGCGGCAACATCGATGACATCGCCTACGGTCGGCTTCACTTGGGCTTCAGGAACTGCGGCGCGATTGACCGTCACGCACGTCCGTGAGTTTGTCGGCACAAAGGTGCCGAAACGACAGCCCGGTGACCGCTGGCGATTCGGCGGTCTCCACTCCCAACAGTCCTGGTTGTGCGCGCGAACAGCAGAAAAACGCAACTTTCCTGCGTTGGAATAGGGAGAATTACGCAAAGCGCACGCTGATGGGGCTGTACATCTAAATAGCAGCTTCGGCCTCATCGCGCGGATAGGATCGATTCGAGATAGTCTCGGCGGGCAACGTCGAGGGAAGGTGATTTACCTGCTCGCGCAAGGGGCTCTCGATCCACTTCGCTTGGAGGTTTGGCAATGGATGTAACGACGCAAATCATTAGGCACGTTCTCAATTCCGGGTTGGAGACGATACCTGAGAAAGCGATCGAACGTGCAAAGCTCTCCATCCTCGATACGATAGCGTGCGCGGTCGGCGGATCGAACGATCCGATCGCGCACCGCGCGCGCCAACTGGGCGCGCTGTCCGGTGGTAAGCCAGAATGCACAGTTTGGATTTCCGGAGAAAAGCTCCCATCGAGCTTGGCGGCACTCGTCAACGCAACGACAGCCAGAGCTCTCGACTTTGACGACACCTACGAGATTGGCATTAATGGCTGCCATGCGAGCGCATATAATGTCCCGCCGGCGTTGGCACTGGCTGAACGCGATCCCTCCATAACCGGAGGCCACTTGGTGTCGGCCCTTGCCACCGCTATCGATCTGCATATTCGTCTGGCGCGTAGCATCACTACCAATGCCATAGACACAGGCCGTGACAATATGGTTGCGGTCTGGGGCGCCACAGCGGTTTGTTCCAAATTGCTACGGCTTGACGAACAGAAAACGCGCAATGCGTTCGGAATCGCTTACGCCCACGCTGCAGGCGAATTCCAAATGTATGAAGAGAGTGCACACACGGTGGCGCTGCAGCAGGGATTAAGAGCCCGCTCAGGTCTTGAGTCTGCTCTCTCCGCCATGGTGGGCTTCAACGGCCCGCGAGATCCATTCTTTGGTAGGTATGGCTTCTACAACGCCTTTGAACCGGCCTATGATCTTGATTTACTTATGGACAAACTCGGCGAGGATTATGTGAACGCTTCTATTAGCTTCAAGCCCTGGCCGTCGTGCAGGGCTACGCATCATGGAATTGATGGTCTGCTTCAACTCCGTGGGAGGCACAACTTCACCGCCGAGGATATTATTTCAATTCAGCTCGGGTTAAATCAGCGCGCTGAGGGCGTCGTGGGCCAGCCGCGCGATCAAAAGTGGAACCCAAATGACCCGGTTCTGGCGCGGTTCAGCCTTCCATACGTCGTCGCTGTAGCGGCGGTCCGTGGCGGCGTAGGTATTAGAGATTTCCGCGCCGATGCCCTGGACGATCCCGCTGTGCGCCAAGTGATGGCGGCCACCAAAGTCGAAGTTGATCCACAAATCGATCTCACTCACGGCAGGTACGGGAATTCGCCGACTGCAGTTAAAGTGCAGCTAAGGTCTGGAGCACAGTATTCCATACGCATCGACAAGCCATTCGGCCATCCGGAGAGCCCGGCTTCGCTCACGGATGGTATGCTAAAACTTAAGGCTTGTGCCGAAATGTCGATGTTGTCGTTCTCCGAGAAGCAGCTCGGGTTGATAGGCGAGTTCATAGACGACCTTGATAAGCGGCCCACGTTGGCGCCGCTGTTCGATCTACTCCTTGGCGCCAAATAGGCGAGGGTCCTAGGAGTTACAAAGGAGTTTCCTTTGTGAAGCTACACTTGGGCGAAGCCGTTGTGCTTTTCAGATAGTTATGAGACAGATCTGCGCGTTCCATACGCGACGGCGTGGACTTGCAACGAGTGTCTGCTGCCCTACTCGGTAACCATTCAGCCAGGGCCGAGGTGATTTGATCTTCGGGCGACGGTTTCGCGGTGGGGTTGGTCGGTGTGTGACTCCGAGCCTTTGCGCAACGACGGATAGATTTGCTTTGAGCAACGACGGGTTCAGGTCCAAGGCGCTCAGCTTGTTGTCAGTCAGTTCCCGAGCAACGCGCCGACCGGAGATCGACGTGTCCGGGATCGCGGCAAGGCAATCTCGCGTCACGTCGTCGACGATGTTCAGCACCCGGAACCCCGCCCGCAGGCGAACTGGTCATAGACGAAGTCCAGCGACCAGCGCGTTCGGCTTCGCCTCAACCAGGATCGGCGCCAGCGTGCCGACCGCTCGTCGCGTGCCCGGCGCTTGCGCACCATCAGCCCCCCCTCGCGGGAGCCGGTAGATGCGATTGACCCCTGATGGCTCGCCCTCTCGCTGGAGCAGATGAACAGCCGTCGATAGCCGAAGCGGCGGCGCTCGTTGGCTAGGTCGCGCAACCTTGTGCGCAGCTCCGTCTCCGGCGGACGCCGGGACCGATAGCGGACCATCTTGCGATCGGCACCGACGAAGGAACAGGCCCGACGCTCCGACACGCCCATGACGGCCTGCAGATGCGCGACGGCTTCGCGCTTGGCGGCGGGTCCTACCATTTTTTTGAAAGAAGCTCGCGCAGTGCCGACGCTTCGAGCATCAGGTCGGCGAGCAGCTTCTTCAGCTTTGCGTTCTCGTCTTCCAAGGCTTTCAGCCGTTTGGCATCGGAGACGTCCATCCCGCCATATTTCGCCTTCCAGTTATACAGCGTCGCCTCGGAGATCCCATGCTTGCGCGCCAGGTCGCCCGCCTTTGCTCCCGCCTCATGCTCACGCAGAACCGCGATGATCTGCTCTTCCGTAAACCGCTTTCTCTTCATCAGTCCGTCCTTCAATCGAGGCCGGACTCTAATCTCAGATGAGGAAATTACCCGTGGCAGGTCAGCGGCCTTTCGCCTCGCCCGCGATCGCAGAATTTTGCTTGCGATCGAACACGCAGTCCGCGTTTCCTACTCCTCACCGACATTGTCGGGGGCGGAAATTTCACTCTCTCCGCTAGCGATGCGTTTTATGCGTGTGCAGCCAGAAAAACGCCGATTTGCTGCGTTCACAAGCAGTATTTGCCCAAAGTTGGCCAGTTGCGCTGGCGTACCATTCAGTTTGTAAGAAAGGGAAGCCAAGCGCATGGTTTGCGCTAGCGCAACACCTCACAAAAATGGGAGATCTCTATGTCACAGGAACTCGATTATCTCAGCCGCCGCGTCGCTGCAGGGGGGATGAACCGACGTGAATTTCTCGGCCGGGCGACGGCGCTCGGCGTCAGCGCGACCTTCGCCAACTCGTTGCTTGCCGGTGCTGCGCTTGCCGAGGGACCCGTTCGGGGAGGCATCATCAAAGGCGGTCTCAGTGGCGGTGAGGCGACCCAAGACCTTGATCCGGCGAACTTTATGATGGCGCCATTGACCTTCGGCAAATGCTGGGGCGAATATCTCGTTGCAGTTGATGCCGACGGCGGACTGGAGCACCGCCTCGCCGAGGAAATCGGCTCGTCGAAGGACGCTAAGGTCTGGACCTTCAAGATCCGTCAGGATGTGGAATTCCACAACGGCAAGACTGTTACGGCGGAAGACGTGATGGCTACGATGGAACGTCATTCCGACGAGAAATCGAAGTCCGGGGCCCTTGGTGTCTTACAAGGCATCGAGAGCCTCAAGTCGGACGGCCGGAATTTCGTTGTCACCCTCAAGGAGCCGAACGCCGATCTGCCCTACCTGATGACGGACTTTCATCTCGTCATTCAGCCCAACGGGGGCAAAGATAACCCGACCCAAGGCGTCGGCGCCGGACCGTACAAAGTGACCGTCAACGAGCCCGGTGTTCGGCTAGGCGGCGAGCGCTTTGCTAATTTCTGGCAATCAGACAAGATGGGCTTCGCCGACCAGATCGAGATGATTATCATCAACGACGACACCGCCCGCATCTCTGCGCTGCAGGGCGGCCAAGTCCATATTATCAACGCGGTCCAGCCCAAAGTCGTTGATCTCATCAAGCGCGTGCCCAACTTGAAGGTCGAGACCGGATCGGGCCCGGGCCACTACAATTTCGCCATGTTCTGCAATACGGCGCCGTTCGACAATAAGGATCTCAGGATGGCGCTCAAGCTCGCCATCGACCGGGAGGAAATGGTGAACAAGATCCTGCGCGGCTACGGCACGGTCGGTAACGACTTTCCGATTAACGCCCCCTATCCGCTCTTCTCAGACGATATTGAGCAGCGCGTTTTCGATCCGGAAAAAGCCAAGTTCCACTATAAGAAGTCGGGCCACAGCGGGCCGATCCTGCTGCGCACGTCGGACGTTGCCTTCCCTGGCGCCGTCGATGCCGCGCAGCTTTTTCAGCAGAGCTGCGCCAAGGCCGGCATTACCCTTGAGGTCGGACGTGAGCCAGGCGATGGTTATTGGGCGGAGGTCTGGAACAAGAAGCCCTTCTTCGCGACCAACTGGCGAGGACGCCCGACGCAGGACCAGATGTACTCCACTACCTATCTTTCTACGGCGGAATGGAATGAAACGCGTTTCGTTAACGAAAAGTTCGACAAGCTTCTTATGGAGGCCCGCGGAGAACTCGACCAGGGTAAGCGCAAGGTCCTCTATCGCGAGATGGGTATCATCGTAAGGGATGAAGGCGGCGTGATCTTGCCCATGTTCAATCATTCCATAGACGCGACGTCGGACAAGATCGGCGGGTTTGTCGGCGGCCGTGCTGAGCTGATGGACGGCTACGCGTTCGCCAAATGCTGGCTTAAGGCGTGATCCGTAGCGCGGCGTGTAGGCGGAATTGTGGAATAGATCTGCATCAGCGCGCGACGGTCAGCGCGCTGATGCCTTGAGTCGATTTCCGTAAGCAAGCCGGCGGATGGACCCCACGTCGCCCTGTCGATCATTGGCTAGCAAGCCACGCTGGTGCTCCTTGATAAGTTACAACGTCCACAGCCTGTGCGCCGCGCCTATTCCAAGTGACCGAGGTTGAACAATGGAATTCGACTACATCGTCGTCGGTTCCGGCAGTGCCGGATCCCCAGTTGCTGCTCGTCTTGTGGAGAAGGGAGCCCGCGTCTTGCTGCTTGAAGCTGGCAAGCGTGAAAAACTTCACGTAACGCGGATCCCGGCATCGTCAATGTATACCGTCGGCAACAAGCGCTATGACTGGAATTATATGACTGAGCCGGATCCAACGCGTAATGGGCTCAAGGAATTATGGCCGCGTGGCCGCGTCCCGGGCGGCTCGTCGGCCATAAACGGTATGATCTTCATTCGCGGTGCACAGAGTGACTTTGACGCTTGGGGGAAGCTCGGCAACAACGGATGGGACTGGAATTCTGTTCTTCCGTACTTTCGTAAGATGGAGACTGCGGATAAATATACAGACAATGACGCCTATCGCGGGGGTATGGGGCCACTGCACGTTTCGACGCTGCGTTGGCGCATCCCGGTTGCCGAGAAATTCATCGACAGTCTTGTGAATTTGGGCGTCCCGCATAACCCTGACCTCAATGGAGCCTCACATGAGGGAGTTGCTTGGAATCAGGGCTCCACGAAGGACGGGATGCGCCATTCAGCATTCGACGCATATATTGGACCGCTGCAGAAAGACCCTAATTTGGTCGTCATGGACGACGCCTTAGTCAGCAGTCTGATAATGGAGACGAATCGTGCAAAGGGCGTCGTTTTTACGCGCGGTGGTCAGGTCATCCGCGCAAGTGCGCGACGCGGCGTCGTGCTGTCAGCCGGTGCACTTAATTCGCCACAGATCCTGATGCTGTCCGGCATTGGCCATCCTGCCGAACTTTCGAAGCATGGCATAAAAACCGTTGTGACCAGCCCCGAGGTGGGCCAGAACCTTTTAGAGCATCCGTGCCTCCATGTCCTCGCCGAGATGAATATAAAGACGGGAAACGCTTACGCGTTAGGGTTTGGACGGATTCGCGCGTTCGCAGAATGGGCTTTTGCAAGGAAGGGAGTGCTCACCGAGTCCTTGGCGCAAGTCATAGCATTCCTCAAGTCCACTCCTGATCAAAAAGTGCCCGACCTTCAATTCCATCTTTTGGCCTTCGGATTTTTATTGAAGAATGGGAGGCGACACATCCCACCGCGAAATCTTGTAACGATCTACGCCAATGTAAACCATTCAAAAAGCAAGGGCTTTTTATCGCTTAGATCGAATGATCCCCGAGACCCTATAGCCATTTATCCCCGCCTGCTCGACCACCCAGACGACTTAAAACGGGTCTTGCTCGGCCTAGATTGGGTTCGGCGGCTGGCGTCCACGCCACCCTTCGGCAATCATGTGCTCCAGCTTATAGACGTGCCTCCCCGTGAGGCGGGGCCTGAGGCCGACGAAGATTATGTGCGCAACTCGACTGGGCCTGGCTTCCATCCTGTCGGCACATGCCGAATGGGCATCGATGACCAGGCCGTCGTGACTCCCGACCTACGTGTGCGTGGGACTGAGGGCTTGTGGGTTGCGGATGCGTCGATATTCCCAACTCACATTGCAGGCAACACCAACGCCACGTGTATTATGATCGGTGAGCGCGCGGCGGACCTTATACACCCCTAGCTGAACAAGGACAGGCGTTGCCGCCACGATGCGATGGGACTTTAACCCCTCCTTGAGCCAAAGGACATTGCCAAGGTTCAGTCTGAATTTGGTATCGAATTCTCGGAAACTCGGCGTCGAAAAGGCTCAACGCCAAGATTTAACAGGGAGTGAGAATTGCAGCACGAACGCGAACACTATGTGAATGGGGAATGGGTCGATCCCTTGGAGTCAACTCTACTGGACGTGATTGACCCCTCATCCGAGGAAGTATTCACTCGCATCGCTGGGGGCGGACCAAGGGATGTTGATCGCGCCGTGGCTGCTGCTCGCGCAGCGTTTCCTAAATTTTCTACAACTACTCCACGTGGACGCTTGGATCTACTCCGAGATATCCTTTCAGAATACGAGAAGAGACAAGAAGACATTGCTTCGGTGCTTTGCACGGAATTAGGTGCGCCGCTTCAAATCGCCCGCGAGTGGCAGCTGGCATCGGCTGACCTTAGAAGCGTTATAAAAGTCCTGGAGCACTATCAGTTCGAAGAATTACAAGGAACGACCAAGATCATCCGAGAACCGATCGGAGTCGTCGGATTGATCACACCTTGGAATTATCCGGTGCTTCAGATCATAATGAAGGTTGCTCCAGCGATTGCCGCGGGTTGCACGATGGTGCTCAAACCTTCCGAAGTGGCCCCGTTGAATGCTATCATTTGGTCCGAAATCATGCATGCTGCCGGTGTGCCCGCTGGCGTGTATAACATGCTCCAAGGGGAAGGCGCTGTTGTGGGCGAAGCGATTTCAGCGCATCCCGGAATAGAAATGGTTTCTTTTACTGGTTCGACACGCGCCGGTATCTTGATTGCTCAGTCAGCCGCGAGAACCGTCAAACGTGTAGCGCAGGAACTTGGAGGAAAATCGGCGAATATTCTGTTGCCTGATGTGGACTTCGAAAGTGCTGTCACGAAGGGTGTGCTTGGAGTGATGCGCAATAGCGGCCAAGCTTGCAGCGCACCCACCCGTATGTTTGTACCAGCAGACCGCCACGACGAGGTGAAGGGGATCGCCAAGGCGGTCGCACAACGGCTGATCGTTGGGGATGTACGTGACCTCAAAACAAACATCGGTCCAGTAGTCAATAGAAACCAATTTGACAAGATACAGGGCTTTATCCAGGCTGGCATCCAAGAGGGAGCAGATCTCGTCACTGGCGGGCTTGGTAGGCCGGAACATCTGAACCGAGGCTATTTCGTCCGGCCAACAATATTTGCTGGCGTCCACAATGACATGACTATCGCGCGAGAGGAGATTTTTGGGCCAGTTCTGTCAATCCTACCGTACCGGGATGAGGACGAGGCGATCGAGCTCGCCAACGATACGGTTTTTGGCTTGGCAGCATATGTTCAATCGTCGGACCTTGCGCGCGCCCGCAGGGTGGCAGCCCGTATGCGGGCCGGCAGTGTGCATATAAACTATCCAGCATTCGACCGAGCCGCGCCGTTCGGTGGCTACAAACAATCGGGAAATGGGCGCGAAAATGGCAGATGGGGCTTGGAGGAGTATCTCGAAGTGAAGGCGCTGCATGGCTACGACGCCCCTATGGCGTAATCTGCGTCGCGTCCATATAGGCCTTGTGAGACTAATCGTTCGTTGGCGCGTCGTGACCGTTTTTCTTTTCCTTTCGGTCGATTTTCCAGCGTGGACGACATCGCCCAGTCGATCCAACTACCCTGTTATCTGGACAGTCCGAGAGGGTCGGACTGTAGCGTACTGGAATGTAACAGCAGCGGCTGGGACTAACGGCTAAAAACGGCTGCTATGTCAATTCGCCAATTCGCTGGCGTGTGTGAAGGCATGCGAAGACTGCGGTTTCAGAACACAGATAGGCGTCGGCGAGCGAGGCGTATTGATAATCCACCGAGGGAGGCCTTGGTAGTCGAGCAGGCACGCGCTGCGGCTCAGGAAAGCTTCCGAATGTGCAGTCGAACTTGCCGGGTGCACATTATCAGATCTCCAGCCGGGTAGCCGTTGCATGTCGCGTATATAGCAGTCCTCGAGCCATAGTAGGCAAGTGAGTTTGTGTGTGTCGGCGATCATTTGCAATCTAGTCTGACCGGTGCAAGTGCGTGACGTTGAGGTGCCGTAAAACCCCAACACGGGAAACGCGGGACCTCGTTGACCGTCGCATTACGTACATAGAGGCAGGAAAATGCCGTATTCCTGCATGGAGAAGAACATCATTTGGGTAGAACGGCTCAATTGCCGAGTTACGATCAGCAAACGAACGCCATGTTGTCGGCACTAGGAAAAGGACGAGCCAATGTCGCAGGAACTCGACTATCTCGGCCGCCGCGCCGCTGCGGGCCAGTTGAGTCGACGTGAATTTCTCCGCCATGCGACGGCTCTCGGCGTCAGCGCCACCGTCGCTAATTCGCTTGTTGCCGGTGCCGTTAAGGCGCAGGCGCCCCAAAGGGGCGGTATCCTGAAAGCTGGCCTTCAAGGCGGTGGTGCCACCGACAGTCTCGATCCAGCGCTTCCGGCGGGGGCACCCCCAATCACTTTTGGCAGATGTTGGGGCGAGATGCTGATGGAAGTGACCCCCGATAACGGCCTCGAATACCGCATCGCTGAGGAAATTGGCTCGTCGAAGGATGTCAAGACGTGGACTCTGAAAATCCGGAAAGGCATCGAATTCCACAACGGCAAGGAAGTGACGCCCCAAGACGTTGTGGCCACGCTAGAGCGCCATTCCAATAAGGAGTCCAAATCCGGCGCCTTGGGCATCCTGAGCGGTATTGAAGCCATCAAGGCCGATGGTCGTGACGTCGTGATCACGCTCAAAGAACCCAACGTTGATTTGCCCTATCTCATGACTGACTATCACCTGATCATCCAGCCCAATGGCGGCAAGGACGATCCCGCCGCGGGCATCGGAGCTGGCCCGTATAAGGTCGCGGTCAACGAACCGGGTGTGCGGCACGTCGGGGAAAAGTTCAAGGATTACTGGCAGGGTGACAAGCTCGGCCACGCCGATCAGGTCGAAATCCTCGTCATCAACGATGCCTCAGCTCGAATTGCGGCCCTACAGGGCAATCAGGTCCACATGATCAACCGCGTCGAGCCGAAGGTCGTCGATCTGGTGAAGCGCGGCCCCGGTGTCACCATTCAGAATGTGACCGGGCGCGGTTGCTATCTCTTCAATATGTTCTGCGACACCACGCCGTTCGATAACAACGATGTCAGGATGGCGTTGAAGCTTGCATTAGACCGCGAACAAATGCTGGACAAGATCCTTCGCGGCTATGGCGCAATAGGTAACGACTTTCCTATCAACGATGCTTATCCGCTATTTTCCGATGACATCGAGCAGCGCGCCTTCGATCCGGAAAAAGCCAAGTTCCACTATAAGAAGTCGGGCCACAGCGGGCCGATCCTGCTGCGCACGTCGGACGTTGCCTTCCCTAGCGCCGTCGATGCCTCGCAACTCTTCCAGCAGAGCGCGGCCAAGGCCGGCATCACGCTGGAGATCAAGCGGGAGCCTGGAGATGGTTATTGGTCGGAGGTCTGGCAAAAGCAGCCCTTTTATGCCTCCTACTGGACCGGGCGCTCAACGCAAGACGAGATGTACTCGAGTGCCTATCTGTCAACGGCACAGTGGAACGACACGCACTTCTTCAACGAGAAGTTCGACAAGCTTCTCATCGAGGCACGCGGCGAACTCGACCAGGACAAGCGCAAGAACCTCTATCGCGAAATGGCCATCATCGTTCGTGACGAGGGCGGCGTGACCGTGCCGTTTTTCAACCAGTTCATCGACGCGACGGGGCCGGACGTGAAAGGCTTCGTGAAGTATCCAGCGCGGGACATGTGCAACGGCTACGCATTGGCGCAATGTTGGCTCCAAGTCTGAAAAGCATGCTTATGGGCTCGCCTGTTCTGAGTCTGGTGGCCCAGCGCATTGCGCTGGGCATCCTCCTTTTGTTGGCCGTATCGGTCCTGATCTTCGCCGGCACCCAGATCCTGCCCGGCGACGTCGCGCAAGCCATCCTGGGACAGTCGGCGACACCGGAATCGCTCGCCAATCTGCGCGAGCAGCTCGGCCTCAACGATCCGGCCTTTATCCGCTATTTCCGCTGGCTCGGCGGCGTCGTGACCGGCGATCTCGGCACTGCCATGTCGAGCGGTCAGGATATTGCGACGTCGATCCAGGGGCGGTTATGGAACACGCTGTTCCTCGCCTTCTGGGCGGCGGCCGTCGCGGTGCCGCTGGCGATCATCCTCGGCCTGATTGCAGTGCGCTACCGCAATGGCTGGGTCGACAAGCTGATCTCCGGACTGGCGCTTGCCTCGACGTCGTTTCCCGAATTCTTCATCGGCTACGTGCTGGTCTATTTCTTTGCCGTGAAATACCAGATCTTCCCCGGCATCTCGACGGTCTATGACGGAATGCCTTTCGGCGAGCGCATGCAGGCGATCATGCTGCCGGCGGCAGCACTGACGCTGGTGGTGCTCGCCCACATGATGCGCATGACGCGCGCCGCGATCCTCAACGTCATGCAGTCGGCCTATGTGGAAACCGCCGAGCTCAAGGGGCTTTCGGCATTTTCCGTCATCCGCAGGCATGCCTTCCCCAATGCGATTGCGCCGATCATCAACGTCGTCATGCTCAACCTCGCCTATCTGATCGTCGGCGTCGTCGTGGTCGAAGTGATCTTCGTCTATCCGGGCATGGGCCAATATCTCGTCGACCATGTCACCAAGCGCGACGTGCCAGTGGTGCAGGCGGTCGGCCTGATCTTCGCCGCCGTCTACATCAGCTTGAACATCATTGCGGACATAGCGGCGATCGTCGCCAATCCGCGTCTCAGACATCCGAAATAGGGAGCGGGCATGCTCGACATAAAACGCATCCCCATCCCTGCGCTGATCGGCCTGGTGCTGACGGCATTGTTCGTGCTGGCGGCGATCTTCGCGCCCTGGATCGCGCCTTACGGCAATGGCGAGATCGTTGGCGACGTCTGGGCACCGATGTCGGCGACACATTTGCTGGGCACCGACAATCTCGGCCGCGACCTTCTTTCGCGCATGATCTACGGCGCCCGCGTCACGCTGTTCATCGCGGTGCTGGCCACCGCGCTGTCGTTCTCGCTCGGCGCCATCCTCGGCTTCTCGGCGGCGGTTTTCGGTGGCTGGTTCGACACGCTTATGTCGCGCCTCGTCGATCTCCTGATGTCGATCCCGACGCTGATCATGGGCCTCGTCGTGCTCTCGGTATTGCCAACCAATCTGGTGACGCTGATCCTGGTCATGGGCATTCTCGACTCGACCCGCGTTTACCGCCTGTCGCGGGCGGTCGCCGTAGACATCAACGTCATGGATTTCGTCGAGGCGGCCAAGCTGCGCGGCGAAGGCAGCGCGTGGATCATCTTCCGCGAGATCCTGCCCAATGCGTTGTCGCCGCTGGTTTCGGAACTCGGCCTGCGCTTCATCTATGCCGTGCTGTTCCTGTCGACGCTGTCCTTCCTCGGCCTCGGCGTGCAGCCGCCTAGCGCCGACTGGGGCGGCATGGTCAAGGAAAACAAGGATGGTATCGTCTTCGGTATAGCGGCGGCACTCATCCCTGCCGCGGCGATCGCGATGCTGGCGATCTCCGTCAATCTTGTCGCCGACTGGGTGCTCAACCGCACGACAAGCCTCAAGGGAGGGCGCGGATGATGGCTGACCAGCGAGCAAAGTCCATGCTGCTCGACATCCGCAATCTGCGCATCGAGGCCACCGTGTTCCCGCCGGGCGAGGCGCCCAAGAACATCGTGCTTGTCCACGACGTCTCGCTGACGCTCGAGAAGGGCAAGGTGCTCGGCCTGATCGGCGAGTCCGGCGCCGGCAAGTCGACCATCGGCCTGGCGTCGATGGGCTATGGCCGCGGCGGCGTGCGCATCACCGGCGGCGAGGTCATCCTCAACGGCCGCGACATCCTCAAGGGCGGCAAGGAGGGCTTTCGCAAGCTGCGCGGCCGCGAGGTCTGCTATGTCGCGCAATCGGCTGCTGCCGCCTTTAACCCGGCGCACAGACTGATGGACCAGGTGGTCGAGGCGACGCTGCTGCATGGCACGGCGACGCGGGCCGCGGCCGAAAAACGCGCCATCGCGCTGTTCAGGAAGCTCAGCCTGCCGAACCCCGAAAGCATCGGCGAACGCTTTCCGCACCAGGTGTCCGGCGGCCAGCTGCAGCGCGTGATGACGGCGATGGCGCTGTGCTCCGAGCCCGACCTGATCGTCTTCGACGAGCCGACCACGGCGCTCGACGTGACGACGCAGATCGACGTGCTGGCGGCGATCAAGGACGCCATCTGCGACACCCATGTGGCGGCGCTCTACATCACCCATGACCTTGCCGTGGTCGCCCAGGTCTCCGACGAAATAATGGTGCTGCGGGACGGTAAGATGGTGGAGCACGGGGAAACCCGGCAGATCATCAAGGAACCGCGCCAGGAATACACCAATGCGCTGGTGTCGGTGCGTTCGATTGAGCATGAGGAGAAGCAACCGACGCCGAAGCCTCTGTTGTCGGTGAGGAGCGCCACTGCTGCTTATGGTGGCGGTGCCGTGAAGGTTTTGCAGGACGTCTCGATTGACGTCCATCACGGCCAAACGCTCGCTGTCGTCGGCGAGTCCGGCTCCGGCAAATCCACCTTGGCCCGCGTCATCACGGGGCTGCTGCCGCCCATCGCCGGCAGCATCACCTTCGCTGGCCGCACGCTCGCGCAAAGGCTCGCTGACCGATCCAAGGATGATCTTCGCGAATTGCAGATGATCTATCAAATGGCAGATGTAGCGATGAATCCGCGGCAGACGGTCGGCACCATCATTGGCCGGCCGCTTGAATTCTATTTTGGCATGCGAGGAAAGGAGCGCGACGCCCGCGTCGGCGAACTGCTCGACAAGATCGAGATGGGCAAGGGGTTCATCGACCGCTACCCGGCCGAGCTTTCCGGCGGGCAGAAGCAGCGCGTCTGCATCGCCCGCTCGCTCGCCGCCAAGCCGAAGCTGATCATCTGCGACGAGGTGACATCGGCGCTCGACCCGCTTGTCGCCGATGGCATCCTGAAACTGATCCTTCGCCTGCAAAAGTTCGAGGATGTGGCCTATTTGTTTATCACCCACGATCTTGCGACCGTGAAGGCGATCGCCGATTCCATCGCTGTCATGTACCGCGGCGACGTTGTCCGCTACGGCTCCAAGACGTACGTGCACAGGCCTCCCTTCGATCCCTATACCGAACTATTGCTCTCCTCGGTTCCTGAGATGGAGGTTGGCTGGTTGGAAAGGGCCATCAAGGGACGCCATATGGAAGGCGCGGGACACTGAGCGTCAATGGGGCGCAGGCAGAGCTTGCATACTACCTGGTGCTGTTTCATGCAGTCCATTCGGAGCAGCCGGGGGTGCCGAGACTGCCGACCGCTGCAGCCGCGCTTGGTGGAAGGCTCTATGCACGCGAATACAATCCAATAACCGAGATCTTTGAAAAACGGCTCGTCAATCTCGAAGGAGCTGAAGCAGGGCTGGTCGTCGCCTCGGGCGATGGCGGCTTTTCGGCACGCTGATCCTGTCGCTGCTGTCCCAAGGCGACTAACTCATTGGCCATAAGACCTTTACGCGAACATCTCGCCATGGTCGAACAGGCGGTCCCGCGTTGGGATCAAGGTCATCGCGGTCGATCTGTCACAAAATACATCAGCGGCCATGGCGATGTCGGCGGGGCCATCCTAGGTGATGCGAAAAAGACTCCACACGTTGCACGAAACCGGATTGCGCTACATCACCGGAGCGGCGGCACAGCGCGGTCGCTCTTTCGACCGAACAAGCGCTCAAAGCGCATCCTGCGGTGGCATGGGTGAGCTATCCGTCTCGACTCGCATCCCGATCAGGCGATTGCAGGAAAGCAGATGTCCAAAGGATCAGGCATGTTGGCTTTCGGCCTCCACGCAAGACGATGGACCGGCTCAACCTGGTCACTCGAGCGGTTAGCCTCGGTGTTGCTGACAGCCTCATCTACCATCCGGCCAGTCTGACACGTGCCCGTAAAAGCATCTGCAAGGATGCTCATCTGCCGACGGCATCGGCCAGCCTCATGTGTCTCTCGCCGGTCTGGAAGACGCCGGCGACTTGATCGCCGATCTGAGGCAGGCGCTGGACCTGCTCTGGCCTACACCACATCAACTTGGCACATTGCGATGCCGTTGGTGAGGACGGCAACCCCCGTCTTGTTCTGACCCGCATCAGCGAGCCGGACCGACCGCATCGGGCTGCCGTCGTCGGCGATTCGAGGCCTCCGCGTCCAATTGCGACAAGCCGGCCGACGGCTTGGGCGAATGATCTCACGAGATCCCGCCAGTTGCTTAAAACCGGTCTCGGGCGGCAGCTAGGGTGCTGTGTAAGTTCGATGCAGTTTTGGAATCGGCGTTGCGATTCTCCAACTTTGCCGAGAAGGAAGCAGAATTCCATCCCGATAATGAGTGTTTTCGGCGACATTTGATTTGCCGCGCGCGGTATTCTGCGAGATCCCAACAACCAACAGCCAGGGTATTCGAATGCCTGCCGCAGCGAAAAACGACACCACGCGCCGTTTCGGGCGGGTGGATACCACCGCCGAATTCGATGAGGGCCCGGGGAAGTACAGAATCGGGCTACTCGCATTGTCCAATGATTATGCCACTGAACGCGACTTTATGAATATGCGGCCCCACGATGACGTGGTCATCTATACGAGCCGATTATTTCATGCATCTGACTGTTCGGTGATGTCGCTGAACGAAATGGCGCCGCTCATCACCGACGCTACTCGCCTCCTTGTGCCAGAGGGGCGTTTGGATGTGGTTGCGTACTCCTGCACGTCGGGAACGGCAGTAATGGGGTTCCAAAGGGTTCAAGAACTTATTCAAGCGGGGCGTTCCGGCATAGCTTGCAGCACCCCTATCACAGCCGCCTTAGAAGGGCTTGAACGATTGGCAGCACGACGTATCGCCGTTCTGACCCCCTATACCGACGATGTGAATGAGATTATCGCCAGCAATATTGAAGCATCCGGAATGAAAATAACAGCATTCAACAGCTTCAATATATCAGACAATGAACTGGTGGCGAAAATCACGCCAGAGAGCATTTTTCATGCCGCTGCCGAGATGGACACATCTGCCGCAGATGCATTGTTCATTTCGTGCACAGCCATCAGGGCCGTTGAGGTGATCGAAAAGATCGAAGAGAAGATAAAAAAGCCGGTGGTCACCGCTGTACAGGCGCTATTTTGGCAATCTTTACGGCTTGCGGGATATAGCAAGCCAATTCCTGGGTACGGAAGGTTGTTGAGGCTGTAGGTCCAGTATAATAGTATGATGGGCGCAGATGAAGGTAAAGCAGCGGATGGATGAGACTGGTCTTGACCTCGTCGTCTGGTGAGACGGCTGCATTATGGTCCGGTCTTGCTCAAGTCCACCACCGACATTTCGCAACATCAGCAGCTATTTTGACCCGTTGAGGCATCTCCGCAAGCGTCGCCACCAAGGCCCGCTCCGAACGCTGGTAACGCTCGAAAAGCTCGGTGGAGAAGCGGCCGGCCCGGTCCTGCGGAACTCGCAGCTCAAGCTTGCCGACACGGGTGACAAGAGGGCGGCCATAATAACCCGAGCGATAGCCGAGCCGCTCCGGTGTGCGCTCGCCTTTCGAAGCACCCAGAGCCTCGTCCATCTCGGCCTCGTAGCACCTCCTGCATCACCGCCCGGATGACTTCGTGCAGACCTTGCGGGCCCGAAAGCAGAATGTCTTTGACGGCGGCGCTGGCGGTCTTACTTTCAGTCTTGGTCATGGTGGCGTTCCTTCGCGGGAATCAGGTGACGTTGAACATCACCAGCCTGCCATGACCGCCCCCTCTCAGCGAATTGCAGAACTCTCAGCATACTACCCGAACAGGCAGGATCTTGCAGACCCGGCTGGCGCAAACAATAAGCCGAAGGGGATGCGGTTCGGGAATTCGGAGCGCCCCATAGTACCATCGAAAGCGGGGAACCGTGGCCAGCGCAACCGGTCGAGGGAAGGGGGCGTCGAATGTAGTCCCCACCGACTTGGAAACATCGGAGGGGAGCCCCACACGTGTACACAAACAGCAGTGGATAGCCGAACAGGCGAGGGAGCACCCGGACCGGGTGCTTACGTCCCTGCACCCCCTGATTGACCCTGAATGGATGTTCGAGGCGTGGGCCCTGACGCGCAAAGATGGCGCGGCGGGCATAGACCGCCGTACGGCTGCCGACTATGAGAGGGATTTGGAGGTGAACCTTGAAAGCACTCTGTCGCGGATCAACTCGGGCAGCTATCGCGCGCCGCCGGTGCGGCGTCACTACATACCGACAACAGGTGGGTCGAAACGTCCGCTGGGCATTCCGACCATTGAAGACAAAGCTGGCGCAACGGGTGATCTTGATGCTTCTGGAGCCGATCTACGAGCAGGACTTTTTGAACTGTTCTTTCGGCTTTCGGCCGGACCGTTCTGCTCATGATGCCTTACGCCGATTGCGCGTTGGCATCATGGGACAACGACAGTATTGGGTGATTGACGCGGATGTCTCGAAGTACTTCGACAGCATCGATCACAGGCATCTGCGATCCTTCCTCGACCTGCGGATCACTGACGGCGTCATTCGACGCAGAATCGACAAATAGCTGAAGGCAGGAGCACTCGAAGGAGGCTCCCTGCAGAACTCGGTGACTGGAACCACGCAGGGAGGCGTGATTAGCCCGCTTCTCGCGAACATCGTTCTGCACCATGTGCTGGACGAATGGTTCGTGGAGGCGGCGCAACCGCGCCTTTCTAGGTGAAGCCAAGCTGGTGCGTTCAAGCTGATGACTTCGTCATAACCGTAGCTTGGCTTGGTGGCCAAAGGGCAGCCATAGTTTGATTGAGGCGAGGGCCACGAAGCCAAGATAGGATTCCTTGGTCTTGTGGTAGCGTGTGGCAATACGGCCCCAGTTCTTCAGCTCGTTATCCAGGCGCTCGACGAGGTTGCGCCAACGGCGGGGATGACCGCCTCGAGCTTTGGCGATATCTTCGCGGATTGCGTCGGAGTCATAGCCCTTGTCCGCCAGGAGCGCCTCGATACGGTCGGCGATCATTCGAAACAGCGGCCCGAAGCCTTGAATATCATGCGCGTGGCCAGATATCAGGACGAAGCCCAGAGGTCGACCTTTTTCGTCGCACCGCGCATTTTTTTGGTGGTAAAGCCGGCGCGCGATCGGCCAAGCGCCCCCAGTTTCCTGAGTCCTTTTTATGCCGACTGGGGGCCGGCCACCTCTAGATACTCCGACGTCTTCCACTGATGCGATGCAGGGTTGTCACCAAATGGATCGCCTCGCGCCAACAGCCCGCCTGCAAGCCACTGCCTAGTCTAGTCAACCGTGAGTGAACAACAGAGATCCTTCCCGCGCGGCCACGCGAAAAGACGCCGGGGTCGATGTGCGCGTACGCAGAATTTCGCCAGACTGCCCCCGCGATACGCACAAGACAGTCGCGGCTTGGGCAAAATTCGACGGCAAAAGCATTGCGGGCACTATTATCATGAAAATGTAGAAAAATTTACACTAAATGCGTACCAAAATGGGGAGCAGGTCATGATGTTTAAGGCCTCGCGACGTGAATTTCTCAAAGCCGCCGCTTCCACTGCGGCTGTGGGCACTGGCATGTGGCTCGCAGGCCCCGGTAGATCTCGGGCCGCGGAGACCATCACTGCGACCGAATGGGGGGGGGTCTATGTGGACTCCATCAAAGCGGTTGCAAGCGAGCAATCGTTTGTTGAGATCAATTGGCAACTTTATACCGGAAGTGGCGCCACAATTCTGCCAGTTATCAAAGCCCGCTGGCCAAAACCTGGCATAGACCTTGTAGCGGGATGGACCGGCATGTGGAAAACTATCGCCGACGAGGGCTGGGCGGAGCCAGTCACCGTGGAAAAAGTTCCAAATCTCGCCGACATTCCACAAAAGCTACTCTACAAGGACAAAGCGGGAAACATTATAAACATCCCTCGCAAAACAAGTAGTATCATATGGTTCTATCGGGAAGACACTACTCCCTTCGCGTTAACCAATCTCGATGACCTCTTGGACCCCCGCCTCAAAGGCAAGATTTGTTTTCCGGTTCCTACGTTGAGCAGCAACCTTCATATGGTATCAATGGCCCTGCACAAAGGGGGCGACGAACGCAATATGGAGCCCGCCTGGGATTTCATGAAAAAATTGGCGAGCAGCGGAAATATCGGACGCATCGCAAATTCGGATATCGACATTCAGAATTCCATCACTTCTGGCGAAACTAGCGTTACCATTCAGGCCAGTAGTGCTGTTGCGGCCATGTCTTCGGACTTCAAAATCCGATATCTGACTAAGATGGAACGGCAGACCGGCTTCGTAACGTTTATTTTCGACGAGGGCTGGTGTGTTCTGAAAGGCGGGAACACGGAAGCCGCGTTCAAGTTCGCGAACTTTGCCATTAACCCGGAGAACGACGAATTGCTGAATCGGATTAGCGGCGGTGTGCCTGCTAATATCAAGTCGAAGGCGTCCGACCTAATGAAGCCCTTCATGCTCAACAACGAAGAGACGGATCGATACGCCTACATACCGGACTGGACCTACCTCTCCGAACAGTCAAATGCCTGGATGCAGCGCTGGGAACAGGAAATCGTTCCTCTGCTTTAAGCCGAAAGCGCTTAAGGCGGGGCGGGATATCGGGTGGAGAGAACTAGTGATCCCTGCGAGAGTGAGCCTAATGCTACTGCTGCCTGCGGTGGCCGTATTTCTGCTATTTTTTCTGCTCCCGTTGTTGCTCGTTCTCGAGGAGAGCTTTCGCGCATACGTACCCGGCCGTATCGGAGGGGTGGAAGGGGTTCCGCTTACTGTAAAGAATTATACTGAACTTCTTCACCCAGCATATGCCCGCTACTTTATTCAAACGTATTTCCTGTCGTTCTGCGGGTCCGCTCTCGCTATTCTGATTGGCTTTCCAATAGCTTACAACATTGCAAGGAACGCCTCCCCGCGCGTGCAAAAGGCTTGGATAGCCGCGTTCATCGGCCTGTTGTTCCTGAGTGCACTAGTTAGGATCTTTGCAATTCAGTTGACATTCGGCTCCGTTGGGATGCTTGCACCGATCACCACCTTCCTGGGTGTCAACATTAATGGTGACACCTACACCAACTTAGTCATCATCGCGGGATTGCTTCATTATGAGATACCTTTGTCTGTCTTGATCTTGATGGGACCGATATTGAGCCTTAATCCCCGCTTGACGGAAGCTGCTCAGTCCCTGGGAGCGTCGAAACTGGAGTCTCACCTAACGGTAACAGTGCCCTTGTGCATCAAAGGACTAGTCGCGACATTTCTGGTGTCAATGACATTTGGCGTAAGTGCGTTCGTCATACCTTGGATACTGGGGCGTGGGCGCGTAGTATTCATCTCAAACCTTATTTACAGTCGATTCAGCGAAACTGCCAATCACCAGAGCGGGGCTGCGATCGCTATCGTCATGTTGGTGCTTTCGGCGCTGTTAATTTTCGCTCTCTCCAGATTAACTACATTGTTTGATCGGAGCTGAAAATTGCTCACCAAAAGAATCGTTGACTTAGGTATCACCGTTTTCATAAGATGTATTACGCTATTAACGGCATTTTTTCTGCTTTTGCCAGTGATCATAACCATTCTAATGTCCTTCGACTCGCGCAACTACATTGGAGTGTTTCCTCCGCCTGGCCTGTCTACTCAATGGTATGTCAAATTGTGGAAGAATGATTATTTGTGGTCTGGCCTCTACACAAGCCTGCAGCTGGCGATTGCAACGACCGTGCTTGCCACCGTAATTGGAGCGTTGGCGGCGCTGGCGATCAACCGAATGCCGCCTCAGCGGCGCGACTTGTTCACTACGGCATTCCTGTCGCCTCTCCTGTTGCCCGGGGTTGTACTTGGGTTCGGACTGCTTATGTTTTTGTCGAGTTTCACTTGGTTGCCGCTGTTTCCGCAGCTGCTCGCCGGTCATCTGATCATCTCGCTCCCCTTTACGATAAGGCTGACACTAATCGCGCTTTCGGGGGTAAGTGAAACGCTTCGGGAGGCGGCATTGAACCTCGGCGCGAACGAGCGGCAGACATTCTTCACGGTCACGTTGCCGCTGGCCAAGAACGGCATTGTTGCGGGGGCGGTTTTCGCATTTGCGTTATCCATGGACGAGCTGGTGATCAGTGTCTTTCTGAGCAATTTTGAAACCTATACACTTCCAGTAGCGCTCCTTACTCTGATGAGATCGCAATTTGACCTTACGCTCGCTGCGGCCGCGGTGGTGCTGACGGGGCTGGTTATAATCATGCTGTTTGCTCTGGATCGCGCGCTCGGTCTGGAACGAGTAATAGGCCAGGGTCCCTACAGGGTTTGATCTTATGAATGTCCTCGAACTGAAAAACGTCACCAAAAAATATGGACAACTCTTAGCGGTCGATGATGTTTCCCTGGAGGTAGAGCGTGGGCGCGTGATCTCGCTGCTGGGGCCAAGCGGCTGCGGAAAGACGACTACTCTTCGCATAATCGCGGGCTTTACCTCGAACCATAACGGATCCGTGGAAATCGGTGGCAAAGACGTTAGCCAACTGAAGCCTTATGAGCGCAACGTCGGCCTGCTTTTCCAGGATTACGCTCTCTTTCCTCATATGACGGTCGCCCAAAATATCGCATACGGCTTGCGGTACCGCAGAACGCAGGCATCAGCGATACCTTCTCACGTCGACCGAATGCTTTCGCTCGTGCGATTGACCGGTATGCAAAGCAGGTACCCGAGAGAGCTGAGCGGCGGCCAACAGCAGCGTGTGGCACTCGCACGAGCGCTCGCGATCGATCCCCAAGTTGTCCTTCTAGACGAACCTTTGTCGGCGCTTGACGCGAAGCTTCGACTGGAACTGCGCATTGAGTTGAAGGAGATCCTCAGATCGGTCGGGGCGACTACGATCGTCGTCACGCATGACCAGGAAGAGGCTCTCAGTTTGAGTGATGAGGTCGTCATAATGAATGCAGGAAGGATTGTACAACGGGGATCACCGACTGAGGTCTACGACACGCCAGCCGACAAGTTCGTCGCCGAATTCGTGGGGAGGTCTAATTGGTTCCATGGATCGAGGCGTGACGGTCCGGGTGACGTTAGCTCCTATGTCACCGGCGATGGACTCGAAATTCGGGCGAGATCAGCCCCATCCGGGTGGCAAGGCAGTGCCGACCTTTGCGTTAGGCCGGAAAATATCGAGATCATTGACGGCGCTGCGGCTAAGGTGACGGAAGGTTACGATTCTAATCTACTGACCGGCGTTGTGATCGATATTGCGCCCCTTGGCGCCGACGTGCACGTGGTCGTCGAATTGGCGGGTAAGGTCCGGTTACTCGCGATCCGCAAGAATTACGGGAGAGTTCCGGAATTCGTTGCTGGACAGCCTGTAGTTGTCCTCTTTTCGGCATCCGATGTCCTCGTGTTCTAAGATCTCAGAGCGTCTTTGATTCTAAGCGCTGTCCCGGTGGCACCTTTCGCGCGTTGACGTGAGGGACGATGTTGGGAAGCTCTTGAGGGCTTCGGCACATGACGATTTCAGAGCTTATGCTAAATCCAGCGATCACGAGCCCGCGCGCCGGTTCGAGGTGTTCACAGCGCCGCCCATCGTCTCGCGCATAAGCTCGCAAGCCGGTCCTTGGGGCGTGCTCCTCGCGTGGAGATGGCCCGCAAGCTAGACCGGCAAACGACCCGACACTTTGTTACCAACGTGACAGTCGCGCAGTGCTCATCAACCCGACAACCGAAGGAGCGTCAAGATGACCCAGGACTCAACGATGGCGAACGTGCAGGCGCGCGCGCGCCCCACCGGCCAGGTTGCCGCACCCGCCAGCGGCCAAGCGGCCGATCCCGGCGTCGTGCCATTTCCAAAGCCCCAGTTCGAGGTGGATCTGGAGCAGGATGTCCGCGTCCCCATGCGGGACGGGGTCGGACTCTACGCCGACATCTATCGTCCGCGGGGCGCCGGGCAGCGGCTTCCGACGATCCTGATCATGACTCAGTACAACAAGGAGCCCTATCGCGAGTGCGCTTTGAATACGCACGCCGGCGTCCCCTATATGTTCGCGGGCCAGGGTTTCACGGTCGTGGTGCAGGACATTCGCGGCCGCTTCCGTTCTGAGGGCGTTTTCCGTCCACACAACGATGCCGACGACGGCTACGATACCGTCGGCTGGGTGGCTTCGCAGCCTTGGTCAAACGGTAAGGTCGGCATGTACGGCTGTTCGTCGCTTGGTATCAACCAGGTGATGATTGCGACGCGGCGCCCGCCTGCCCTGGCGGCCATCCTGCCGCAGGGCTCAGGCACCGCGATTCGTAACAAGCTGGGTGGGTTTATCAACTCCGGCGTGCCGGAGCTCGGCTGGGCATTCGATTGGTTCCGCACAGACGGCAATCGGACATCCCAGAGCGGTCCAGACATCGACCTCCAGGAATTCCTGAAAACCCTGCCCCTTGCCGACATGACCGAACGGGCAGGCGGTTTCCCCAACGACTGGCGAGATGTGGTAACTCATGAACTGGGAGACCCTTATTGGCGGCAGTTCGCCTCCTTCGACGAGAAGTCGTGTCCCAACGTGCCTGCACTGTGGGTCGAATCCTGGTATGACAATGCGGTCAACGACACCTTCGAATTGTTCAATGGGTTCAAGAAACAGTCGACAACGGAACGCGCGCGGCACAATCAGTATGTAATCATCTCCCCCACCGGTCATTGTCAGAGCGAATCCGCCCGGACGCCGTTCATAGTGGGTGAGCGCGACGTCGGGGACGTCCGCCAGGACTACTGGTCGATCTATCTGCGCTGGTACGACCACTGGTTGCGTCGCGACGGCAAGGGCGATCTCAACATGCCGCACGTCCAATATTACCTGATGGGGGCGAACCGCTGGAAGACCGCCGACGAATGGCCGCTGCCGGGCACTCGATTCACCCCCTTCTACTTCAGCAGCGGGGGACACGCGAACACTAGTAATGGCGACGGCAAGCTGTCCACAGCGATGGCGTCGGGACCCGCCGACCACTATCGCTACGATCCTGCCGATCCCACCCCCAGTCCTGAAGCCATCCGTCGATGCGATGCCTCCGGCAGCGCCGCGGACCAGCGCGAGGTCGACTTACGGTCTGACCGCTTGGTCTACACAACCGAGCCGCTTCGGTCAGGCGTGGAGGTGACGGGTCCACTGCGCGCCGTGCTTTACGTTTCATCATCCGCGCGGGACACCGACTTCGTCGTGACATTGAGCGATGTTTATCCCGATGGCCGGGTTTTCAATCTGCAAAAAGGTATCGCGCGAGCGCGCTATCGCGAGGCCTATAAGGCGCCGGTGCGCTATCTCGAGGATTATAGCCGTCCTAGTCTGATGACGCCGGGGAAAGTCTATCGCATCGATGTGAACATGGCGGCGACGGGCAATTGGTTCGGTCCCGGCCACCGCATCCGCGTGCAGGTGGCGAGCAGCAGCTTCCCGCACTTCGCTCGCAACTTGAATACCGGCGGCGACAATGTCACTGAAACCGCGGGTGTGGTTGCGGAGAATTGCATCTACCACGACCGCGGCCACCCCTCGCATGTCATCCTGCCGCTGGTGCCGTGAGACGGACGCCCTCAACGTGACGGTCTTCAATCGGAGAGCGCACGCGCGTCCACGCTCATCCGCTGCAGGATCTGCAGGGCGCGGCCGAAATGGTGGCTGCATCCACTTCGTGGAAAGCCCGCAGGCCAGGCGCCCAGCACCCTCCTCACGCCAAGCAGGGGGTGGCTCGGATCCGGCGCATAGAGGTGACCAAAACCGGCTTTCTTGTCAGCGTGCAGATGGCCGTGACGGTCCCGAGCAGCGTCTCGGCTTGCTCGTCCAGAGGCCTTTCTTGAGGTGGCCTTCAGGAAGGCGTGGATTGGCGCCAATTCCGATACTGGACGCAGTGATGTCGTCGCTCGCCAATTCAGGCAGCCGACAGGTGCCACTGAAGGAGAACTTGGGTCGTTTATCCCTAAAGGAACTCAGCGCCTGGCGGCCTGCATTCAGGGAAATCTAGTTCCAAGCGGGCGCTATTATACCCGACGACCTGAACCCACGCTCTTTCGGAGTTGTTAACGGCGTCCCAGACACGCGTTCAGTCGGGATCGTGAACCTTGAACGGAAGCTGCCACCTGTTGCGGAGCCTGCCGCAGAGCACTTCTACGTCGTCACCGAGCCAATCCCCGGCCTTGGAACGCATTTTGATTCACTTCGCCTGGTGATTTGCTCGGAGGCGTTGGATGCGGGGACAGGCGGGGTTCTGGGACATTGATGAGCGTTATGTGCGGCTGAGCGAGGCCGGCGATCCACTGGAGAAGCTGAACACGGTGGTGCCTTGGGAGGTGTTTCGCAAGCCGCTGGCCAAGGCGCTGAAGCGTTCCGATGGCGCCAAAGGCGGCCGGCCGCCCTTTGATGCGGTGATAATGTTCAAGATCATGGTGCTGCAGGCGCTGTACAGTCTCTCGGACGATCAGGCCGAATTTCAGATCCAGGACCGGCTTTCCTTCATGCGCTTCCTCCGGCTGGGGCTCGGCGACAAGGTTCCGACGCCAAAACGATCTGGTTGTTTCGGGAGCACCTCACGCAGGCCCGGGCAGTGGAGAACCTGTTTGCCCGTTTTGACAAGCACCTCAGCAAGGCCGGCTATCTGGCGATGGGCGGGCAGATCGTCGACGCGACGATTGTGGCGGCGCCCAAGCAGCGCAACACGGACGCCGAGAAGGCCGACATCAAGGCGGGCAAGGTGCCGGACGAATGGAAGAACAGACCAGGCAAATTGCGTCAGAAGGACCGGGATGCGCGCTGGACGGTGAAGTTCTCAAAGGCCAAGGCCGACGAGGTGATGGGCTAACCCGGGGATGGGTGGCATCCCCGCGGACTTCTGTTTCGATCAAACTGCCGGACGACCTCGATCATTTCTTGCCGTACTTCTTCGCAATCCGCCACTGCGGGGGCGGCGCAGATGAGCCGGCAATCCCGAGGTCGATCTTCCAGACTGAGCCGGATTATCGGAGATATTTTTCGATGAAGCTCTGCGGCGAACCGAGTACCACGCTCGAAAGAGTGGCAGCGGATTGTTTCGAAAAACGGCGATCCTGCGGTTCCCACCACTCCCCTTCTCGTGCTCGTCGGAACTCTCCCTCCGCCCTGTCCGGTTTTGGCGGCCCTACGTGTGCCTAAGCCGAAGGAATTAACATCTCCCGTAGTACAGCAGCGGCTACGTCGCTGCAGAAAAAGAGCGGGCCTCTGCGGATGATCGTAAGAGATTGCAGTTTTCCTGCGCGGATCGGTTTCACTTTGCACATCCCCGCTCGGGAGTTGCACTAAACTAAGTTGCGTTAGTCTGAAAGCGAGCAGCGGATCGCTTAACCAAAAGGGAGGAAGAAATCATGAATCACGTCGCAGGCAGCGTGAGCCGCCGAACTCTTCTCAAAACCGGTGCCGCGCTCGGTGGAGGAATCGTAGCTGCCGGCATGCCGCTCTCGCAAGCCATCTGGGCCGCCGAGGGCAAAGTGCTCACGGTGCGCTCATCTGCGGATGTCGGCCAACTCGACCCCGCGTACTACGGAGGGCACGAAAACTCCGAGGTAATGAGCTGCATCTATTCGAAGCTAATCCGGTATAAGGCGGGTTCTGAATGGGGCTGGGAACTCGAAGCGGCAGAAAAAATCGAACAAGTCGATCCGACCCACGTCCGTTTTAAACTCAAGAGAGGCATAAAGTTTTCGGACGGCTACGGCGAACTAACCGCCAAGGATGTCAAATTCTCGTTTGAGCGTCCGATCAAGCTAAAATCAACCCAAAGTGATGATTTTGGCCCGCTTGATCACATCGAATTGGAGGATGACTATACAGGCGTAATCGTATTCAAGGCGCCGTTCGCGCCGGCTTGGACCCTCGCGCTTCCCTACGGCTTAGGCCATATTGTTTCCGAGGCTGCAGTTGTGAAAGCAACCAAGGATGGCGGCGGTTTTGGCATGAAGCCTACTGCCTTCTCTGGCCCGTATGTTTTCGCCGATTGGAAGCCGAAGCAGCAGGTGCTATTGACTCGTAATCCGGAGTGGTCTGGCCCGAAGCCGGGATTCGACGAAATCCGTATCGTGCCGATTGTTGATATCAAGACGGCGGAACGCGCCTATCAGGCCGGCGACGTCGATTTCACTTCTATTAGCGTCGATTCACTTGCAAATTTCAAGAGCAGTCCGCCCGCTGACACTAAGGTCGAGGAAAAGCCCTCACTCGACTTCACCTATGTCGGCATGAATATCGACCACCCCAAGCTGAAAGATATCAATGTCCGAAAGGCGATCCAGTGGGCGATCAATGTGCCGCAGATCTTAGATTCAGCCTATGCGGGCTATGCGGAGGCGGCAACCGGCGTACTTGCACGAGGTCTAATTGGGTATCGCGATAGAGCACTCGTCCCGCCGGAGGGCGACCTCGCAAAGGCAAAGGCGTTTATAGAAAAGGCCGGTGTGAGCGATCTTACGCTGACCATCGATTGTTTAAACCAGAGCGAGTATTTGACAATGGCCCAAGTGCTGCAGGCGCAATTGTCGCAGATCGGCATTGCCGCCGAGATAAACGCCCAAGATTCCGGCTCGTTTTACACGATCGGCATGGAATCCAAAGGCGATCGCTGGAAGGAAATGCAACTCATCATCCAGCATTTCAGCATGGTGCCGGAGCCGTATTATGGTATGTTCGGCTATACACGTGATCAAATCGGTAAATGGAACTGGGAGCGATTCAGTAACGAGCGTTACGATGAGCTCCACGCAAAGGCGATCACGGTCTACGACCCGGGCGAGCGCGCGAAACTTTACCAAGAGATGCAGGATCTGATGGAGGATTCAGGCGCCTACCGGTTCCTGACCACCGGTGCGTCACCGATCATGTACCGCATTACTCGAATGCAGCCTGCAACCCGCCCGGACGGACGACCGTCTTATGTCGAATTCAAACCGGTTTAAGTTCGACTGGTCTAGGTAGATGTGGCTCTATCTTCTCAAAAGAACCGTCCTCGCGGTCGCAATTATTGCGACCGCGGTGACGCTGCTGTTCCTGATGATCAGAGCGGTGCCCGGCGATCCTGCCGCGGTTCTGCTTGGACCCCGGGCGACATCCGAAATGATGGCGCTGCTGCATCAGCAGATGGGGTTGGATAAGCCGCTTGTCGTGCAGATCGCCATGTTCTTCCGCGGGCTGCTCCACGGCGATCTCGGCTTTGACGTATTCAGTCAGAGGTCGGTTGCCGACATTGTCTTTCAGCAATTGCCTTATACGATCGAACTGATTCTGGTCTCGATCTTCTGGGCGGTCGTGATAGCCGTTCCGCTCGGCTGCTACTCAGCGATGCGGCGCAATTCCTTGGTAGATCAGGTGGCCGGCGTCGTGACGGTCGCCACGATCGCAATTCCTTCCTTCGTCGTGGCGGTCTACGCGTTGATGATTTTTGCGGTGACTCTGCGCTGGTTGCCAGCGGTCGGAGCCGGCAACGGTTTCTGGGACGGACTTATCCATCTCATCCTCCCAGCCTTTGCCATGGGGATTGGCTGGGTCGGCTACATTTCCCGACTGGTACGTGCATCAATGCTTGAGATCCTAAGTGAAAACCACGTGCGCATGGCTCGCTCGTTCGGAATCTCGGAATGGCGCATTGTTGCGCGCTACGCGCTGCCGCTCGCGATCCTGCCGACCGTGACCATCCTCAGCGTAGGCATAGGTTGGCTACTTTCATCCGCGGTTTTTATCGAAGTGGTCTTCGCGAGACCTGGCATCGGCGCTTTGATTGTGAACGCGGTCAATACGCGCAACTATCCGATTGTGATGGGCGTCGTGCTCGTGAGCACGTTCCTCATTGTTAGCGCTACGACGCTCTCCGATGTGGTCAACGCATTCCTCGATCCGCGATCCCGGGAGAAGCTCTGACATGGTGAGTATGGAAGCCATCCGTCCCGAACTCAGCGATGCCATTGATACCGGCGCCTTTCGCACGTTTTTGAGGGAATTTCGCAAAAACCGCCTGGGCATGCTCGGAGCAGTGCTTGTCATACTTATAGCAGCAATCGCGATCTTCGCTCCACTGATTATCACGCATGATCCGATCCGGATCATGGTCGGACCGCGTTTGGCTGCACCTTCACTGGACTTTCTGCTGGGTACCGACCAACTGGGCCGCGACACGTTTTCTCGCGCTATCATGGGCGGCCGCATCCCGCTCCTTGTCGCTTTCGCCTCCCTCGGCAGTTCACTGGCAGTCGGCCTATTACTTGGTTTGATCGCCGGGTTCGGTCCACGCTGGCTCGACAATTTGCTCCTGCTTTTCTTCGATACGATCCGCTCGTTTCCAGGTATCATTTTTGCGCTGGCCATGATCGCGCTTCTGGGACCAAGCTTGGCGAGTGTCATTCTAGTTATCGCAATAACGTCTATGCCCATTTACGCGCGTGTCGTGCGCGCCCAGACAGAAGCGCTGCGTAGCAGTGAGTACATCGCCGCGGAGCGCAGCATGGGTGCCGGCACGACACGCATTCTCGCCGTGCACATACTGCCTAATGTGCTCGGCCCGCTTCTCATTCTGGTGAGCATGGACGTTCCTGCCGTCATCGCCGTGGAGGCGGGTCTCAGCTTTCTGGGAATGGGCGTACGGCCCCCGACGCCCGATTGGGGAGCTATCCTCAACGATGGCTATAGCTACATCGATCAGACGCCCTGGCTTGTCATAGCCGGCGGTATTCCCATCGTTCTCGCAACGCTTGGCTTCACGTTCCTAGGCGAGGCGCTGCGCGACATATTCGATCCCAAGCTGCGGAAAGACCTATGAGACGAGATGATCCGAGACCGCCGCTCTCATCCAGTCGCCCGCTTCTAGAGATATGCGACCTAAATCTCGATTTCGGCACACCGCGTGGGCGCATTCATGCCCTGCGTAACGTGTCGCTCAATGTTCCGGCCGCCCAGGTGGTTGGCATAGTCGGCGAAAGCGGGTCTGGAAAATCGACGCTCGCATACACAGTGATGGGCCTGCTTCCCCAAAACGCGGATGTGATAGCCGGCAGCATCCTGTTCGAAGGCAAAGACCTGCTCAAAATGCCCGTTCAGGCGCGTCGGAGCCTGCTCGGCGATCGTCTTTCGATGATTTTCCAGGACCCGATGACCGCGCTCAATCCGGTGCGGACCATCGAGAGCCAGATGATCGATATCCAGCACCACGAACAAGGAAGCCGTAGCGAAAAACGCGCTCGTGCCCTCGAGATGCTTCACCGGGTCGGAATTCCCGATCCCGAAAGCCGGATCGGCGCCTATTCGCATCACTTCTCCGGTGGCATGCGTCAGCGTGTTTGCATTGCCATGGCGCTTCTGGTGAAACCAGCGCTCCTCGTCGCCGACGAGCCAACCACTGCGCTCGATGCAACGCTGGAAGTGCAAATCATTCATTTGCTCAAGGATCTGCAAAAAGAAATTGGTTGCTCGATTCTCTTCGTCTCCCACCACCTCGGCGCGGTGGCTGAGTTGTGTGACCGGGTCGCTGTCATGTATGCGGGCGAAGTGGTGGAGCAGGGGGCGGTCCGAGACATCTTCCACAATCCTGCTCACCCCTACACCCGCGCGTTGCTTGAGTGTGATCCCGGGCGTATCAAAATAAGCACACGCACTTTGCCGACCATACCCGGCGAGGTGCCCAGTCTACTTGGCAGCAAGAAAGGATGTATCTTCCGAACCCGGTGTCCCCAGGCCTTTAATCGCTGCTTGCAAGAGAACCCGGTCGAGTACCGCATCGGCCTGGACCAAGTCGCGCGATGCCATCTGCTCGACGAAGAGCGGTTGGTTTCGGCATGAGCGCGCTGCTTCGGGTTGAGGACCTACGGGTCCGCTTCCGTACCATGGGTCCGCTGAAAGCGCTCGCGACCGGGACGAAAGCCCCTTTCATCGACGCGGTATGCGGTGTGTCCTTTGAAATCCGCAAGGGCGAGACGCTCGCCCTTGTCGGTGAAAGCGGCTCAGGAAAATCCACCATCGCGCGCACGATAATCGGTTTGCAGCGGGCTGTGAGTGGCAGCATCAGCTTCGATGGACAGGAAATTGAGGAACTCACCGGGCCTGGACGGAAGCCCTACTTGCGGCGCATGGCAATGGTGTTCCAGGATCCCGTCGGCTCACTCTCCCCGAGGCTGACTGTTCGATCGCTCTTGACAGAGCCTTTTCGCATCCATGGATTAAAACGGCGCGATGCCGGAGGCGAAGCGGAGCGCCTGCTTCGGATGGTCGGCTTGCCTGCGGATTTTGCTCGCCGCTATCCCCATCAGCTTTCCGGAGGTCAGGCCAGGCGCGTGGGTATCGCGCGTGCTCTTGCGCTGAATCCTGACTTGATTATCGCCGATGAGCCGACCGAGGGCCTCGACGTCTCAGTGCAGGGCGAGGTGCTCAATCTTCTCGCGCGGCTTCAGGACGAACTCGGAATGGCCATCCTGATTATCACGCACAATCTTAACGTAGTGCGTCACATGACCGATCGCATGGCGATCATGTACCTCGGCCGCTTTATTGAGGTCGGCTCGACCGAGCGTATCTTTGAGTACCCGCGTCATCCGTACACCGAGGCGCTGCTTGCGGCCAATCCCCAGCCGGACCCGGATGCGGTGCTGAACCGAATAGAGCTCAAGGGTGAGGTGCCGAGTCTGTTGAGGCGACCATCCGGCTGCGAGTTCCACACCCGTTGTCGTTACGCGCAGGATATCTGCGGCCGCGTCTTCCCCAAACCTTCAGGAAGCCCAGATTATACGGAGCACAGCTTCAGATGCCATTTCCCGCTGGAGCGCGAAACCGCCCGTTGGAGTAGAGACAGGTGTCTGTAACTGGTCCAACAATCGCTCCACGTAGCCCATGCGAAGAAAATAGAAGAAACAAAGGTCGCTCAAGTGAGACTGAGTGAATATAGGGAACGATGACATCGGTTGGGCCGCGCTCCGGGCAAAGTGGCATCCGCGATCGATGCGCCTGCCTCGCCGGGCGCACGACGAGGTCAATTCGTGCATCAATGTCGTCATCGAGTTCGACAAAAACATGCTGCGGTCGTCGCCCCGGCACGCACGGGGCCTTTCGAGGGGTGCCATTCCTACGTACTTCGGAGTTACCGAAGCCGGGGAGCCAGCGGGCGTCGCTCGGCGGCGAGACTCCGATGCCCAGTCGCAACCAAACGCAGCGCGCTGAGGCCTGTATGCTTGAAGCCCTCACCCGGCAGCATCTTCGGCGGCCAGAAGCCAGCGCTGGATCGGCAATGAGGCCACTGAAAGACACGCACAGTGCTATGAGCCCCATGAACACCCCTACTGCGAAGGCTACCGCATATCGCTCCACTCCATCGCCAATCCCGACCTCGTAATCGACAACACGCCGCGCTGGAACCTGCCCGACCACCGCCGCAGTTGCTTCCATAACCTCCACACGACGATGCGTTATGCCATGCCCCTGCGCGCGCCCGGTGTGCTGCCGCTCAGGAAGGAGGTTGACTGGACAATCGGCAAGCGGCCAAGGTCGCACGCTATCTTGCCATGCCACATTTCTCAGCTTTGGTCGTGGTGCGCGACGATCGCTTTTTTACGAAGCTTATGCGCCGGATTTCGGGCCCGACAGGCCGCATCCCGACGCTCAACCTGATGCTTGGCCGTGCGGTGGCCGACGGCCTCGTCAATCTCAACGAGCAAATAGGCACTTATCTGCCGGAGATCGGTACGGCTACGCTGAGGCAACCATCAAAGCAGTTGCAGACATGAACGTCGCCAATGATCTAGAGCACGTCTGGTTTAATCAGCTATCCTGCGGCCTTGAAGTAGTTTGCGCATTCTGTTGGCGTAACAAGGTCGACAGCGCGCCGACGGTGTCCCATAGGGCTGCGATTGTCCGCTCGGCCCTCGCCCGCAGGAGCGGCCTTGAGCTTTGCGAAGGCGTTTTCGATGGGGTTGAAGTCGGGGCTTTAGGGCGCGCACTGGAGCAAGATCGCCCCGACATCCTGAAGCGCCGGGGACGGCCAGCTCGACCTCGATCCGGCAAAGCTCGTCTTCATCGATGAGACAGGGCCATCGACCAAGATGGCTCGCCTGCGCGGGAGAGCGCCGTGCGGCGAACGCTGCCGGGCCGGCATGCCGCACGGGCACTGGAAGACCACGACCTTCGCCGGCGCGCTAAGGCTGACCGGAATGACCGCGCCCGTCGTCTACGGCGGCGTCATGAACGGGGTCGTGTTCCTCTCCTATGTCGAGCAGGTGCTGGCGCCAACCCTGGCGCGAACCCTGGCGTGTGCAGACTTTTTTTGAACGTCCAGCCGTGCCCCCGCGGCCAGCCGCTCAACGTGCTGCGGCCGATGCGCATGGACCGCCTGGCCAAGAGCCGCTCCACCATCTCGTTCAGCGTGATGTCCTTGCGCTCCTCGATCATCCCGACGATGAAGTCGGCATCGGCGTCGAGAGACGCGAGCCGGCCGTCGTCCCTGCGGTCGATCCCGAACCGAGCCGCGGCCTGGCGAGCCGATGATTCTTCACCCGCAGCCTTCACGACACGTGACCGCAGATCCTCACCAAGTGCTCTCGCCATCATCCACCTCATAAAAGTGGACTTTGAATCAGCCAAACCGATTTGCGTCACATCACAATCGATTCATCGATCCCCGGACGTGCTCTTGCGACCCCTACGCGGCGATCTACAACTGGGAATCCGCCAACGGCTGGCGCTTGCCTCCTGAGGGCCAGAAGGAAGGGCCGACACGCTCCTTCACGATGTACTCGGCTGGATCATCGAACGCGTCAGCGACCGGCCGCTGCGCGACTGGCTGATCGAGATTGTCGAAGCGCAGGCCTCGAGGGATGCTTTCACATCACCTGCGACCGCGCGGGTGTGCCGCTGGTCGACGGCGGCGTCTGCCTCGCCGCCCGCGATCTCGCGCGCTACGGCCTGCTCTTCGAGCGCTAGGGCGAGGGCGTCGACGGTCGCCGCGTCGGCAATCCCGATTTACCCAAAGAGGCCGAGCATGCTGGAGCCTTACGAGGCCCGGATTCGGACATGGCTTATGGCCGAGCCGACACTCTCGGCAGTCACGGTGCTCCCTGCCCTGCCGACCAGCCTGTCGAAGGTCTCTTTGACGAGGGTATCCGCTCGGCGCGAGGCAAGCTGTTCAGCTATGAGAACATCTGGCTCCTAGGCCACCGTCGCGGAATCCCTGCAGCCAAGATCCACGGCGTCGCAGCCAATCCGCCGCGCTGGCCTGATGGAACCTACTCTGTACAGGGCGCAGCCACCGCGATCGGCGTGACGGCTCAAACCATACTACCTCGCCCAGGGCCTCACGGTCGGCAAAGCACGAAAGGCCAGCCTTGGTAGATCCGCCTTTCCAGCGACCAGATCGATCAACTTCAACGCCGACTGAGACCAGGCGATCAAGGAAATGTGCATCATGAAGCAATCGCGGATCCCACGCTCGGTGATGCGATCCTCGTTCACAACGCTCACCGCCTTGAACTCACTGCGCGCCCATGCTCTTGACGCAGTCGCAAACACCTGAATCAATGAACAGGTCGGTCGAAGCGGCCGCTCATGATCGCGTGAAATCCCTGCTCACGATCAAATGAGATGAGCGCTCACCATTAAGGCGGAGTTGCGCCACGTCGCCCGCAGCCCGAGGCGCACCAAGAGCAGGACGATCGTGCGATCACGGCACCATGCGGTTACTGAGGAGATCGGCGGCGGTGATCGGCGTCATAGAGCTTGGCGAAGGCGACCCTTCGAATAGGCGTCGAGCAAGGTCTGCTGGTAGATGCGTCCGACCCCCTTCAGGTTGCCGACATGGAAGGTGTCCTGGCCGCCTCAATAGCCCGGGCATTCACTCTCGAACTTACCGTGCGCCTCCTTGTCCAGCTTGGCCTTTCCCAGCGCCGCCAATTGGCTCTCGGCGAGCACGATACGTCCTGGGCGAACTTGGCCTCCAACGCCTTCAGCCGCTGCTTCATCGTGTTCAGATCGTGACGCTGCCACACCCCGCGGACGCCCGACGGCCAGACCGAGTGACCGAGCTTGCCCATTCGTCGGCGATGCGGGTCTGTTCCATAGGCGGGATATTCCAGCGTCAGCTCGAGGATGATCGCCTCAACCTCGGGCGGCGTGCGGTTGGCCAACAGCGGCTTGTTGCGCGTCAGTTCCTCAGCGCCAGTTCGCCGCCGGTCTCGTAAAGCTCCTTGAAGCGGTAGAAGCTGTCGCGCGAATAGCCCATCATTTTGCAGGCCCTGGCTGACATTGCCGAGCTGTTTGGCCAGCTCCAGCAGCCCCACCCTGGCTCGGATGATCTTTTGGTCCTTGGTCATGTCAGTGTCCTTTCCAACGCCGAGGCCGGGCGCTGCGAACCCTGACCACGCCGCGCCAGCAGCCTAGGGCACCGTCTGTCAGATGAAGTTTAAACTTTTGCAGCTTAGCTCTTGCAGTCCAAAACAGCGACGACTGCGGATCGCCCCGCGCGTCCGGCTCCATGAGCGCTCGCAACTCGTCAATCAGGCTCGGGATTCGTTTCGCTCTTCAACTTGCCGCCGGCCTCTGGACGGCGCACGCACCCACATCAAACTCCCCGCCGCTGCGCACCTCGCGCAAGTGCCCGTCCAATCGAGCTGGGGGCGACGCCAGTGCCCGCGTACCGCAGCAATCCCACAGCACCCAGCCGGCAACGCCTCGACCTTGCAAAGCGCCGCCGCGAGTGTTCGTCGAACACAGGACGAAGCGAACCATGATGCGCCCGGTCCGCAAAGCCATCGCTTGCCCTCTCGAGAACCAGACACAGCTCACGATCCATGTCGTCGAGACCGCCGGCGAGCCCTGAAACAGTCGCGAGCGCGATCCTTCAACCATCCAGATCGCCACCTTCGGAAGCGGGCCCGCCTATACGATCAGGCTGGCCTGAGGTTCCCAGCGGGGAATGACGGTAGGCCAGATCGTCGGCCGAACAACTCTGTCAAGTAAATTATCGCAATAAGATACTTCAAACAACTTTGCAGAACTTTCGCAATTCAGGCTCGTCGACAATGGTATATTCGGCAAGTCTGAGGTCAGGGAGGATTAAAAGTCAGCGCCTATTTACGCTCAGGCCGCCGCATGGGACACAACGGGAGTGGATGCCAATGGCAATAAGAGCGCTCATCCTGGATCAAGGCCGCATGAGTATTGGTCCGCTTTACGTGAAAGCGGCCCAGCGGCTTGGCCTCCTTCAATAACCCTGTCGGCCGATCCAGATCGGTACGATGTTAGCAGCCCCATATTTCATTTAGAGGTAAGGTAATGGATGTCACGACGCAAATCATTAGGCACGTCCTCAATTCCGGCTTCGAAAGGATACCTGAGAAAGCAATAGAACGTGCGAAGCTCTCAATTCTGGACACTATTGCGTGCGCGATCGGCGGATCGAATGATCCGATTTCGCACAGCGCGCGCCAACTGGGCGCATTGTCCGGCGGCAAGCCAGAATGCACCGTTTGGGTTTCCGGAGAGAAGCTTCCTTCCAGCTTGGCAGTCCTTGTTAATGCGACCACGGTCAGAGCCCCTGATTTTGACGAGACGTATGAGATTTGTATCAACGGTTGCCACGCAAGCTCATATGATATCCCGCCGGCCCTGGCACTGGCCGAAAGGGACCCATCTATCACCGGAAGAGAATTGCTGACTGCGGTCGCAACAGCTATCGATCTGCACGTGCGTCTCGCGCGTAGCGTTACCACATATTCTTCAAATACGGGCCGCGACAATATGGTCTCGGTCTGGGGCGGGGCCGCAGTTAGTACCAAGTTGTTACGGCTCAACGAAGAGAAAACCCGAAATGCGTTCGGAATCGCTTACGCCCATGCTGCGGGCGAATACCAGATGTATGAAGAAGGTGCCCATACTATAGCGCTGCAGCAGGGATTAAGGGCCCGCTCGGGGATTGAGTCGGCGTTATCAGCTATGGTGGGCTTCAATGGCCCGCGGGAACCGTTCTTTGGGAAGTCTGGTTTCTACAAGGCCTTCGAACCAGAGTTCAACCTCGATATGCTTATAGACAAACTGGGCCACGATTATGTGAACGCTTCCATGAGCTTCAAACCCTGGCCGTCTTGCAGGGGTAATCATTTCGGGATCGACGGACTGCTGCAACTGCGCAAGAAGCACAACTTCACGGGCGAGGATATTGTTTCAATTGAGCTCGGGTTGAATCGTCGCGCTGAGAGTGCTGTGGCCCAGCCGCGCGGCCAAAAGTGGGATCCAAAGGACCCGGTTGTAGCGCGTTCCAGCCTGCCTTACGCCATCTCTGTCGCGGCGCAGCGCGGCCAAGTCGGAATTCGCGATTTCCATCCCGAAGCGCTCCAGGATCCGGCCGTGCGTCGGATTATGGCCGTTACCCAGGTCGAAGTTGATCCAGAGATCGAACGAACTCACAGCCAGCATGGCAATTCGCCGACAAAGGTTAAAGTAAGGCTAAAGAGCGGGTCAGAACATTTTATTCGTGTGGACGAGCCGTTCGGACATCCGGAAAACCCAGCTTCGCTCAATGATGGCATGCGGAAACTCAGGCATTGCGGCGAAATGTCGATGCTGCCGTTCTCCAAGCAGCAACTCGGTTTGATAGGGGACTTCATCCGCGAGCTTGATAAGCAGCCCACTTTGGCGCCGCTATTTGAGCTGCTAGTGGGCGGTAAGTAGTCTCTGGTGAATGGGGTCACACAGGTCACCTGATACAGCGGCGATTTTCATGAAACAAAATGTCAATGGTGCTAACTCGCTGTCGAAAGCAGGTTCTCCACATCGTCCGAAAGAAGGAAGCAGCCGTCGCCGATTTGGATGGTGTTCCGACCCGCCCCGGCGAACAGCGTGATTGCATCTACCGGATCAACACCGGGACGGCGAATCATACGAAGGAAAGCGGCGCCGACAAACAGTTCCACATCGCCGGTCGCGAACCGGATCGGCGCTTCGTCCACGAGAATGACCCAGCGGCTTACTCTCACGACGGCGAAGACTTGATCGTGTTCGGACCGGGAAGCGGATCTTCCAGCGCTCGCCGCCTGAGGTGAAGCCGCCCGTCACCAGCGTTCCGCCCCGTCAGCTTAAGAATGTCGGAAAACGGATTGTTCGCCATTCTCCTACTCCCGCAAGCTTTGCGGATTTGTAGCATTCACCGTACGACCCGCAATTCATATCTTTGCCTCTACACGTTTTCATAAGGGTGATCCCATGACATTAAGCAAGCGGCGACTGGGTACGCGAGGCCTGCGGGTTGGCGCGATCGGCCTCGGTTGCATGGGAATGAGCCAGTACTACGGGCCGGCGGATGAGGAGGAGTCGATCACTGCGCTGCACCGGGCGATCGAGCTCGGCTGCGATTTCTTCGATACCGCGGAAGCCTATGGTCCGTACACGAATGAGGAACTGCTCGGCCGCGCTTTTCGCGATCGGCGGGACAAGGTGATGATCGCCACTAAGTTCGGATTTCGCTACAAGAACGGCCGTCAGCTCGGCGCCGAAACCGATAGCCGACCCGACTCGATCCGGCGCGCGGTAGAAGGATCCCTTCGACGGCTCCAAAGCGACCATGTTGATCTGCTGTATCAGCACCGCATCGATCGCGAGGTGCCGATCGAGGACGTCGCGGGCACGGTCGCGGAGTTGGTTTGCGAGGGCAAGGTTCGCTTCTTCGGCTTGTCGGAAGTGGGCGACGCTACGCTACGCCGGGCGCATGCAGTCCACCCAGTGTCGGCCCTGCAAAGCGAGTACTCGCTCTGGGAGCGCAACCTTGAGGGGGACGTGATCCCGGTTCTTCGTGAACTGGGAATCGGGTTGGTGCCTTTCTGCCCGTTGGGGCGTGGCTTCCTTGCCGGTCGCGTCAAACGCGCCGAGGAATATGCTGAAGGCGATACCCGCCGGTTCGATGAACGTTATCAGGGCTCGAACTACGACAGCAATGTGACGGCGGCTCAGGTTGTGTTCGACATCGCTGAAGCCAAGGGCGCGAGGCCCGCGCAAATCGCGCTCGCCTGGTTGCTGCACAAGGGCGACGACATCGTCCCGATCCCAGGTACTAAGCGGCGCGCCTATCTGGAGGAGAATGTCGACGCAGACAATATCCAACTGACTGCCACGGACATGCAGACGCTCGACGAGACGCTCGCGACAGGAACGGTTTCCGGCAATCGCTACCCCGACTGGGTGATGGCCGGGATCGATCGCTGATCGTCGGATCCGTCAACTACCCGATGCCGTAGTATCGGTGCTTGCCAGGAAACAATAGAAACGATTTTGTCGACTGTGAACAATTGATCGCTAAGCGGCAAGCGGCTTCGGCCGGTTCAGAAACGCGGCGATCAAGAGCCACAAAAACGCCTTCAGCACCTGAGCAGGAGGGAGAAGTTGTAACCGGCTGCGGCCAGATGGCGTTGATCGCATCGCCTTGGGTGTGACCGAGGTAATTGCGGCCCATTCTGTGTTCGATTCTTGATGTGGCCGATCACCTCATAGGGCGCGTGCGCCTTGCCCTTACCGATGCATTCCACCTCGTGCGCATGCAAGCTGTAGATTTTACGGCCGCGCTGGCGCTGACGCTGCTCGAGAACGGTGGAGGCCTGGTAGAGCGACCATTTGAAGGGCGCGTCCAGTTCCGCATTGCCGGCGATCTGGCGGGAGATGTCGCCGACGGTACGGGATACGTCCTGAGCCTGCGCAGAGCCTTGTTGGCCCGCTTGAACTGTTGGCGTGGGCATAGAGCTGGTGCTTGATCAGCGCCTGTTTGCCGACCCGGACATAGGACTGGCGCAGGTCGAGCCGCGTCTTCTTCGCAAGCCGCACCAGCCGTTCGCGCGCCGGTGGATGAGCTTGGCGTCGGTCGGGAACATCACGTTATTCGGCTGCACGGTCGTGTCCTAGATCACCTTGCGCGTGTCGGCCGGCTTCATCGCCCCGGTCTTAACCGCAATGCTGAGCTTTCCTGCAGCAGCACCATAGTCCGATCAGCGCAGCGACGATGGATCGGCTCCTGAGGAGTGATCCTTTTCGTATTCAGTTTTTTCCTTTTGAAGGCGGCTATGTGCGAAACCCGACACACTGACGTGGGAATCCGACGCTCTGACGCGCATGTATCCCGCCGGCGCGGCACGAAATCATGGTTTTCTCCTTTACTACTTGCACACCTCTTCGGTGGCACGTCGATTGCAAGGTCAGGCTAGGTCGCTGAGTCCAGACGAGTTGTTCCCGTCGATCAACCAAGCGCGCGCGATGCCAACAGCGCGCAGCATTCAAGGAGTAGCTGATGCGTGTAGCCGTCGTATCGAACCAAGATAACACGGGCGTGATCAACCGATTCGGTCAGCCTTGCCCGGAGTTCATCGACCGCGAGCAGGTCGAAAACATAGTCGCGGCACTGCAGGAGGGCGGCCATGAGACGCTGCTGTGCGAAGGCGATAAAGGACTGATCGCTGCACTGGAAAGGTTCATGCCACCTGATCCGCAAGGCCGTCCCTCGGGAATCGTGTTCAACTTGGCGTGGGGGATTCAGGGCGAGGGCCGTGACGCCCACGTTTCGGCTATGCTTGAGATGGCCGGCGTCCCGTACACCGGACCAAGCCCGCTCGGGCATGCGCTGGCGCTCGACAAGGTCATCACCAAGAGGCTCATCCGTGATCGCGGCGTGCCGACGCCGAACTTTCGCGTGATGCGTCGCGGCACCGAGAGTACGGGCGACCTGCGATTCCCAGTGGTAGTGAAGCCAAGTCAAGAACAAGCCAGCTTCGGATTGCAGCTTGTACAAGAACCCGCTCAGTTGAGACAGGCGGTAGAAGCGATCGTAACGCAGTATGCTCAGGATGCGCTCGTGGAAGAATACATCGATGGGCGAGAAATTACCGTCGCACTGCTTGGAAATGGGGAGCTTGAGGTGCTACCAATGATAGAATACGACTTCGGCGACCGCGAAATCCGTCATCTGAGCCGGGAACCTTTGCCGCCGAGGATTTGCCCGGCCAAAATCGGGAGTGAGCTTGCGACGGTGCTGCGGGATATTTCGGTTTCGACCTTCCGTGAATGCCAGTGTCGAGATTACGCCCGCGTTGACCTACGGATCGACCGCTCGGGCCAGCCCTTTGTCTTGGAAATCAATAATATGCCGGGCATCAGTATGCCTTCGGCTTATGTCCTGGCCGCAAGGTCCGCCGGATACAGCTTCTCAAGCTTGATCAATCGCATCCTCGATGTCGTCCATACGCGGTATTTCGGAATCGGCGTCCCCTAATACTACGTTGTCGGATCAATTGATTTTGTGATTCCCTTCGGCAGGTTAAGAAGGAGGGAGCCATGTCTGTCGTTTCATGGTCGGGGTCGTTGTTGGCTTGGGAGCAGGAGTTCACAGTGACATGACCGCTCTCATGCCCAGTGTACCGGAAATCCGCTACCTCCTGGCGCGGCTCTGCTCTGGCCGCCAATCAGCGCCTCCTTCATCATCGCCTGGCCGCTCTGGCGCAGGCAACATCAGGCCGATGCCGCCATCGCCCACTACAAGCCTCGATCAATACGCAACTGTAGTACTGGTATCGGTCCGACAGCCTTCGAATTCTTGAACCGTTGCGGAATGTTCGATGGTGCTCGTGAATGCTAGCGATACGACGGGACCGACACCGGGGATCGTCATCAACAGCCGGCACTTCATCGTTGTGCACGATGTCCAGAACTTTCTTGTGCAACCGGGCGAATTTACGCCTCGCTGTCAGCAGCGGCTCCATGATGTTTTGGAGATCAGCCATGCTGTCGACCAGCTCGCGGATACGCTCCTCGTATTTGAACGCTCCGACGTTCCGACCTTCAGGCCAAAATTGCGCAACAGTCCGCGAATGTCGTTTTCAATGGCGATCGCCTTTCCTTACAGCAGCTTGCGCGCCGTCAGCAGGGCTCGCCGCTTCTGGCTCCTCAGCGTTTTGAGGTGCACAGGCCGATACAGGTTGATCCGCAGATCTGCGCGATGCTACCGGCAGTTGTCTCGCATGCGATGGACGCCTTCTCAAGTTTGGAGCCTGCGGCAAATCCGACGAGTTCCGTTGCAACCCGGACAGCGGTGTGAAATGGTGATTCCATAGGAGGGCCGCTTTTGGCGCAAAACTTGCACTGTCTTGTGTCACATTATTGCAATGTAGAAGAAAAGTTAAGGCTCGCCAAATTGGATCGAGTTAACTCTAGCTCATCAGGCTTGGGGCGGCGTTCGCGGCCGTGCATGTAATTTGCGAAACCGGAAGCCTGTCCCGGAGAGGGACCAATGAGGGAGAACAAAAAACGACGGGTTGATAAAACCGCAGACGCTGGCGATGGTCGGCATGGCCGACAAGCGTGACTTTTCCAGGAAGCGGGCGTGTCGGTCATCATTTACGGCCCGGCTCCATCGAGCAGGCGCACAAGGCCGACGTATTTGTCGACCTCGATCAGCTGACGAGCTGCTTCACGATGCTGTCGCGCGCAAATCGCACCGATGACGGGGATCGTCATCAATCGCCGAGCGGCTCCAACTTTCTTGCGATCCTTACGCGATCGCTCAGAGCGGCGATGCGGTCATCCAATGTTGAAAGATGATCGAGAAGCTCTCTGCCGAGTCGGCGACAGCCGGCGAAAGGGTTGCTTCCGGATCGTCGAGGGCCCTGGCCAATATTCTGATGCCTTGCGGTGCGATAACTCGTGCTCCGCGAGGTGACCGAGGAAGCGTTGATCGTCTGGGTGCGGGTTCCGACGTGAAGCCGGTCGCCATTCCGATCAAAGACCGGCCACCATTCCGACTTGAAGCCGACCACCATTCCAACTTGAAGCCGACCACCATTCCAATCAAAAGTCGGCCAGTTTTCGGCACTGAACATTACATGGTGGCGGGCGTGGGTGGTCAACGTCTTTGCCCTGGAGAGCTCCAGCCGCAATGTTTCGCGAAGGAGCTGGCCGATGCGCCGGTTGATCTCCTCGGCTTCGTGTCGGGGGGCCGCTGAATCTGAGCAGCCAATCATCCGCATACCGGACATACAAAAGCCGTCGGAAATCGGGGTCTTCAGGGTCACGGGAAGGCATGGCTTGCGCTTGCTCACGCAGGCACTTGCCTCCTCATAGTTGCCTCGATCCCGTGCCCGCCGACCGGCGTTGATGATGGCGTTGAATCTGGGGTCATTTCTGCGTCGGTTATCCCGATTGTAGATTGGGAGCAGGTTCTCCTCTACGAACCGATCTAACTTATCAGGTTAGATATTGGAGAGGAGTGGGCTGAGCACCCCGCCTACAATGGTGCTAACGGTTTGAACCGCCAGAACCCGGATCGGGCGGCGCGGAGCGACACGGAACACCACCGTGTCGTTGCGATCAATCTCAAGGTGCTTGACCAGAAGGCGGATCAGATCCCGCTGGAGAGACCAGTTCACCGCCGATAGTCGATCACGAACCTGTCCGGCAAAATCTTCAAGCCGGCTGACAATCAGCTACAGCGCTACACGTTGGGAAGCCTCGTCACGCAGGGCGTCAGCCTGCCCTTCCCACCCCTTGATCGGCTGCGGGAGTCCGGTGATCCGCGGCTCGAAGTCAGCCTTGTGGATCAAACCCTCGGCATAGCCATCGATCAGCCGCCCCATGCCGCGGCGCAGCTTGGCGAGTTGTGTCTCGATGCCAGCCAGGTCGGCCGCTCCTGGATCACGGCCTGAATCACGCGCCGCTCGTGTTCCGCTGCAATCAAGCTCGGCCTGCAATACTCGCTCGACCTCACGCCGCGCCCCTGTCGGTTCGAGCACACGCGCTCGCCACCAAAAACCGTAGGTGTTACTGCCGCAGCAGCGATAGGAGGCGTAGTCACCTCTTGCCCTACGCCGAACTCAGGCTGATGGCCTTGCCGTAATAGGCATAGCCGCTGCTGGCAGACAATGAGCCCTTGCAAAAGATAACGCTGGCCCTGTTCGTACTCGGCCACCATGCCCCTAACCTGCAGCAACAGATCGTCCTCGATCGGCCGATTGAGAAAGCGTGGCGCGACAATGAAGCTGCGGCTTCTCATCAGGATTGTCGCGCCACAAGAGAGACGATCTCAACCCCGGCCCGACGGATCTCTTCCATCAACAGCATCTGATAGGCGTAGTGCCGGGCCAGCCGGTCGGGCGAATGCACGTAAAGACGATCAATGCTGGCCGCATCATGCCGGATGAGGGCTTCACCGACGAGGGCTACAGCGGAGCCACTCCGGTGCGGCCGGCCCTCGAGCGCTTGCGTGTTCGCGTCGGTCTTATTCGGCGCCATATCGAGCGCAGCCTTGGCATGGCGAGCATCGATGCAGATCGCTGGCAGCCTTTCCGCACGTAGCGCGTGACAGAACCAGACGGAAAGGGGGCCAATGTAGAACACCACGCGTTGGGCCGCCTGGCCCGCTTACGGATAAGCTCGGCAATGATCTTCGGATCAGAGGCGCACTTCCCGCGCCAGAGGCGCTTGCCTTCACGTCGGATCGACACCGCTGTCTCTTTCATCGACACGTTGAGACCGATATATTCTTCCATGGCTGTTCTCCATCAGATGCTTGGGCCGGCGTCAGGTCGTGAGCCCGTATTTCCATTCTATCGGGGAACAGCCTCCCTCCAAGGATATGATTGGTTCTCTGGGCGACTCGCTCCCGCGATTACCCATGTGGACGCTCCCCGACGGCATTGCTGTGCCAGAATGGAGTTGCAATTATTCGAAGGGAGGCGTCCGTGCCTGAGGTTACCACGATCGGTCTGGATATCGCCAAGAATGTGTTCCAATGCGCATGGTTAGGATTCATGCGGTCGAGGCGTTTTCTCGAAGCGGCTGAGCCGGGCGAAGGTGCTCGACTTCTTCGCTGCGCAACCGGCTTGCACCGCGGCTCTGGAAGCCTGCGGCGGTGCACATCATTGGGGCCGTGAACTGATGGCGCTGGGCCATGACGTGCGGCTGATCCCACCCGCCTACGTTAAGCCGTTTGTGAAGCGGCAGAAGAACGATGCGTTGGCAGAGCGCTACGCAAGCGCGGATAGTGTCCTGAAGGTTCTGCAAAAAGCTTTGGAGAGAGAACAGCCCTTGCTCTGAGGCGAGAGGCGGCCATGGCACGCTGGTGACGTTGCGATCACCGATTCCCGTGGAAGGGAGTGCCATGACCAAGCGAGACGTTAGACTGAGCAGAGGCGAGTTGAAAGCGTTGCTGTTGTCGGATGAGGACGGCTTCCGCAGAGTTTTGCAGACTGTGGTGCAGGAGACTTTGGAAGCCGAGATGACGGAGGCGATCGGGGCCGAGAAAGGCGAGCGGACGACGGAGCGGGTTGGGTACCGGTCCGGCTATTACGAGCGCAAGCTTGTGACGCGGGTTGGGGTCCTGGAACTTCGGGTTCCGCAGGATCGGACCGGCCGGTTCTCGACGGAATTGTTCGAGCGTTATCAGCGCTCGGAGAAGGCACTGGTATCGGCGCTGGTCGAGATGTACGTGCAAGGCGTGTCGACGCGCAAGGTCAAGGCGATCACCGAGGAACTGTGCGGCCATTCCTTCTCGGCCTCGACGGTGAGCGAGGCGACGGCGCGGCTGGATGA
>NZ_JBVVQZ010000025.1:42730-110942 GCF_055811635.1 Mesorhizobium sp. WSM4806 | reverse complement strand
GCTCGCTACAGCGCTGTTGAGGGCGCTCGCGAGCGGCTTCGCTATCGCCGACCTACACCACGCGGTGGGACACGACCTTTGGCTCTTAGGCCTACGGCAGCGTTGATCCATGCCAGCAACACTTCTTACGTGGGAGCATGAATACGAACCCCGTTCGCCGAGCTATTGCGCGATTCACCATTCATTCACTTTATTAGCGCACGTTCAGAAGCGGACATGTTGGTGTAGCTCGTACGTGCCCAAAGCCCCGGCGCATCGACCCAGCGCCGGGGCTTTTTTGGTACCAGAAGGCACCGCTGAGAGGAGCAATCGTCCAGCGGTGCAGGCCTTGGCTGCTTGTGAACGATTCCGGAGTTGCTGCTTTTTTGCGGCGTAAAGAAATCCGGGCTTTTACAGTGTCCAAAAACTCGGGTGTCTGCGGCGGGGCGCGCCATTTGGCGTGGCAACGCTGGAACTGCGGATTGCACCTAAAAACTTCCCGGGCCAGGTCGTGCGGGGGAATCGACCGGAATAGTCGTAAGCTTCGCACTACGCCGTCCGGCCAGCATATCAACCGTACGTAGCGCACGCGGGCGGGAGCATTGGTCAGGCTGAGCATCGTTAAGCGCTACGCCGACAGGCCGAGAACCGGTTGCCATAATACAGGTCCGTTCAGACGTCCCCTCCAGCGGATGCGCTTGAGGCTAGCGTGGGAAATCTCGAGAAAACCGGCGACCGCCTCCGTGTTACCAACCGGCTTCGGCTGTCCGATGCGCGACAACGGCCACGTTGCGAGACGCAGGATCCGTTCCATGCGCGTATCGGTCACTGTCACAATCCGAGTGAGATTGTTCGCCAAGCCGAATTCGATCATGCCGGCGAAGAGCTCGTACGTTGCTTGCGCCAGTCCGCCAGACTTAGGCGCTGATGGAGGGAGATCGAGTGCGAAACGACTGCTCTCCCAAATGCGGGCACTCGCGGGCGCCGCAGTCTCACCCAGCAGCATCGGAAAGGTGTCGCGCAACATTGTCGGTCCGGTAGTCGGTAAAAGACGGACGCAACCGCAAATTCGCCAGTCGGATCCCTTGAGAAGCAGATAGACGGGGTTCAGGCTGTCAAATGCGTCTGTTTCCATATCGCCTTCGGTCTGAACTTCCCAATCCAGCCTTTCCTTGAAGACCCGATGCCTGAGCCCGTGCATTTCATTGAGCTCGTTTGGAAACTCGCCATAGAGCTCAGGTGTTATCAGCTGCATCATCTGTCGCCTCCGTGCAGGATGTGTTCCCGCTATCGAAGAGCAAAGCCGACATTGATGCAGCCTGTAGACCTTTACAGCTTTCCAACAAAAGGAGTCAGGATCTCCACTGACGGGACGCAGTTAGCCGTGCTATGCCCTGGTTTATGGTTCGCACGCCAAGCTTTGCCTTGGCGTTTTCCAAATGGAAGGTCACGGTGCGTTTCGAGACGCCGAGGATCTGGCTGATATCCCAGGCGGACTTACCGCGCGCCGCCCATTTCAGGGATTCGAACTCCCGCGGGGTCAGCGTTATGCCATCCACCACGCAATCTTCGGCGAGCTGGCGCCGGGCATGTATATGAAAGTTGATTGCGACCAGCTGCAATGCTTTTTCGTAGCGAGTGAGTGACCGCAAGAGAGGCGGACGGGACTGGTCGGAAGCGAAGGTCAGCGCCGCAAACCGGCCGCGACGGTCATGCATGGACATGGTCAATCCGCCGCGAATGCCAAAGTGAGCTGCTTTTTCCAGGATCTCTTGCTGCGAGGCGGGCAGACACTGGCGGGGTCGATCCACGCCCCAATCAAAAGTATCCCAGCCTTGCAGCCCGCGCAGGATCACCGGATCATGGCTGTGGTAGCGCAGTTGCAGATAGTGCGATGTCCAGGATGAAGGATAATTTGAAATCAATCGCGGCCTCTGGCCGGAGGCCGACGGGTAACTGAAATAGGCGAAGAGCGGAAAGTCGAAGCCGGCTGCGGCGGACGCAATCGCCTCATGGAGGTCGACCGCATCGACGCTTGCAGAGAGTTGCTCGACGAAGTTTTCGAATACGCGATACATCAGCCCCTTTGCGCCACCTCCTCGAATGTTGCTCGACGCCAGGCGGAAACCTGGGTTTAAATGACCCCGCATCGATGCGACGCGGACGATTTGGTCGCCATCATCGCCGGCATTACTTTGTTGCTTCCCCGTGAAGCGAACGCCGCGCACCTGGCCGCATACCAACCGGGGATGTTGAGACGTTATCGATGAGCCGTGTGTCGCCGAGCCAAGCCGCGATAAGCAACGGTCAAGCCTTGCTAGCGGCTGCAGGTCTGTTTCGCCGCGAAGTTCCAGGTACTCGACCTCGCGAAAGCCTGTCGCCAGAATTGTTGCACGCGCTTCATCAAGCATGGGCAGGACAGGAGAGCCACGCGCAAGCCGCTCAGCCGTGTCGAGCAAGACCGAAGCCAGCTTTGGGGCAATGGCGCGTTCTGCTGGCGAGAGCCGGCTATTGCGCGACGATAGGGCAAGACCATCGGCTTCGCGGACTGTCGGACATGCGAGCACGGTGATCGGGAGGTCAAGGTCCCGGACCAAGCGCCTGACAAGCTGAAGCTGCTGGAAATCTTTTTCGCCAAAGAAGGCGAAGTCAGCGCCGGTCTGCAGGAAGAGCTTGGCCACGACCGTCGCCACGCCATCGAAATGGCCGGGCCGGAAGGCGCCGCACAGGCCCTCGCTGAGAGTGGACACCGAAACGGCCGTGGCGAAGCCCGCTGGGTACATCTCGTCTGCATCCGGCACATAGAGCAGATGTGCGCCTGTCGGCACGAGCTTGGCAGCATCTTCGTTTTCCGTCCGGGGATAGGCGGCAAGGTCGGCGGCACTGTTGAACTGCTTGGGATTGACGAACAGCGTCACGACTACCCGCTCGGCCTTCTGAAGCGCGGCACGCACGAGGCTCAGATGGCCTTCGTGCAAGGCTCCCATGGTCGGCACAACGGCGATACGGGTGCCTGAGCGACGCCATCCCGCGGCAACAGCGCGGAGCTCGGCAACGGTTCGAACGATCGGCACGCTCATGTGACGCCTCCGGCCTCCGTCTCGTTGGCGTAGAGATGTTCGGCCGCCGGAAAGCGCCGTTCCCTCACGTCTGCGGCGTAAGCCGCTATCGCCGCATCGGCCTGGTTGCCTAGTTCGGCGTAGCGCTTGACGAATTTCGGCCGGAAAGAGCTGAAAAGCCCGAGCATATCGTCGCTGACCAGAATCTGGCCGTCGCAGGCGAGCGAGGCACCGATGCCGATCGTGGGGACGGCGATCTCCGCAGTGATGCGCCTTGCAAGCGGCTCGGGCACTTTCTCCAGCACCACAGAGAAAGCGCCGGCCTCCGTGACCGCACCGGCGTCGCGCCTGATGCGCTCGGCATCGTCTCCCCGCCCCTGGACGCGGTAGCCGCCGAGAGTATTGACCGCCTGCGGCGTCAAGCCGACATGGGCCATGACAGGCACGCCGCGCGCGGCGAGGAAGCGGATCGTCTCGGCCATGGTCTGGCCCCCCTCGAGCTTCACCGCTGCACAACCGGTCTCCGCCATCAGGCGCGCAGCGTTGCGGAAGGCCTGCTCGGGGCTTTCTTCATAGGAACCGAATGGCAGGTCTACGACCATCAATGCTCGCACCAGACCGCGGCGCACCGCCTGGCCGTGCATGATCATCATGTCGAGAGTGACGCCCAGCGTCGACGAGAGGCCGTGCAGGACCATGCCGACGCTGTCGCCGACGAGAACGATGTCGCAGTGTCGATCGGCCAACCTGGCGATCGGCGTGGTATATGCCGTCAGGCAGACGAGTGGAGTCTGGCCTTTCCCCATCCGAACATCCGGCGGTGCAATTCCCTTTGGATCACCAGCTGCGCTCAACCCATCCCTCCTTCCCTAGCGTTACCCGCCGCAGGTGTCGCGTTTGGCACATTTTTGTGCAAGTGCGAAGAGCTAAAAATGGGGATGCAGCTGTGCGGTGTTGACGTGCGGACAGCCTCGCTTACATTAAATCGATTAAGGCTCCCGGGCACGGGTCAACCACTTTCACGAACATGGACGATCAGGCAACAGGAACCAGGAAAGACAAAGCCGGCAAGGCGGACCAAGTCAAAGTGGACCTGATCGCCGTCGTCGTGGCCGTAAATGAAAGTGACCCCTGTCTCCTAACCATCGGGGAGGCTGACACCCTGCCGTCCGGACCTTTTGCGCTTGAGCACCGGTCGCCGCAATCCGGTTTGAGGGGGTGGGTCGAGCAGCAGACCGGCCAGCCCTTGGGGTACATCGAGCAGCTTTACACCTTCGCCGATCGGGACCGAATCGGCGTCGAACGCCAGCAACGCGTCATCTCCATCAGCTATCTCGCTTTGACCAGCAAAGAACAGGCAGCGGGCTCATCCAAGTGCGGCTGGCAAAGCTGGTACGACTATTTTCCATGGGAGGACCACCGCTCCGGCACCCCGCCGGTGGTGCTGGATGTTGTGCGACCGCGCTTGATCGGTTGGGCAGACGGAGCCAGCGACGCGGCCACGCGACGCGAACGCCGGCAGCGGGCGGCGATCGCCTTTGGCTTCGACGACCGTTATTGGAACGAGGAGCTCGTGCTTCAGCGATATGAGTTACTTTATGAAGCAGGCCTGGTCCAAGAGGCCGGAAGCGGACGGGAGACGCCGCTTCCCCTGGTGCCGAGCAAACCTATGGTCGCTGATCATCGCCGTATCGTGGCAACGGGCATTGCGCGGCTGCGCTCCAAGATCAAATACCGGCCCGTCGTCTTTGAGCTTATGCGACCGACCTTTACGCTACTGCAGCTGCAGCGAACCGTGGAGGCGCTCGCCGGCAGGCTCATCCACAAGCCCAACTTTCGCCGCCTGATCGAGCAACAGGAACTGGTCGAGGAGACCGGTGAGACAACTGCGGAGACCGGTGGTCGGCCGGCGAAGCTCTACCGCTTCCGCCACGCCGTTCTCGACGAAAGGGCCATCGCCGGGACAAAATTGCCGCTGGCGCGGGGTTGACATCCCTTATACTCACGGCAAGTATATACCGGTTATCTTCAACTAGAGTATAAGCGGGGGCATCAATGAGCGCCGTGCTGCCTACGGCCGCGTTCCTCTACGAGCGCGTCCGGCGCGTGATCCCGCCGATTGAATGGCCGTCTTTCGTGGACGATATCGAAGCCATCCTTGCGCTGAAGCGCGATCGCAATGCGGTCATCCTTGCGCACAACTACCAAACGCCGGAGATTTTCCATTGCGTAGCCGACATTGTCGGCGACAGCCTCGCACTGGCCCGCAAGGCGGCTACGGTCGAGGCGCAAATCATCGTGGTTGCCGGCGTGCATTTCATGGCCGAGACGGCCAAGCTGCTTAATCCGAACAAGACCGTGCTTATCCCCGACCTCGGCGCTGGTTGCTCGCTGGCCGATTCGATCACGGCACAAGACGTGCGGCTGATGCGACAGAGTTATCCCGGCGTGCCCATTGTCACCTATGTCAACACCTCCGCCGCTGTGAAAGCCGAGTCCGACATCTGCTGCACCTCGGGCAACGCAAAGGCGGTGGTGGAATCGCTCGGCGCGCCGCGTGTGATCATGCTGCCCGACGAATATCTCGCCAAGAACGTCGCCGCCGAGACGAAGGTCGGGATCATCGCCTGGAAGGGTCGTTGCGAGGTGCATGAGCGCTTCACCCCGGCCGATATTCGCGAACTGCGCGCCGCACATCCGGGTGTGATCGTGCTGGCCCATCCCGAATGCCCCCCGGACGTTGTCACAGAGGCGGATTTTTCGGGTTCCACCGCGGCCATGTCGGATTTTGTCGAGCGGGAAAAACCACCCCGCGTAGTGTTGATGACGGAATGTTCGATGAGCGACAATGTCGCGATCGCGAATCCCGACGTCGAGTTCGTCCGCCCCTGCAATCTCTGTCCGCACATGAAGCGCATCACGCTGGCTAACATTCGCGTCGCACTCGAGGAGAACCGGCATGAGGTTCGGATCGATCCCGGGATTGCAGGGCGCGCGCGCCGTTCGGTCGAGCGTATGCTTTCCATATGAGCCTCGACGTTCATGACATCGGCGGGGCGCCGGTCATCATCGGCGCCGGTGTGGCAGGCCTGATGACGGCGCTTCATCTGGCGCCGGAACCGGTTGTGCTTCTGTCCAATGCGGGGCTGGGAACCGGAGCCTGCAGCGAGCTCGCCCAAGGCGGTCTTGCGGCAAGCGTCGGCGGCGAGGACAGTCCCGAACTTCATCTTTGTGACACCGTCGCGGCCGGCGACGGTCTCTGCGACGTGACGACGGTGCGGCGAACGGTCCGAGCTGCACCTGAAGCGATCAGGACTCTAGAGCGCTTCGGTGTCGCATTTGACCGACGCGCTGACGGCGCGTTGCGGCTCGGGCTTGAGGCCGCGCACTCGCAGCGGCGGATCGTGCATGCGGCGGGCGATGCCACCGGTCGCGAGCTGGTCCGCGCGCTGATCGCCGCGGCACGGCGCACATCCTCCATCACTATCCTGGAAAACGTGGAGGCCCGCCGGCTTGTCGTGGAAGACGGGGCGATTATCGCCGTGGTCGCGGCCGGGTGCACGGGCGCAATCGCCTTGCCAACGCGCCGCGCGGTCTTGGCGACCGGCGGCATCGGCGGCTTGTTTAGCGATACGACAAACCCGCCTGGCTCATGTGGACAGGGGCTCGCGCTGGCCGCCTGTGCCGGGGCGGAGTTCGCCGACCTGGAATTCGTGCAGTTCCACCCGACCGCCCTCGAGGGTGCGCGGCGGCCGATGCCGCTGGTGAGCGAAGCGGTGCGCGGCGAGGGTGCTGTGCTCATCGACGAGCAAGGAGAGCGTTTCCTCGCTGAAACCCCCGGGGGCGAGCTTGCGCCTCGCGACGTGGTTGCGCGCGCGGTTTGGCACCAGCTCGCTGCCGGACGCCGTGTGTTCCTGGACGCAAGGCAATGTCTCGGCCTCAGATTTGGCAAGCGCTTTCCGGCGATCGCCGATTTGTGCCGCCAGGCCGGCATCGATCCCGCGACCGACCCGATCCCGGTGCGCCCGGCGGCACATTATCACATGGGCGGTGTTGCTGTAGACGCTGCCGGCCGCAGTTCCATCGAGGGATTGTGGGCATGTGGCGAGGTCGCATGCACCGGTCTGCACGGCGCGAACCGACTCGCCAGCAACTCGCTTATCGAAGCGGCGGTCACAGCGAGCTGGGTTGCTGAAAGCGTCGCCGACGTATCACACACCCGGCGTCCGCGCGTGTGTTCCGCATTCGTGCCTCGACGGCCAGACGCCTCCGGCATCCGCCCAATCGTCTCGGCCGCGCTCGGCATCATACGCGATAGCGAGACGCTACGCGACGGGGTGGCGACCCTGTTGCCGATCGCAGCTCACGACAGCGCTGCCTCCGGCCCCGCCTTGGTCGCGCTGATGATCGCCATTGCGGCCCTGCGGCGCGAAGAGAGCCGCGGCTCGCACTGTCGTTCCGATTTCCCCGGACGCGATGCAGATGCGCGCCAGTCACGGCTGACACTGCGCAGCGCAATACAGACCGCAGTCGCACTCAGCTGGCGGGCGCCGATACGGAGCACCCTGACATGAATTCGTTCTCACCCCTTCCCTCAACCCTGATCGAGCCGATCGTGCGCGGTGCTCTTCTCGAAGACCTGGGCAGATGCGGTGATCTGACCAGCGACGCCGTGATCCCGCGTGATCGCACGGCCACCTTGGTGCTCAAGTCGCGACAGATGGGCATCGTTGCCGGTCTCGATCTGGCCGCCTTCGCCTTCATGCTCGTCGAGCCTGCGATCGACATGCACATCTGGCGAGCTGACGGCAGCGATGTCGCGGCGGGCGAGACTATCGCCAAGTTGTGCGGACCGGCGCGAGGCCTGCTCACGGCCGAGCGCACGGCGCTCAATTTTCTGTGCCGCCTGAGCGGCATCGCCACTGCCACAGCGACGATGGTCGAGGCCGTGCGTGGCCACAAGGCGAAGATCGTGTGCACGCGAAAGACGACGCCCGGCCTGCGCGCGCTGGAGAAATATGCGGTACGCGTCGGCGGCGGCGCCAATCACCGCTTCGGGCTCGACGACGCCGTGCTGATCAAGGACAACCACATCGCGATCGCCGGCGATATTCGCACGGCAATAGAGCGGGCGCGCGCCACCGCGGGCCACATGGTGAAGATCGAGGTCGAGGTCGAGACCCTTGAGCAGCTCGATACAGCGCTCACGCTGGGAGTCGACGCAGTGCTGCTCGACAATATGTCGGTTGAGGACCTTGCACGCGCCGTGGCAATCGTCGGTGGCCGCGCCATCACCGAGGCTTCCGGTCGGGTGACGCCGAAAATGGCTCCGTCGATTGCTGCGACGGGGGTCGACCTCATCTCAGTCGGATGGCTGACACACAGCGCGCCTATCCTCGACATCGGCCTGGATATGCCGGCGCATCGGCGCGCGCTTGAACTGATGGAGATGGAATGAAAAGCATTCCCCCCTCCGCTGGAGCGCGCCGACGCAGGAGCTGCTCCATGCGAGCCTGCATCTTTGTGCGGCGCACCCTTCAACTGGTTCAGGCTCATCGGGCTGATCGACGATCGTAGCGAACCCGAGGAGGGTCGACAGACTCCTGCACGTGCTGTCGGACCAGCGACAAAGCTTTTGACGACGACGATTGGAACGAACTCGGAGTGCGACGTGAAGCAAGCCATGCAATCGATCGAGGGGGCACTATGCCGATGGAACCGCAAAGAGGCCGAGGCTATCCACGGGATGCCGTTCAATGACCTGCTCTTCCTGGCTCAGACAATCCACCGCCAGAACTTCGATCGCAACCGGGTGCAGCTGTCGCGGCTGCTCAGCATCAAGACCGGCGGATGCCCGGAGGATTGCGGCTATTGCAGCCAGTCTACGCATAACAAAACCGACCTGAAGGCATCCAAGCTGATGGAGGTGGAGCGTGTCATTGCCGAAGCGATCAAGGCGCGGGACGCCGGCGCCACCCGCTATTGCATGGGCGCCGCATGGCGCAGTCCGAAGGAACGCGACATGGGCTCCGTGGTCGCCATGATCGAGGGCGTGAAGGCGCTCGGCATGGAGACCTGCATGACGCTTGGAATGCTGGACCTCAGTCAGGCGCAGCGCCTGAAGGCGGCCGGTCTCGACTACTACAACCACAACATCGACACGTCCGAGCGCTATTACGGCGAGGTTGTTTCAACCAGGACCTTTGCCGACCGGCTGGAAACACTTGGGCATGTGCGCGAGGTTGGCATGAAGGTCTGCTGCGGCGGCATTGTCGGGATGGGAGAGGAAAAGGCCGATCGCATCGACATGCTGGTCACACTCGCGAACCTGCCCGAGCCGCCGGAAAGCGTGCCGATCAACATGCTTATCCCCATCGAAGGCACGCCGCTTGCGGAGGCCGAGCCCATCGATCCGATCGAATTCGTCCGTACCATTGCGCTCGCCCGCATAATGATGCCGAAGTCCTATGTAAGGCTCTCCGCCGGCAGGACGGCGATGAGCGATGAAACGCAGGCGCTGTGCTTCTTTGCCGGCGCCAATTCGATCTTTGTCGGCGACATGCTGCTGACGGCGGACAATCCCGGCGAGGACAAGGATAATCGTCTATTCAGGCGTCTCGGCATTGAGCCGATGCCACGCGAGGCAAGATGAACGAGCCGCCGCTTGCCCGCTATGAAGCAACCTTGCAGGGTCTGGCACGCAAGGGCCGGCTGCGGACACTGGCGCCGCGCGCCGGGCTCGACTTCTCGTCCAACGATTATCTCGGGCTTGCTGCCTCGAAGAGACTTGGCGATGCAGTCGCGGCGGCAATCGAGGGGGGCACCCCGGTCGGCGCTACCGGATCGCGGCTCCTGCGCGGCAACGCGCCGGAGCATGAGGCGTTGGAGGCAGATGCGGCCGCGTTCTTCGGGGCCGAACAGGCGCTGTTCTTCGGCAGCGGCTACATCGCCAACTTCGCCCTGCTGAGCGCCCTGCCGCAGAAGGGTGACCTGCTGATCCTCGACGAACTCGCGCATGCCAGCATGCATGAAGGGGCGCGGGCTGGACGCGCTGAGTTCAGGCCGGCCACGCACAACGACATAGATGCTTTTGAGGACGCGATCAGGCGCTGGCGCGCCGAAGGTGGCATGGGGCATGTCTGGATCGGGGTCGAAAGCCTGTACAGCATGGACGGCGACTGCGCGCCGATGGAAAGCCTGGTCGCGCTTGCCGATCGGTACGAGGCATTCATAGTGGTTGACGAGGCGCATGCCACGGGCGTCTGGGGACCGGACGGCCGGGGGATGGCCGCCGCTTTCGAGGGCCGCGACAACATTGTCGCGCTCCACACATGCGGCAAGGCGCTCGGCGCATCCGGCGCACTCGTCACTGGGCCGGGAGTGCTGTGCGACTATATTGTCAACCGCTGCCGGCCCTTTATCTACGCCACCGCGCCATCGCCGCTAATGGCGGTGGCGGCGCGCGAAGCGCTCGCAATCCTGGTCGACGAGCCGATGCGCCGCGTTCAGCTGCATGAGCACGTTGCCTTCGCGGGCCGCCAACTGGCCGAGCGCTGTGGCGTGGCGCGGAGCGGCTCGCAGATCCAGCCACTTGTCATTGGGGAGGTGACGCGCACCATGGCGATCGCGGCGGCTCTGCAGGCTCGCGGCTTTGACATACGAGGCATTCGTCCGCCGACAGTGCCGGAGGGTACCTCGCGGCTGCGCATTTCGCTGACGCTCAATGTCGGCAAGGCTGACATTTCGGCCATGGTCGAGACGCTCGTCGAGGTGTTGGGCACGGCATGACCACGCGTATCGTCGTCACCGGAACAGACACCGGAATAGGGAAGACCGTGTTTTCGGCTGGGCTCGCCGGGCTGCTCGACGGCTTTTACTGGAAGCCGGTGCAATCGGGTCTCGATGAGGAGACCGACAGTGAGGCGGTTGAACGGCTCGCCGGCCTGCCGTCAGGGCGCGTGCTGCCGGAAGCTCACCGCTTGAAGAGCCCGCTGTCGCCGCATCGTTCAGCCGAAATTGACGGCGTCTCGATTGAGGCTGCCGATCTTGCATTTCCGGTCCTGCCGACACCGCTCGTCATCGAAGGCGCTGGCGGACTGATGGTGCCGATCAACCGACAGACAAGATTTATTGACATCTTCGCTGAATGGCGGCTGCCGGTCATTCTGTGCGCCCGCACCGCGCTCGGCACGATCAACCACACTCTGCTGTCGATCGAAGCCCTGCGGGCTCGCTCCATCCCGCTGATCGGCATCGCCTTCATCGGCGAAGAGGTAGCCGATACGCAAAGGACAATCACTGAATTCGGCGCGGTGCGTCAGCTCGGCAGGCTGCCACACCTCGTTCCGTTGACGCGCGAAACTCTGCGGAAGGCGATGTTTGCCGGCTTCGACCTCGCCAAGATTGCCGGAGGCGAATGATGTCGCGGTCGCCGGTCTGGCATCCATTCACCCAGCACGCGATCGAGCCGGCCATGCCGTCCGTTGTCCGCACGGAAGGGGCTTGGCTAGAGACGAATGACGGAAGGCATATCCTCGATGCAATCTCCTCCTGGTGGGTGGTCACCCACGGACACCGCCATCCACGGATCATGGAAGCAATCCGGAATGCGACTGAGATGCTCGACCAGGTGATCTTCGCCGGTATCACCCATCAGCCGGCAGAGCAATTGGCCTCCGCCCTGATCGAAATAGTGCCGGCAGGCCTCGACTGGGTCTTCTATTCCGACAGCGGATCCACGTCCGTCGAAGTCGCGCTGAAGATGGCGCTCGGCTATTACCGCAACATCGGCGCGCCGCGTTCGCGCATCGCCGTCATGGAGCACAGCTATCATGGCGACACCATCGGCACGATGAGCGTCGGCGCCCGTGGCGTGTTCAACGCCGCCTATGAGCCCTTGCTGTTCGACGTCGACACCATCCCCTTCCCGGCCGCGGGGCGCGAGCAGGAGACGCTGGATCGGTTCGAGGCCGTCAGCCGCGACCGACGAGCCGCCGCCCTGATCGTAGAGCCGCTCGTGCTCGGCGCCGGCGGCATGCTGATGTATCCGGCCTGGGTCCTGGCCGAATTGAAAAAGATCACTGAGGCCTCCGGCACGCTGCTGATCGCCGACGAGGTGATGACCGGCTGGGGGCGCACCGGAAGCACGTTCGCCTGCGAGCAGGCGCTGATCTCTCCGGACATACTATGCACCTCGAAGGGCTTGAGCGGCGGCGCGATCCCACTGGCGGCCACACTCGCGACCGATGCCATCTTCCAGGCCCATTACTCCGAAGATCGGCAGAAGACCTTTTTCCACTCGAGCTCCTACACCGCCAATCCGATCGCTTGCGCGGCAGCACTCGCCAATGTCGAGATCTGGCGGGACGAGCCGGTGGCCGAGCGGATTGCGGCCTTGAGCGCCGGGCAGGCCCTCGGGCTTCGACGCTTTCGCAACAATGCCAACTTCACAGATTGCCGGGCGACCGGCACGATCGCAGCTCTCGATCTGCGCGCCGGCTCGGCCGGCTATCTGGCCGAGATCGGACCAAAGCTGCGCGCTTTCTTCCTCGAGCGCGGCCTGCTCGTGCGCCCGCTCGGTAATGTGCTCTATGTTCTGCCGCCCTATTGCATCACCGGAGAGGAACTCGACGGATTGTATGACGCCTTCGAAGAGGCCGGCGAACGCTTCGGTCCGAGCGCATGAGCAGATCGTCGCGCTTTCTCGGGTTTGGAGATCATGCGCCGGCCCGAAAGGTGGAGAACCAGGAAATCGAGACCCGTCTTGGACTCGAACCCGGCTGGATCGAGCGGCGCACCGGAATTCGCTCGCGCTTCTGGGCAACCGACCAGGATACGCTGTCGGGCCTTGCCGCGCACGCCGGCGACATGGCACTGGCGAATTCCGGCCTCGACCGTGGCGACATCGGCCTGCTATTACTCGCCACCTCGACGCCCGATCACCTTCTGCCGCCCAGCGCCCCGCTGGTAGCACATCGCCTGGGCTTAGGCCGCGCCGGTGCGATTGATCTCACAGGCGCCTGCGCCGGCTTCATCTATGCCCTGATGTTTGCGGACGGATTCACCCGCCTCCATGGCAAAGCGAGCCTGGTCATCGCCGCCAACATCCTCAGTCGCCGCATCAATCCAGTCGAGCGCGCAAGCGCGGTGCTGTTTGCCGATGCCGCCGGCGCCGTGGTGGTTGGTCCGTGCGAAGAGCCGGATCGGGGCATTCTCGGCGCCGCGTTGGCTTCGGACGGCTCGCGCTACGGCCTGATCCAGATTCCCGCCGGAGGAAGCAACACACCGTTCCACGGCGGCATGGACCTCGAGCAGACCCGCATGACGATCGCCAACGGCCGCGAAGTGTTCGCCAAGGCCGTGGAGATGATGTCTCGCTGCTCGCAGGACGCGCTCTCTGCTGCCCGAATGCGGTCGCAAGACATCGACAGGTTCGTGCCACACCAGGCCAATGCCCGCATTTTCGATGTGGTCGGGAGGAACCTCGGAATCGCCGATGAAGCAATCGTCAAGACGATCGCCGAGTACGGCAACTCTTCCGCCGCGACCATCCCGCTCTCGCTCTCGCTTTCGCATCGGGCGCAGCCGTTTCGGCCGGGCGAAAAGGTTCTCCTTGCGGCGGCGGGTGCCGGTCTCACCGGAGGCGCCCTCATCCTCGGAATTTAGCGGTACGACGGCCATGCACAGGATTTGTCACGAATGACACTAGCAAAACGGGCCCAATGCGAAAAAAATAGTCGCCGGCAAGCTGCATGGGCGCTGGTTCGGTGACGCGAGAGCGAAAACCCTGCAGACGATTTTCTCGAGCAGGACGATCGGCAAGGCTAGCTTGCTGGGCGAGGAGTGGTTTGCGCCAGTCTAGAGAGCGGAGGTATCCAACTCCTCATTGCGATGAAGTCATCCTCGATATGTCGGCCCTTATTGGCCAACATCGTAACGGCAGTAGTGGCAGCCGTGAATTGAATAACCGGCCCCTCGAAGGCATCAACCGTCATGCAGTCCGAAAAAAATGCTCATCTGCCTGTCTCAACAACGCTGGCTCCATTTCGGAACCCGGTGTTTCGCTCGATCTGGACGGCCACACAAATATCCAGCCTCGGGTGGCTCGTGCAAACGGTGGCCATCAGTTGGCTGATGGCCACGATTTCCGCTTCGGATCTGATGGTTGCACTCGTGCAGGCCGCATCCACATTGCCGGTATTCTTCCTCTCAATTCTTGCCGGAGCCATCGCCGACAACTTCAGCCGCCGATGGGTGATGTTTGCGGGGCACTTCCTGATAGCCTTGGCATCGACGACGCTGATGATTTCGGTGGGCCTGGGATTTGTCGATCCCTGGCTCCTACTTGGATTGGGCTTTCTGGCTGGCTGCGGCTTCGCTCTGAATGATCCGGCCTGGCATGCCTCGGTCGGCGATATCTTGGACAAGCGCGACATTCCGGCCGCAGTGACGCTGATGTCTGTCGGATATAACATCATACGCAGCATAGGACCCGCTTTGGGTGGGACGATGCTGGCCTTCTTTGGGCCGCTCGCCGCTTTCGCCCTGGCCGCGCTGAGCGATCTGGTCCCTCTCGGCGCGATATGGCGTACCAAATGGAAGGTTCGCACTTCGCCTCTCCCTCGTGAGCGAATGACGATGGCAATTCATGACGGAGTGCGCTTCACGGTATTGTCCTTGGAGATCAGGGCAGCGATTGCCCGTGCAACCTTTTTCGGGCTGGCAAGCATCTCCATACTTGCGCTACTCCCACTAGTCGTCCGGGATCAGCTGAAAAGCGGCCCAATCGTCTACGGCATCTTGCTGGCCGGCTTCGGCATGGGTGCTTTCGTCGCGGGCATGAGCAATAGCTTTTTAAGGCGGATCACGTCTCAAAACAGGCTGGTATCGTTCGCCTCTGTTGCTTGTGCAGCATGTTGCCTTTCCCTTGCACTCACATCCTCGGTCGCCGTGGCGGCCATTTCGCTGGCACTTGGTGGCGCGGGTTGGCTTATCACCTGGACCGGCATCGACGTGTCGGTGCAGCTGGCAAGCCCAAGGTGGGTCGTCGGCCGCACACTGTCGATATACTACGCCCTGAGCGCAGGGGGTATGGCGGCCGGCAGCTGGATCTGGGGTACTGTCGCACAGGACTACTCCTTAGCCTGGGCTCTGGAGGGCGCCGCAGGCGCTCTGTTGCTGGTTGCAGCTGCGGGTATACTGTTCCCGGTCCGTCCATGGGAAGAAGCGGATCAGGAAAGTTCGGATTTTCACCCGCCGGAGCTGGCACTCGAGTTGAAGCCGAGGAGTGGCCCCATAGTCGTCAAGGTCGAGTATCTTATAGCCGAAGAGAATATCGAGACCTTTCTGGGCTACATGCGCGCAAGGCGCCATGTTCAGAGCCGTGCCGGTGCGCGAAACTGGACACTCCAGCGAAATCTTCAAACGCCTTCGGTTTGGACAGAGACATTCCGCACGCCAACCTGGATGGACTTTCTTCGCCTGAATCATCGGCTCACGGCAGCGGACAAGGAAGTCGGCCAGCGTCTCCTGGCACTGCATGATGGAGAGCGTCCTCCGCAAACAGTGCTTTCGATCGAACGAACGACTGAGGCAGCTCGTACCCGTGCCTCGACAATCTTTTCTCGTCCTCCGAGGTGACGTGATCACGAAAGCGATCGCATCGCGCATTGGGATCTGCCGCGCCGGTCGACTTGAAGCAGCGCGAAGGCCGCATCCCAGTACGCGGAGCCTATGCGTCCGGCGCTCTCTCGCGAATACCCATGCCGCCGCGGGGCTCGAGGCCGGGGGCAGGAACGGTCCGTTCTGGGCCATCTTCGATGCGGCGCGCGACGGCAAGAAGGAGGGCATCGGTTTCGAGCGCTGGTGGTCGCGCCTGCGCACAAGCCGATCAGCATCACGTTCGACGTGCGCTTCAGCAGCGCTGTGCGGCTCAGAGACTGGCAGAGGAGGATCTGACTCGCTACCGGCTGGCGCTGGGCCAGCCGGAACCAGGCCTGTTCGAAGACGGCGCTGGCGCTCGACCTTTCGGCGCCGGACATGGAGTGAGGGTGGGCGACGGAGCACCAGTCGCCTTGACGCCCTTGCAGGACGCCATCTTAACCGCGAACGGCGAGCTTTCAGGGATCATTGCTGCGCCTTTGGGCGGCTTGCCGTTCCCGATGTTCGAACGCGTCGGTGAAGCTATCGAGTTCTTGGGGGGTCATCCCAAGCGCCCGCCCCTCCTCCCGCCATGACGCGACCGCCTTTTCGACTTCTGCGAGTATCGTCTTCGCTCGATCGCTCCTGATCCGGAAATAAGCGATTACCGACATCAGTGCGTCGACAGTCGCTTCGGGCCCAGTTTCTTCGGATATCCAGGTTTTCAGCTCTCGCACGCGCTCAGGGAACGGGTTGATGTCGAATGCAGGCGCCAGGCGCCATTGCCCGCGATGCACATGGAGAAAGCCGTGATTGTGGAGGTGGTCATCGACATTGGTGATAAGGATCGAGAACGCGATGCGCCGCCAAAGCTCTTCGATGTTGGCTGCTGGCTGGCTGCCGTGCTGACGAAGCACATCCACGAGTTCAGTATAGCTATGCTCGCCAACGTCCCCTGACTCTGCGCCGATCATCGTGGCGGCCGAGATATACATGAGTCGATTGCCGTTCGGAGTCCTATCGAAACGCCGTATGAGCGCGACAGGGGCGCCGTCGCTGTCGAGCAGACGTGTCTCAGCAGCATCCACGCCGGCTTTTCTGGCCAAATTCATAGCGAGCACTTCGCCTTTTGTGACAGATCGATCATCGGCAACGCTCGGAAACTTACCGATAGCGAGGCGTCCGTCATCGTCGACGACAGAGCATTTCGGACGAAGGCCCCCAAGAGACGTGCCACGTCCACGCAAATAGGCGAGATCCGTTGCCGTCTCGGTGTTCGTCTCGACGGCGTGCGTGGCTGCGAGGAGTTGACCGATTTCAATGAGCGGCGGCGTGGTGCGTCGACCCTCCTCGGTCGTTCTTTGGTAACGCCCTTCTTCGTCCTTCAACCGGAGCGCACCAATGCGGCTCATGTCGTCCACTGCCAAGAGGTAATCCATCGCGTTCAGAGGCCGCGTTTCGGCGACATTTCCCGCCCGGCGCACCTCTTGGCGACGCTTGGCGTGGTCGCGCTGGATGACACGCCGGGCCCATCCGTCCGGCTCCGTGTCGGCGATCGCGTTGTGGAACACGGATCCGTCGCCGGTCTTTCGATGGAATTGAGGGCCAGTAACGAGTGGCAGACCGGGTTCGATCGAGAAGCCTTCCGCTGCTCTCAGCCAACCTCCATCATATTCAAAGGCAGTGCTCTCGCGCGCACCCTGCTGATCATAGCGCAACGTACCCAGTGGCATCGCTTCTTCGCCAATGTGAACAGCAATAGAACGTCTCATATTGCACCCGGTGGCTTCCGCACCCTTACCCTCTTGGGCAAACGTTCGGCGTCGAGGAGCAGGCCTTGCTCATCGCGATGTGCGTCGATGATCTGCGCCAAAGCCTCATCAAAGCCCAAAACGAAAAAGGTCATGGCGTAGGCCCCCATAGCGACAGTCGGGTCTCCTTTTTCGATCTTCAGATAGGTGCTCTTTGCGACACCCAGTCGTTCCGCCATCATCATCACGGTCAGGCTGCGCTTCTTACGGGCGAGCGCAATGTCGGCGCCGAGCTTGCCAAGCGCCCTCTTGACTCTGGGAGGCAATGTATCTGTCACTGTTGAGCGCATGTTTGTCTCATACAAACGACCTTAACTCGTTCTAGGGTGCTTATATAAGACCTAAACCGTGATCTGTCGAGAGTTGGCCTGTTTGACCGATCGACAAGGCGGTGGCCCTGCAACCAACCACACTCTCGTGAGCATGCATCCATCCGATCCGCAATGGGCGCTAGGTGAGTCGCACGGGGGTGTGAACGATTGCGCCGCTGCAAAACGAAACGGGCCATCCTTGGCACGATCCAGATGTGTGCTGCAGCGGGGCTCCCGCCTGACGTACCGAGCGGCGCCGCCGCATGCTGTCTCGACCCGAGCTTCACAACAAACAGGTGCTGTCGGTATCGAACGAAAGTGTCACATATCGAACATACGAGCCTGTCCCAAAACGTCTGCTCGGTGCTCAGCCTGACCCCCAAAAAGCAAAAAGAAGGGAGCGCGACGAAGTTGCGCCGGCCAATTCAAGTGTCAGCGCGGAGCTACCTCTTCAGGATGGCACGTCGCTTGCTGCTCCGCATCGAACGCCGACGGCCAACCCACAAATAACGGAGATGAATATTGGTTCAGAAATGCTGAACCCCCGGTGTACTGAAAGAATTTGAGGAACGGTTGTGGGAAGCGCGGCAAGGCAATAGGCGATTTTGCCTTTCTTGGATCCGGACGGAGGTCGAATCTCACCTCGTTCGGGCAGTTGGTAGCCAACCACAGTTGTTTCTTCCATAAATCGAACTGCGATAAAGCACAGTACAAGTATCACTTGGCTTACTCACACCGGAACTCCTCTAGTCAACTTAGTATCGCGCATTCCTCAAAGAGGAGCGAGATGCACATGTTTTTGGTCCTGGGATAGGCCGCCGGTTCGCCCTTTGACGCGTCCGCCTTTTATTCTTTGAACTGGAGATTCAGAATGAACGTAAGCAGCCTTCTTCTCGGCTCAGTTGCGGCCCTGATCTCCGTTTCCGTCGCTCGCGCGACGGACGAAGTCTCCGCGCCGGCTCCGACCGAATACGTCAAGATCTGCGACGTCTACGGTTCGGGCTACTTCCATATCCCCGACACCGAGACCTGCGTGCGCATCGGCGGCTACATCCGTTACGACGTCGGCCTCAGCGATGTCCGATCGTATGACGGGATAAGAACCTCCGATGTGAGAACTGGCGAGGCTCAGGGCACCTGGCGAAACAACACGCGTTTCACGTTCAAAACTTGGACGCGCCAGGAGACCGAACTAGGCGCACTGAAGACCTATACTGAAACTCGCGTGAACTTCGGCAACCACAACGCTTATCCGGGTCCGGAAAGCCCTCACAACTATATCTTCAACAGCGGCGTCAAGTTGACTTCCGCCTGGATCCAGCTTGGTGGCCTCCGAGTTGGCAAGGACGATTCGGCCTTCGACACGTTTACAGGCTACGCCGGAAACGTGCTCAATAACGTACTCGTTCCGTACGGCGATTTCGATACCAACGTGGCTCAGTATTACTTCGATGCCGATAACGGCTTTTCGGCTCTGGTTTCACTTGAACAAGGGTCGGGTGTAGTCGGTACTATCGACAGCCATGTTCCGCACGTCGTCTTCGGCGTGAAACAGACGCAGGGCTGGGGCGCGATCACCGGCGTAATCGCTCGTGACAGCGACTACGAAGCTTTGGCCGGCAAGCTCCGAGTCGATGTCAATGTCACAGATGACCTGTCGCTATTCGGAATGTTCGGCTACGGCTCCATTGGCAATCTCAACGATGACCCAACCAACGCGGTCGCCGCTCACGGTCGCGGCATCTACAAAATTTGGAGCGGCAATTGGGCTTTCTGGGCGGGCGCCACTTACACGTTAAACGAGAAAACTTCGTTCAACCTTCAGGTCTCGGGTGATCAGCTCAGGGACTCAGGACTGGCTGCAAACGTCGCCTATATGGTCATTCCAGGTTTCACAGTCACAGCCGAAGTCGATTATGCCCATTACGCCAAGTTCGCTGCCGTCGACCGTTCCGGAATGAACCCGGCTCATGTCGGCAAAAGGAACAGCCTCGGCGGCGTGCTGCGATTCCAAAGCTCGTTCTAACGGAGCGAACCTGAATGTCGGAGGCCCGACTGGAGGCCTCGGTGTCTGGCTTTACGATGTTCAAGATGTGGTTCCGGACGATCATGCCCGGACATTGGTTGCCGGACTTCATAGCCTGATCAGCGAGGCTTCCATAGAGCGCTTAGCAATTCCACTGAATAACTCGTCCAGGACATGTCTCTCGGCCCCATCTGCATCCCTGTTGTGCTACCCTCATTGCGATGAGCGCTCGAGATCGAGAGCTTCGGAGGCACGGCAAGAACGGCTGAGAAATGCCTGGAAGCTTCGTCCAGGCATTCGTCAAGTTTCCTCAGTGGTTCAGAACGACCGTCATTGCAAAATCAGTTCGGTTCAGTAAGATTCTTGTTCTGTTTGGGTCATCTTGAAGGATTAGTGTCTGAGTCGCAGCGGACCGTCCAGAGGCGCGCAAGCCTTTGGTCCTGATCGAACGGAACGCGTGACAGCATAAGCTCGATCTTTAGTCCACGGTGGTGCTACGTTGCCTAGTTCTCCGGCGCGTGATTTGACGCCGAGATATGGCGGATCGAGCCGGCGTCCTCAGCAGCACCGCAAATTGTGCGTGATTGCATCCATGTCGTGGATGTTCTTTATCGAAGCAATCGATTTTTCTGGCTGTCCGATGATGAATATGAAGCGTCACTTGGCGTGGTGGGCGCCATCGGAGTAGTTGCATGGAATGTTTGTCCAGTGTGGCCCGGGTGCCGAGGCGATCTCCGGTGAGGTCGACCATGTGATCAGCAATCGAACGGCAATCGGCGGTCGTGGAGACAATGAGCACGGATTCAGCCAGATAGCTGGGACCATCTACCTGATTATAGCTGCTACAAACCGCATGTGGTCGGCGAGCACGGCTCAGCTGAGGCCCCTGCCGCCGTGAGGGGTCGAAGCACCGCCTGCGAGCTATATTCATCTGCTTCCAAGATCGTGAGGATGTGCTCCGCGTCGCGGAGGCTTTGGGAGCTCATCTCGTCCTGGAAGCGGACCAAGACCAAGTTTGGCAACGGTGTTAAACCGTCCTCATAAGGGGAGAGGTAGGCGTGGCTTTCCTGTTCCAGCAAAATCCGGCCGCATACCGAACCTATAAGGAGCTGGAATTCAGGTCGGACCTTCGCAAGGCGTGCACCACGGATCAAACGCCGTTTCCTTGGGGAACATGGCTCAGTTCCGACAAAGCAATTGTAATCGCCCTAGCTGCCTCGATTGCGCTCTTGGTCGGGACGCAGGGGCCCCAGATCAACGACGCGGTCCTAAGCCAGCTGCGAACGATTCAGATCAACGATGCATTGCTCCGGCGCGACGTCGCCCGCGCTCGGACCGATATGGCATTGGACTACCGTTCGGTTGCTTCTACCGGACAGGCATTGCAAAGGAATCGTGAATACTTGCAACGCCCTCTCGACGTTTCGCCCGATGAGAGCTCCGGGCAATCCAAATTGCTCGCGCAGCTCATAAACTCGATCGAAAACAAAGAGGCTGCCATCTCAGCCTTGATCAAGCAAAATCAGCTTATGCAAAGCTCTCTCGCAGATCTTGCTCGCTCGATTGGTCGCCTCGGGGGGGCACCCTTGGGCAGGGTTGAACTTTCGAAGCTGATCGTGTTTTCGGCTGAACCGGGGCTCACCCTCGCATCACAGATGGATCAGCCTCTCGACCGATTTGCTCCGAACCAGGCCCGAGCTGCCGCGGATGCTTTGGGTAATTTCCTGTCTTCTTTATGGAGGTTGGACGAAGCTGCCAATCAGATCGCATCCCTCGACACGTTCTCCATGGCAGCCGAACTGGAGCGAGAGCATCTGAAAGGCTACAGCTTGGCCAACGCGCAAGCGCAGCGTACGCGACTTTTCTTTGGCTTGGTGTCCATATGCCTTTGCTTGCTTGCGATCATTCGGTCCTCCAGGCAGCATCTGCGGACGAACCGGTTGAAAAGGCGGTTGGAGCTTGAAGAGGCGTTGAATGAGATCGAAGCTCGCTTCAACGATAGTAAAGCAAAGAACGCCTCGGCGCGCTTTTCCGCCGAAGCAGCGCTTAGACTCGTTCAACGCGTTTTCGATGCGGATCAATGCGCGCTTGCTCTGGTGGATCCGAGTCTCAGCAGGCATACCGAGTGCTTTATGGCCAACACGTGCATACCCGTCTGGAACGTCGCGCATATTGATCAAGTCGTTTCACTTGTCCGCCCCGGACGGCCAGTGTTTCGCGTCATTCCGGCGGCGGAAATGGTTCGGACCGCCATAGGCACTTCCGGTGTGTGTCAAATTGTTGGATGCCGGGCCTCCGATCAGCAGGCTGTGGTTTGCATCCTTGTTTTTGAAGGAGATCGCTCACTCCCCTCAGCAGACGACCTCCGGGTTCTTGCCAGTGCTATTGTGCGTTTAAGCAACCATCTTGAAATGCAACGTGTAAATGCGGAATGCGACCTTCTGGTGAGTCGATGGGAGCATGTGGAAAGGCTGAGGACTGTCGGCACAATCGCAAGCGGCGCCACACACGAATTCAACAATATTTTAGGAGCAATAATTGGATACTCAGAGATTGCCCAAAGTCTTGTGCGTCGTCCCTCAAGACTTCGTAACCACATCGATCAAATCATCTTAGCTGGACACCGAGCCAAGCTGATCGTTGACCAGATTTTGTCACTCAGCCGAAACCGACAGCGCGTGGCAGTGCCTTTCAATGTCTCTGAAATTCTTATGGATCTTGCGCCATTGCTGCGGGTCACAGTTCGTGCCGATGTTCAGTTGAACTTCAAGATCAACGAGTGGCAAACGGTGGTCGAGGGCAGCCCAACCGAGATACAGCAGATTCTCATGAACCTGTGCAAGAACGCGTCGGAGGCTGTCTTGAACGAGGGCCGTGTCGAGGTTAGCGTTTCTCGCGCCCAGGTGTGCCAAACCAAGCCGCTGGCTCAGGGAACCTTGAGACCTGGAGATTACGTTCTCATCTCCATCAGCGACAATGGCCCAGGAATCGCAAGTTCGATACTTCCGCATGTCTTTGAGCCCTTTTTTACCACGCGCTCTTGCGTCGGCGGGACCGGGCTGGGTCTTGCCGCGGTTGACAGGCACGTGAGCGCGCTCGCAGGATGCCTTGACGTCACCTCGGCTGTTGGCCGAGGTACGCGCTTTGATATTTACTTACCGGCCTCCGAGGAGGAGCCAGTCAGCGCTGACATCGCTTTCGGTCCCTACGAGGGATCACTCGGCAACGGAGAAATCATTGCAGTCGTGGAGCCCGATCCAGCAGAGTTGGAGATCTACAAGGACAAGGTCGCCGCGCTGGGTTATAAGCCGGTCGGCTTCGCGACCTTCGAAAGTCTTTGCGGCTGGATCGAGAGCGGGAAAGCAGCTGACCTGCTAATCTTGGGTAAAATGCCTTTCCTCGAGCGAGGACAGGCCGAATCCGTATGCCCCACCCTCATGACGGTGCCTGTCATAGTCGTCGGTGAAATCGACCCCATGCCGGTCACATCTGATAATCAGGCCTTCGTCCTTTGGCTAGCGAAGCCGGTCTCGTCCAGGACAATGGAGCATGCAATTCGTACAATGATCATGGCATGATGCCGCCGGCTCGCTCGGGCCTCAAGCAATCCGGGAAGGCCTCTCAAAAGACATCGAAGCAGAATAAAATGACGCGTCACATCACCGACTTATCGATCCCGAGACGTTGTTTCAACCTTAGTGCTTGTTGAGAAGGTCGGCTACTGTCTCTCCCCGTCGCCGGGCATCAGCGGCGAGCCATACTTCTCCCACCTCATACACTTCGCCTTGGGTACTGAACGGGACAATGACGTCAACGGCAGCCGACAGCATGTCAAGAAGCGTGCGGTCTTCCACAGCGGCTCCTTGCGCGCTGCTCTTGACGAGTGAAAAGAGCTTCTTGAAGCCTTGGACCGGATCAGCCCCGTGGATGGTTGATATTGATCCCGCATGGCCGGAGACGACTTCGCTAAGGTAAGCCCAAGCAGCATCATCGCGCATCTCGCCGAGCAATATTCGATCAGGGCGCATGCGCAAGCTGGCCTGCAACAGTTGCTCGGCTGTCACCGCACCTAAGCCTGATCGGTCCTTCGGATAGAGTAACCGGACATGATTCTCGTGCGGGATTGCAAGCTCGAGCGTGTCCTCGATACTGATCAACCTCTCTTGGGGGGGTATAGCATCGATCAAAGTCTTGCTCATTGTCGTTTTGCCGCTTCCAGTAGGTCCGCAAAGCAGCATCGTGAGCCGCCCGCAGACGCAGGCCCGCAAAAATTGCTCCAAGTCACCATGGTCGTAGTGCTGAAGAATCGTTTCGTCCTGCCGCTCCTGGCGCTCTTTTCGTGACCGCCATTGATTCCAACGCGAGTGTTCGTAGCGAGAAGAAACTTCCTTGAGTTCAGTCACACGACTTGAGGGACGCCGTATCGTCAGGCTTATTGTTCCTGAGGGAACGGCGGGCGGCAAACAGATCTGCAACCGCTCTCCGTTCGGCAGCTCAGTCGCACAGAGGGGGCTTTGCGGTCCGACATCTTGCTTGCGCAGCGCTCCAGCGAGGATCGCGATGTCCTCCAGATCGTCATAAGACAGCGGCAGCGGATGTTTCGTGAAAACGCCGGCCTGTCGGACAAAGGCTTCCCCAGGCCGGTTGATAGCGACCTCTTCGGTCCTTGGCTCCTCAAGCCATTTCAGAACGGGCTCGAGAAGCAAACGCAATTGAGGATCAGCCTCCGATTGCATTGTTGTCTCTCCGGCGTTTGCGATATTGGGGGGCTGGCGCCACGGCAGTCGCTCTAAGATCGTATACATCTGAGAAATCGAGGTCCCGAGCCACAAAGATGGATACGGCATCTCCCTGGTTTTTCTTCAGGGTTGGCGGAACGTTGATCGTCGCTCTCAGTGTCGTCTCGACGGCTTGTCCACCATTGCTCTGGAAGCTGTTGATGCCGCTTCCTCCGCCAGAGCTGGCCGCGTATTGACCGGCCGCCTGAAACGCGCCTTGGATGACGCTCATGAGCATCGCTCCGCCAAAGCGTTGCCAGAAGTGATTGTCCACCGTGCCAGGCATTCCGGAGCGGCCGAGCTCGTCAGCGCCCGGCGATGCTATCGAAACGAGGGCATGGTCAGGTGTTTCGATGCGCGTCCACAGCACGAAGACACGCGCATCCCCCTGCTGGAGACCGCGCTGGATCTCGCCAATCACGGTCGTCCCGCGATCCAAGAGCACGACATTGTTGGTGGCGCCGCGGACGTCTTTTGGTAAGACGCACTTCACATAGCCGGGTAAATTTGTGTCGACTGCCGTTTGCAAAATGCAGGGAATGATCGTTCCTTGAGTAATCACGAGATCAGGGTGCGGCATAAGTGTGGCCCGGCTCGGCTCCTGTATATCTGGCTTCAATCGGCCTGACAGATCGCCACCGTTTGAAATCTCATCCGCGGTCGCGGGAGTATCCTTATGGTTGTCTTCGCTCCGCTGACCGTCATTGGGCATTTGACTGCTGCTACTGTAGGCGAAAATTGGCGTTTCCTCGGGCGGCGGATCAGCTGGCGCCGGTGGGGGCGGCGTGGATGGCGCAGCATCTGCCGCCTGGGCCGCCTGTGCGGGTGCTGGAGGTTCGGGAGCAATCTCAATTGGCACAGGGCGGAATGGCTCGGCGTTGGCGACAATTGGCGGTTTTGGCTGAGACGGATCGTCTTGTGTGCCGGGACGACCTCCGAGCCAGATGAGCGATAGAGATGAGACGAGAACAAGAGCAGCGACGGCCAACTTCTGCAATCCCGAAACATGCCGGCGGGCCGGCTCCGAGACCATCGATCCGGATGCATGGACATCATGTCCCGACTGTGGGCCGGTTTCATTCATCGGCCCGAGCCTTTCAAAACGCGCCACACGTCGGGTGTCACTGTACCGGTCACTGGCGCTCGTCCCACAGGATCATAAGCCCTGTTGAAAATGGACAAGACCGTATTGCCATCTCTCAGACGCCATTCCCGGGCGACTGCGGATACTTCAACATAGTCCCCTTTGACCGTGTAATTGGCAGCGGCTTCTTTGCCGTCGGGATTGATAACGTAGAGGGAGGGTATGCGGGAATTGCTTGCGAAGCCAAATACGGTCGTAAAGCCGTTATCGAAAACTTCCAGCGGCGCCAGCGATCGATCGCCCTTTGCGACGTAGTGGAAATTGCTTTCGTCCGGACTGGCAGTTGCGGCGGGCCGATTCAACAGATCCTGAACTCTCTCGTCTTGCAGCACTTTCGCCCGGGCCTGACCAAGAATCGAGCGCCTTTCTGCTTCCTTTCTCTGAGCAGCAGCCTCATCAGCAGGATAGGTGAACTGCACACTGTAATATAGGTCAGGTTGCTGCTCATCGAGTTTTGGCATCGCTTTCGTTGAAATACTGAAGACGTATCTCCGTGTACCGGACTCACTCTCGGCCAGCACGATGACCGGCTGCGGCGGGAGCATCCGGCTAGCCTTAAAAAAGAGATAGTTGGCGCGCGGGAGCGCAGCCAGGTCTTTGCTGTTGGAAACGGCCACGGCTGCGACGGTCTCGTTGGCCGCGAATGTGACAACCAGCGTTGCCCCCACTGCGGTCGATAGGCGCACCACTTCGTCGGGACGGTAAGCCAGGTAGCGCATTCGCGCATCATGCTTGCCGGCAAGTGGCGTGTCTTCCGCGCACGCTTCCATGGTTAGGAAAAGTGAACAGGCCAGCGCGAGAAATGCTCTTTTTGTCATGGCTGCGCATAGCCCAGGTTCGATACGCTATCTTCCGAGGCTTGATAGGACGTGACGAGTAGACCTCCCGGATTGGTGAGTCTCGATTGGCCAGGCAGACCCGTCAAGCGCTCGTAGCGGATGGTAGCTGTCCAGGTGGTCACTATCGGCATCTGCCCATCGACAACAAGCGTACGCTTGTATCGGATCTGTTGAACGTCCGGACTGATGTCGTTTGAGGAAATATGCCCGACCTCGAGCTTGCCGCGCTTGCCGACCGTGACTTGCGGCGAGGTGGGATTCGGATAGTTGAAGAAATCTTGATATTGCTGTTGCACAGCCGGTGCGCTGAAACTGGACACGAGGTCATAGGCATATTGGGCTGTATCTGCTGTGTAGCCCTCGCGCAGGCGTACATATTCCCACAGCGAAGCATTTATGACGGCTCGATCTTGGGTTGCCGGCAGTCGAGAGATTGACACTTCGCTGTCAACGGTCCCATCCGGCCGTACCCAGAGGAACACAGGTACGAGCTTGGCCAACGGGACCATGGCAGCGATGGTAAATGCCTGGGCAACATTTCCTAGGACCGCCGCTGCGGCAAAGGCTATCAGGGCCTTTGACAGGCGCCGCGCAGACTTCGCTCGTGAAGTTTGAAACGCTTCCACCTTCTTGTAGTGGGCGGCTAGCGTTTCTCTCTCCACCAGAAGGGCATGTTCAGGAAATTTCACTTGGGCTCTTCCGCACATTCGACCTGAAGATCCTCAGGGGTGGTTTCCCATTGTCCCACGTTCAGTTGGAATGGCGCACCCGTGCAGGTCGCAAGCCGATCGGTTGTCTTGCAGGCCGCCAAAGCGAGGATTGACAAAAGTAGATAAAGTTTCATTTTTGGCACCGCGCTTGTCGATTGGTTAACCACCCGCCGTTTTGGCAAAGTGGCGATTGAGGTTGTTAAGAGGTTGGTTCGCACCTGCCCAAGAGCCGCCGGCGATGCTGCTGGCGATCGTCGGAAGCGCGACGATCAGAGCGTCACCAGCCAGGAAAAGCATGTCGAGCTCGTAAAGCCCGATGATCTTGGCTGCTGTCGTGCCCGAGAATTTGATCACCCCCAGCATGAATACCAGCGAGGCTGCTTCGGCAGCGATAACTATCGTTGCAACGATATTGAGGAGGAGAAGCAGCAGCCCGTACGAGAGCAGTTGGCCGATCCATCTGGTGGCTATGTCTCGAGTGTGATCAAAAAGGTAGCCTACAAGGACCAGGGGGCCGATCGCCAAGAGCACCTTCGTCAGGATTCCAACGGCATCGTAGATCTCGAACGCTGTCCACAGCGCGCCGTAGAAAATCCATTGCGCTCCCTGGAAAGCAAGTATGTCCTGGCCGTTCATAGGCCCAATTTCGGAAGCAATCACCTGAAAGACATACTGACTTGAAGCAAACATGAAGTCGAGCTTCTGGGGGATCGCCATGAAGGGCAAGTCGCTGCCACTGATGTGGTGAGCCAACCTCGGGATCGTGTCGTCGAAGACCGCTTCAATGTACTGCTGGTAGTTGGCCTGCCCTAAGATAAGAGCAACGACAATCGATACCATGATTACGCGCGAGATACCCCCGCGCGCATCGACTTGACCACGCATGACCAGACAGCCTTGGATTATTATCCAAAGCGTGACACACGCAACCAGAGGCGCACTGACCGCCTCTTGGATCTTTTCAAGCACTTCGTGCAGCCCTAACGTAAAGGCCTCATGAAAGATCGTGTGTATAGCCGTGAATGGCGCGGGAATTTTGAAATTCATGGCGTGAGCCTGATTTGTCCCTGATCAGCGCAGCTGAGCCGAATGAACTCTGCGTGGTTTACGGGAGGATGCTAAACATCTTGGCGGTGTCCTGGCGTTCGCGACGCTGCGTGGCGGCCTCCTCCGCGGCGTGAAGGCTGCCTTGTGCAGTGGCCATCGTCAGCAGACTCGTGGCCTGGGCATTTTGGATAATCGCATCATGAATCTGCTTGAGGACCAGACCGTTGGTCACGGTGGCCTGCACAATATTTCTCGAGCTGGAAAGCTGACCAAGCGTGTTGTCGTTAGCCTTAAGGCGCTTGTCCATTACGCCCAGAGTGTCGGCTGCAAGAGCTGCGGCATTGGCGGCACCAGCGATTTGCCCCTCTAACAGTTTCGCTTCTGCATCGGTGCCGGTGACTCTCCGAGTTGGGTCCTGCGCAATGTTACGCGCCATGGTCGAAACTGGCGCCCGAGCATCAAACATCTGCCCCTCCAGCGTATTGCTCGACGGGTAGTGATTTCCTTGGTTCAGTGTGCCCAGCAGTCCCGTGACACCGAATGACGACTTTAGCATATCCACCATTTCGATCGTGGTAGCGAGCGTCGTGATTGACCTCTCAAGGATCGCCGCATTGGAAATCGCTGTTAAGGTCACTTGTGTTTCTGTTACCGGGTCGCTGACGACAAATTGCGACCGGGCCTGTGTGCTAAGCAGAAAGGAAGCAGCAAGCGTTGTTGCTGCAAGCTTGGCAAATCTCATGAATATTCCTCCGTCAGTCTTGAATTTCGTGGTAACGAGCCATGAACTTGTCGAGCCACCCACTTGGGGCATCTCCGTACTGGTCACGAAGCTGGTCGGCAAAGCGCACGGTGTTGGCCCGCCCCGAGAGTACGGCTACATATTCGCGCATCTGCCCAAGATCGAATTCGCAAACAACACTCCCGCTGTCGCGCTTGAGCAAAAACTTGCGGCTGCCAATTGCCATTCCGTGGCGGATTGCCTCGAACTCCTGCGTAGTGCACTTCAAGCCATCGACATACGCCGCTCGGTCCGCCGTCGGTGATGGGTAGAAAATCTTCGTCATGCATTGTGCAACGAGACTAGCTCCGAGGGGCGATTCAAGCACGTGTTCAGGCTGCTGCGTTGCGAGTATCAACATCCCGTTGTTTTTGCGGACGGTGAGCAAGAACTTGTCGATAACAGCCGAGAACTGGGGGTTGAGCAGATAGAAACGAAATTCGTCGCAGCTCATGACAAACCGACGGCCATCGACAACAGCGCCCACGCGATGCAGAAGATATGCGGCGGCCGGCGCACAGACCTCCTCAAATTCCAGGAGCTGCGTCATGTCGAAGCCTGTAATGGAGGCATCCAGCCTTACTTCGTCCACATCGCCGTCAAACGCCCATCCAAGCGCATTCCCTCTACACCACCGCTGCAGCCGTGCTCCTGCGCCCTCGGAGGGGCTGTGCAGCAGAAATTCGCGTAGGCCCGCAAGTGAGCGCATGACGGGGTCGAACGAAAGTTGACGAACAATGCCACGTTCCAATCGACGGCTTTCCTCCGGCGAGATCGGACCACGGCCGTCACTCTCGATCAGGGCCATCAACCATTCGCGCAGAAAATCCAACGAGGCGGAGGTGTTGTCCAGTCCACGCAGGGGGGCCAAGCCGCTCGGAGTGCCTCTGCGCAACGCCAGATATGTCCCTCCCGTGGCTCGAACCAGCAGTTCACCACCCCGGTCCTTATCGAAAAATACGATGGCACCATCGCGATCGACCACGCTTTGCTCAAGCATCGCGAGGATAAACGTCATCAGCGTCGTCTTGCCTTTGCCGACGGGTCCGAATATCGCCGTCATGCCGACGTCATTCTCATGGGGGATGTAGTCGAATGAAGTTCCACCGTTCGTGCGAAAGCGCGCAACCGCTTTGCCCCAGTGGCCGGAAGTGGAACCGCTTGGGAAGTTTTCAAATGACACAAGCCCGGCAAAATTGTGCGAGGTGATCGCCCCGGGGCGTGTGCGCCACCTGTTGTTGCCCGGAAGTTGGGACCAGTATGCGGCCTCCATGCCGATACCCTCCTGGACGATAACGGCGCCCGCATCGGCCAGCCTTGCGCGCGCATTGGCTGCGCGATCTGCAAGGCTGTTGAGGCTCTCGGCATGGACGCACAGGCTCAGATGATGCGAACCCATGACGAACTCGTTGCTTGCCAGTGCGTCCTCTGCCTCGGCAAGTTCATTGATCTGGGTGAGAGCCTTGTCGCCGGCGCTCGTCATCTGGCTGGACTTAAGGCTAAGCTTCGCATGAGCTTGTGGCCGTGTGAGGAAGGAAAAGCTCTGGCTGAGCACAAGCGGGAAGTTGGCCGACAGCAAGGGATTTAGCATGCCTGGCCGCGTCGTCGCCGGATATTCACGGAATGAAAACAATGATCCCACGGAGCTATCCCCAGGTCTTCGAATCTCAAGCGCCCGCTTCCCGCAGATGACCTGGTCAGTGTAGATCGAGGCGCCGAGTGAGCCGGTAACCATCGGAACCGGAAGAAACCGGCACGTCATTATCAGCCGAAGCGCCTCACCGATTTCGGTGAAGAGCACGTTGCCTTTCTCACGAATACCCAACCGGCGCAGACCGTAACCGCCCAGTGAGCCAGCAATGATCTGCCAGAGGTCTTCCAGGCTTCGAATTTGGGCGGCTAGATCATTGTCATTCCGGCTGGGGGACTTGAAAAGCCGCAAGCCGATCTTGCCGATTGCGCTGCGGGGGAACACGACGACAGTGAGGAAGTGATCGTTGCGAAAGAGCTTTCCCGACAGCACACGGCGCTCGTAGGCCTCGCTCAGACTGCCGGCGAATGCACTTTGAAACTGGCGCGGCGCTGGCGCCGGCACATCATTGTGTCGCACAAGGTGAGCGTATATCGAGACATTGTCATCTGCGATGTTGCGCAAGAGAGTGTTGAACGCGCGGCAGCGCGAGTTGCGCATCTCAGCGTCTTCCAAATCAAACGGCAGCCCGTTCACATGTGCCATGGCCATGATCGATCCGTCTTCCAAAAGGACAACCTGATCGCTTAGATGACCGACATACGGAAGGTAGATCTCGCCAGATCTCTCGGTCCGGCCACTGGCGCCAAACATTACACCATTCCTCTTCCGCGTTTCGGCACTCTGATCGGATTGGCGCTGACGCTCGCGCCGCCCCAGACCGGCCCGTCCACGCTTCTGCCGGCCGTTTGCAAATAGAGGAACGCGACGCTTGCGGCGTTATAGTCACGCTCAACAATCAGCCGTGCTCCGAACCAGAGTGGCACGAGCACGACTTCATAAAGCGGGTTCTTAAGGATAATGATGATGAGCCCCGCCAGCATCATGAGCGCTCCGGCCAGTGTCAGCGGCACCCCCAGAAACAGTGCGGGGCGTGTCGCCGCCACATAGAGGGTGCTCACTTCCAACCGGTCGCTCATCAGCCACCGCCTATGAGCGCCTTGCCCAGGAAGCTGGCGCCAAACATGATGACAATTCCTCCAACAACACCCGCAACCAGGCCAAGTGAAGCACGACCGAACATCCAGGAGATGCCGATGGCCACGAGTCCGAGCACGGCCAGTGATTGTCCGAAGGGACCAAGTATGAAGGCGCAGATATTCTGGACCATCTTGGCAGGATCCGTCCCTCCGGTCACCTGGGCCGCGGCCGGCCCGCTGGAGAAGACCGTCCACGCGACGCCCGCAGCAGCGGCCGGTACATATTCAGCCGCCATGCGCAGCATGGAAAAAGGCGAAGGAACACGCGTTTTAAGTGCACGAAGTATTTTGAGTGGCTTCATCATTGTATCTCCATGTTTCAATCGAATACGAGTTTGTTCGGGTTCGAGGGTTCCCGCTCGTCCGCAGCCTGGCTGCCTGTCGGACCGGAGGGATCGGCCCCGGAGCGGTTTCGCTGATAGGAGCCCCAAACGTCCCACGAATCTTGTGCGGGCTGCTTTTCATTAGTCTGTTGGCTCTGTTCGAGCAGAGGGGGCACGGTTTTCGGACCGGCTGCCTCAAGGCCTGGCACATCTTGAGCGGTCGGCTCCAGCGTTCGCTCAAGGAGACTTGACATGTCCTTTGCGGCCGACTCGACCTTGCGTACATAACCGTTGGTGAAGCCACGCGTGACGTCGCCCGTGTTATAGGCCGAGATGGCACGGCGAAGCGCCAGTTGCTGTGCCACAGCAGTCGTGCCGCCGGCATACCGGCTTTCAAGTAAGTGGGCGGCAGCCGAAAGCGAGGCGCAGGGCTCGAAAGCTTTTTCCGGCGTGAGATTGAGCATGGGAAAGTTGTTGCTGTTTATCTGCATCAATCCAACATCGACAGAATGTTGTGCTTCGAGGCGGTGCTTGATGCCCCGCGTGGCTTCCAGGTGATCTATCCAGCGAAGCTGCTCACCTGTGGTGTTGTCATGAGCCACCAGCGTTTCAAAGCCACTTTCAATCTTGGCAATCGCGGCGAGGGTGGACGGCGCAACCCATGGAGCGCATTTGCGCGACAGGCTGTGGAACTCACGGGGAGAAAGTGGCGCGGGCTCGGCTGGGAGTGACATGGATGTCAACAGGACGATGGCCAGGGGCCAAGCTGCAATAAACATTCCCTATTACCTACCTTTCCAAGCCGCCGCACGAGTTCTGCCCCTGTCCGGCACGCGCTTATCGGGGAGGTTTGTTACTCTGTGATGTTCAATTTCAGCTTTTCGGTTTCAACTGAAGCAAAGACCGTGTTGGTGTCAGCGTGGGTGGAGCAGCTTGCGCATGCGTGGGGTGGCGCCGGCCCGATCAGCCAGCGACATCTGGAGCATCTTGGTACGATGACTCCTGTGCGGGATTGCTCGTCCCGGCCGTCCGTTGCTCCTGGACCGTGGCCCGCGACTTCGGCGTCATGGATGGTGATGGGACCTTTTGTCAGCGCTAAGCCAAGGACAAAATGGGAAGCTTGGCGGGTTTGTTCAGGCTCGGGATCACCGTGGGGAATCGACGAAGGCGCTAAAGCAGCCCAACTTTGCCGATATGCTGCCGGTGCTTTAAGAGACAGCCATGCGCGGCCCTGCACACTCAGATCATTGTTTGAGACCGCGAGCTCGTCCGCGAAGCTGGCTCGAAGGGGCAAATCCGCGGGGGCGAGGGTCAACTGGGAATACGTGGCGGCGCAGCCCACCTGGTGCGAGCCTGGTTCAGCTGATCGGTCGCGCCGCCAACGGGTGGATCATGCACAGTCCCATCGGCAGAAAACCGCACGCCATTAACGGAGTCCGACGGCGCAATGGACAAGCATAGTGACACCCTCCAGATGGAGGAGTTGCAGTAACTGAGAAATGTTAGCCCGGACGTTCACCGCAATCGGCGACCTGCCGGTCGCCCGAAACAGCATTTGGGCCGCCGGCCACCTTGGACGAAGCCGGCTTGGCAGGAGACATACTATTTGGCACAAGGCCGCTGCAGCGAATCACGGTCTTCTTCCGCCGACCGCCTTTCCGATCAACCAAACGCCGCGCTGCTCAACCATGTCCGAGCTGGATCCACGAGCCGGAGGATGTCGAGATGATCCAGGTCCGCAAACTCCAGGATGACAAGGATGCAAGGGCATAGCAGGAAACTTGGCATCCATGAGGTCGAACTCGAATGGTATTGGCAGGCCTGCACCAACGGGGGAGCTCGAAGCGAAAAAGCGAAGGACCACACGGCAGGGTCATCTCGGCGCTTGGACCTGTCTGGTGGCCACGGGCTGCCTGGGTGCGGTCAATTCGCCACGGATGAAAAGACCAGGACGAGCACGGCCTCACATTGGCCGCAGGCAACGGCGAGTGATATCAAGGGGCAGCTGTTCTGCGTCGGTGCCCCAGGGTTGCTCAGAAACAGGTTTAGACAAGGGGATTCAAGATTGAAGGTGTGCCGTTGAAACATGTTCTTGTCATTGACGATGATGCCGCAATGCGGCGCCTCATCGCCGGGTATCTCACGATGCATGCCCTGAAGGTAACCGCAGTCCACGATAGCAAGCAGTTTGACTATGTTCTTTCACATGAGCCAGTCGATCTCGTGGTTGTTGACCTTAACCTAGGCCGGGAGGATGGACTTGCGATTGTCCGCAATCTGGCGACAAGATCGGATGTTCCTATCATAGTGATCAGCGGCGACCGGCTTGATGAGGCGGAAAAAGTGGTTGCACTGGAGCTCGGCGCAACCGATTTCATTCCCAAGCCTTTCGGGATGCGCGAATTCTTGGCCCGCATTCGAGTAGCGTTACGCGAGCGCATTTCCAGTCCGCGAACCAAAGATCAGCGCTCATTTCGCTTTGGGGCCTGGAAGCTCAGCGTCAAGCAGCGGCGACTGATCTGTACGGAGCGTGGCGAGGTCAAGCTTACCGCATGTGAGTTCAATCTCTTGATCGCATTTCTGGAGAACCCCCGCAACGTGCTATCCAGAGAACGGCTTTTGCTCGCGAGCCGTGTGCGTGGAGAAGAGGTGTACGATCGAAGTATCGATGTCCTAATCATGCGCTTGCGCCGAAAGCTGGAGGCTGATGCGGCCAATCCTCGCCTAGTCAAGACATGCCGTGGTGCAGGGTACTTCTTCAACGCTGACGTAGACGTTAGCTACGGAGGCACCCTGGCCGCGTGACAGGTAGTTATGCTGGAGATTGGCTGACGAGGCTGTTCAAGCGTAAGACCGTATGTCCGCTTCTGCCGGTGAGGTGGCTCGCCCTACACTGCGCGTCCGAGGGTTGCTCGGGCGGGCCGAGCCGATCCTCATCACAGGAGGACGAGCCGTGGCAGATTATAGGGAAGCATTTGTCGGAATCGATGTTGCGAAGCAGAGGAATGCCGTCGCGATTGCGGAAGCCGGCCGGGAGGGAGAGGTTCGCTTCTTCGGCGAGGTCGATGCATCGGATACGAGCATGCGCCGCGTTATCCAACGGATCGCCGCCAAGTTCGATCGGATCCACCTCTGCTACGAGGCGGGCCCAACCGGCTATGGCCTCTACCGACTGATCCGTTCCCTTGGCCATGAATGCACCGTAGTCGCGCCATCGCTGATTCCAAGGAAACCTGGCGATCGGGTGAAGACGAACCGCCGGGATGCTCTTTCATTGGCAAGGCTGCTGCGCGCCGGCGAGCTGACCGCGGTGTGGGTCCCCGATGAAGACCACGAAGCCATGCACGATCTCGTTCGCGCCCGGGCCGCCGCGGTCGAGAGGCTGCGGGTCCATCGCCAGCAGGTGGGCGCTTTCATGCTCAAGCATGGTCGTGCCTATCCACGCAGGAAGAACTGGACCATGCGCTAGCTGCGTTGGTTGCAGGAGCAGCGGTTCGATTATCCTGCACATCAGATCGCACTCCAGGAGATGGTCGAAGCGGTGCGCGTCTCGAAAGAGCGTGTGGAACGGCTTGAGCGCGTGATCGAAGAGTTCATCCCGAACTGGTCGCTGGCGCCGATCGTGCGAGCGCTCCAGACATTGCGTGGGGTCGATCTGATCGTCGCCGTAACGTTCGCTACCGAGATCGGCGACGTAAGCCGTTTTGAGAGCCCTCGCCAACTCATGGGGTATCTCGGCCTCGTTCCCGGCGAGCGATCGACTGGAGAGACAATCAGGCGTGGCGGCATCACCAAGGCAGGCAATGGCCGCGTTCGCCACATGCTGGTCGAGAGCGCCTGGACGTATCGACACCCTCCCCGGATCGGCAAAGCGAAGCTGTACCGGCTGGAGCAGGCGCCGCCGAAAGTCGGTGAGATCGCATGGAAGGCTCAAGCCCGCCTGACGACCCGCTATCGAAAGCTGGTCGGGCGAGGCAAGCGAACGACGGTGGTCTGCACGGCGATCGCCCGCGAACTAGTCGGCTTCATGTGGGCCGTCGCCAGGGAGGCACGCTCCACCTGATCGCTCGCCGCGGCAGTGTACACCTCGCGCATGGGCGGAGGCGGGACCACGGCAGGGGAATGCCCGTCAGACGCTTTGTGGCCGGCAAATTGACCGACGCCCGCAGTAAGATAGGAACAGCCCCGGACGCACAATCGGGAATGCGGTAGCCAACCCGCGCATCAGAGCTTGATCACCGACGTCCTTCAGTTCCGCCTCCTCCCATACGCGATCATCAGCACGACAGCCGCTCCCCGGATCGGATGATTTTGTGCGCCCACAGCGTTGACAGCGGTCATCAGAGCGCTGTTCTCAGGCCACGGCTTTGAGCTCGGGCGCCCGGATGCAGGCCCAAGGCAGCAGGTCGTTGATCTGGCTGTTCGGATGGCTGTTGACGATCCTGGTGAGGACGTCGGCGAGATAGCCGAGTGGCTCGACACCATTGAGCTTGCAGGTTTCGAATCAGCGACGCGATGACTGCCCAGTTTTCGGCACCGCCGTCTGAACCTGCAAAGAGCGCGTTCTTGCGGTTGAGCGCCATCGGACGGCTTGAGCGCTCGACGGTGTTGCTGTCGATCTCGATGCGGCCGTCGTCAAGGAAGCGCGAGAGGCCTTCCCAGCGTGAGAGCGTGTAGCGGATTGCCTCGGCGAGCTTGGTCTTCTGACTGATCAGGCCGAGCTTTTCGCGCAGCCAAGGTTCAAAATCGGCGACAATAGCGCGGCTATTTTCCTGACGCATCGCGCGGCGTTCATCGGCCGATCGGCCGCGGATATCGTCCTCGATCTTTATAGAGGTCGGCGATCCGTCTCAGCGTCTGGGCGATCGGCGAGTTCCAGGCCTACATCGCCTTCCAGCAGTGCCAGCCTGATCAATTACGGCGAGAGCTACCGGTCCGGAGATCGGATCAGCGCCTCTGTCGTCAAAAGAGCCGTTCTGTTTGACCCCAGCCATGGAGCTCAACGCCCCGCGTCGGAGCGCTCTCTGCTTCTGAAGGAAGCCATTAGGTCGGCTCGGGCTTGATCGGAGGCTTGGTTGATGGACGTCGTGGTTGCTTCGCTCGGCTGCCGCCCCATGGCGAGGCTTTGCGGATTATCAGTCCTCTGCCTCTTCCCCGGTCTCAATAGCGCTGTGTAGTGTTCATTGTTTATGATGACGCCCCCGCTGTTCACGAGGTTGCTCCTGTCGAGTGTACTCGTCAGCTCGTCCTGGGCCTCGCGAGTCCTGCCCAAGCGCCGTTCAAACGGCGCTGGCGCGACTTGTCGGGCTTGCTGCTCTTGCAACACGGCTTGTTGCACCTGCGACGCGGCTCCAAAAGCTTCCGGGGGGATTGCGGCAAGCTCGTGCGGCAAGCGGCCCTGCCTCAGTCGGTTTTGCAGCGCCTGCCGATCGGCGACGAGGTCGTCGAGGTGCAGCGGCCGCAGCCGTTCCGGAAACTCTTGGTTCGCCAATCTCTGAACCAGCGCGCGCGTGCCGTCCACCACAAAGACTCCGCAATCAACACCGTTGTTCTGCCGGGCCATGGCGGGTGTCACCAGGGTGGTCGCGCCCAGTGTTGTTGCGAGCTCTCGTGCAGGCGCGTCATTGTATCCCCGTCCATAGCTCTGATGGATGGAATCGTAGTGATAGGCGACCGCTCTTTCCGGGTCGCGGCGATCAACGAGCAGCAGCGACCAATGCTCGTTGCGTCCATCAGTTGCCACCGTAGCCAAAGGGTTGCCACTGTTCACCGGCAGGAACACGAAGTCGGCTGCGACGTCGTTGTGATGATAGATGGACAGCAATGTAAGTTGCGGGTCCCGGTCGTGACGGCGCAGTTGCTGGGAGACCAAGGGATCCACCAGCCGCGTTCGGGCGGCGAGCGCTGGGTGGGCCTCCTGCAGGTCCTGCTCCAGCAACCGGTAATCCCTGTGGATATGGGCGTCGCTCAGCAGGTCGGCACCGAGCACCACCCCCTCGGGGAGGTTGGACGAACCTGACGGAAGCGCTGCGATCCGTGCCTCGGAGGAGGTGGTCAGATTGACTAATGGAACACCGCGATAGGTGTCTGACAGCCTGGCGTTCGCTGGCGAGGCGGGTTCTGGGGCCTTTGCCAGTACTGCTGCCGCTGCAGCTTCCCTCATCGGACCGCGATCGACGAGCCAAAAGTCGTTGCCCCCTTCTGGCCTCTCGGCGGTGTAGCCGTGACCTTTAATCTCGTAGTTCCATTTCGGGTTTTCCGCATCCGGCAAGAGGCCATGGTGGTCCAAGAAAGGGAGCATCGCGTCTGGGACGGGCTGAGTCCCATGGGAGAAGCCTTTGGGGACGGCGAATGAGACGTTTATGGAGTTCTCGATCGCAGCGGGGGGTGCCTCAAACCTTGCTGAGGGCGCGGCCTCCGCATGCAGCCTTCCGATGTGTTCGGACCCAGTCCCTTGAACGGGTACCCCTTCCAATGGCAATTCACCCAACTGCTGCATGGGGGGCTGCATCGGCACGCGGCCGCCTGAATGGCCGATTTCGCTCAGCGGCTGCTGAATGGCGGCGGCTTGCGGCGTATTCAGGGCCCTCTGCCTCTCCGCTGGCCTCAATAGCGCTGTGGAATGTTCATTGTTGATGATGACCCACCCGGGTGGCAGATGGTTGCCCTGGTCAAGCGCATCCGGCCAGGGCCGGATCTGCTGTTGGCTGGCAGCTAACGCTGGCGGGGCGGCGGCCTCAACTCCGGCGTGCCCAGAGCCGGCCGCTGCGAAAGCGTCGGCCACGCTGCTGTTGAGGTTATCCGGTCCAGCGAGATTTCCTGGGTCGCCGAAAAAAGACGAATCGGCTTGATCATCCTGCCGTCGCTGAAGCACTTCGCGGAACCCCTGTTCCAGTCGCAGAAGCTCCTCCGGATTGGTTGGCGACTCGTCAGCTTGAGCGAACAGCCTCCGAGCCTCGGAAACGTCTGACGCGGGCTCCGCATCGCGAACCCGTTCCAGCGCTAAGCGGAGATAGCGGTTGCCTGGAAACAACCTCTCGGCGAATTCGATCCGCGAATAGTGATCCAGCCCAGAGATCGTCTGGCCCCGACTCTCAAGCGCCTCAGAAAATTTGCGAAGATTACGACCATAGATAGCACGGGTGCTTGAGGCCAAGCTGCTGTCACTGGTCACTTGTTCTAAGACATGCGCGTCTGCCTTTGAGGGCACCGGCACTGGCCACCGGCCAGTCGCTGAATAGCCCGGCTCATGATACGCACGCAGGACGTTCAACGCCGTCTTTATATCAACGTTTTGCGGAAAGAAAGTATCTAGGTGATCGACCAGGGATTGGTGATTTTTTAGATCAGTCGCTAGGCCGCGAGCGCCGAGATCATTCGCCAATCGGCGAAGCGCATGCGAGTATATTCGGAGCGTCGCCGCGCTATGGTGTTGCTGAGCCGCAGCGTGGGCGATCGCCTTATCAATCACGTCCCGGTGTTCGCCGGACAGATGGCGATAGCGGGTAGCACGGGCGCCACTCGCGACAGGTTCGGCTCGGCGCGGCTCGGCCACGTGCTGCTCAAAGCTCACGTGCCGGGCCTGGCCCGCATCCGGCAAGGGGTCATGGCGGCCCAAGAAAGAGAGCATCGCGTCTGGGACGCGTTGAAAAGAGAGCATCGCGTCTGGGACGCGTTGAAAAGAGAGCATCGCGTCTGGGACGCGTTGAAAAGAGAGCATTGCGTCTGGGACGCGTTGAGTCACATGGGAGAAGCCTTCGGGGATGGCGAATGAGATGTTTATGGAGTTCTCGATCGCAGCGGGGGGTGCCTCAAACCTTGCGGAGGGCGCGGCCTCCGCATGCAGCCTTCCGATGTGTTCGGACCCAGTCCCTTGAACGGGTACCCCTTCCAATGGCAATTCACCCAACTGCTGCATGGGGGGCTGCATCGGCACGCGGCCGCCTGAATGGCCGATTTCGCTCAGCGGCTGCTGAATGGCGGCGGCTTGCGGCGTATTCAGGGCCCTCTGCCTCTCCGCTGGCCTCAATAGCGCTGTGGAATGTTCATTGTTGATGATGACCCACCCGGGTGGCAGATGGTTGCCCTGGTCAAGCGCATCCGGCCAGGGCCGGATCTGCTGTTGGCTGGCAGCTAACGCTGGCGGGGCGGCGGCCTCAACTCCGGCGTGCCCAGAGCCGGCCGCTACGAAAGCGTCCGCCACGATGCTGTTGTGGTCACCCGGTCCAGCGGGCATCCCTGGGTCGCTGAAAAAAGACGAGGCGGCGAGATTATCCTGCCGTCGCTGAAGCACTTCGCTCAACCCCTGTTCCAGTCGCAGAACCTCCTCTGGATTGGTTGGCGACTCGTCAGCTTGATCGAACAGCCTCCGGGCCTCGGCAAGGTGCTGCTCATCGCCCACTTGCCGGGCCTGGTCCGCTTGCCCCTCTTCCAACCCGGCGTCCTGCACCTGCGACAAAGCTGTTACACGGGATGGATTACTATTTCGCGGGTCCACACTAGCCTCACATCAAACTGTATCGTCAAAGTCTTGCGCCGATCCACGCAGCGGGTCATCGAGTTGAGATTCTGCGGAGAGCCCCTCGTCTGCTATCGTCAAGGGTACCGGCTCCGGGAGGGCGCCTGTCTGGCTTTCAAAGATGCGTTTCAGGATGCGATCCGAAAAATATCGCACCTTCCTCAACTGCAATGGTGGCAGACCTTTGATGAGAACGATCTCGTACTCGTCATTAAGTAGCCGCACCTGTTCGGGACGCAACAGCGGTGCACCCTGATGTGAATTCTGGATGTTCCAATCGAACGTTCGCGCCTGGCTGTAGGAAATCGATTGGGCTTGAAATGTGTATTCACCGATAGCTTTGGAAATGTAGTTCGGAGTCTCGTCATCGGCAGTGGCCATGAACACTTGCAGTCCGGTATTGCTGAGAAAATTCTGCTTGCCAGCCTCGCCATAGGCCCCCGTCAGTGCGGAGAGGCTCTGGATGATGAGCATGAAGCGACCCTTGTAGCCCGCGATGGTCGTAATTGCGGTCTCGATCGCCTCCAGCTTACCCAAGTGCTTGAACTCATCGAGCAGAAAGAGAACCTCGTTCTTTTCATCCCGGCGGGGCAGCGACCGCTGCAGAATTGAAACGATTTGCTGAAAAAACAAGCGTATCAAAGGCGCGATCACCTCAAGGTCGTTCGGACCAACACAAAGATAGATGCACGTTCTGCGACGGCGAAGATCATAGACCGAAAAGTCCGAGCGACTTGTAGCTGCCTTTACAGCGGGATCCGCCCACAGGTTGAGCCCGCCATCGCCGAGCACGGAAGTGTAGGAGGTCAGGATTTTCGTGTCGTTCCCCGCCATGTCGTCGAATATGCGTTGTGCCTCTTTGTTCTGGGTCTCCATGGCGAGTCGCGCGAAGAGCTTAAACTTCTCCCCCGGCTGGGCGAAGAGATCATAGACGGCGCCGATTGTTGGCGTGCCCCGCTCGATGCAGGCAAGGATCCCCGCGACAAAGATATCTCGCGCGCCGCTGACGAAACCTTCCGCGCCCTCCCCCTTGGCCGTAATCAGGTTTGCGGCCAAGCGGCGGGCTTCGGTGAATTGCTGCTGTGGCGGCAGCGCTATAAGATCCAACAGCGGATTGTAGCAGTTTGTGCGCCGCTCCGAATCCAGCGGCGCGAATTTGAACACGTCGTCGCCTGCGGCTTTGCGCGCCCTCGAGGTGAGCTCAAAGAGCTCCCCTTTGACATCCAGAGCTATCACTGAGCCTTTGAATGTAAGTAGCGTTGGAATGACTATGCCGACGCCCTTGCCAGCGCGGGTCGGTGCAACGATGAGGCTGTGAGGCTGCTCGCCATTGGTCAGGTAGTAGCCAGGCCAGAAAGGGCCACTCGTCTTCCCAAATACCGGGCCTGTCACGCCACGGTATCGTCGCAGATATCCGGTGCGTCGCATTTCATCCACTCGAGCCCAACGAGCCGTCCCGTGGTGTTCGAGCTTGCGGCGCAATACGATCTGCTGAATCAGCAAGACGACCGCGGATGTCGAGAGCACGATAGCCGCGCCCCGATAGAAAACGGGGGTTGCGAAACCCAGATAGAAGGGCGTCTCAAACCAAAAGGCACGGACATCAAACGTCATCAGAGCCTCGCCGCCACCGCCGTGGCGGAAGGTTGCGTACAGACTTGCCGCACAGAAGCCCAAGGCGAGTGAGCAGGCGATGCTAACGGCTATGTTAGGGGGCGTCGTTTTTGTTGAAGGCATTGTTCCATTGCCGATTAGCCGTAGCTAATGCTGCGCTTGCTTCAGACACCGAACCGACGTCGCGCGCGATGTCGCCACTCGACAGATCGATGCCGCAGCGGGTGGTGCGACGCTTGCATCGCACCACCCGGAAGACGTGGTTTTTGAAGTTACACTAAGCAGGTACGTCAACGGCCAGCGACCTGGAAACGGCAAGGCCGTAAACGGAATTCGGGAGAGAAAGCGTCCCTATACCGTGGCCGAGACCTCAACGGCCCTCGCGATCCCTGTTTCTGGTGGCCTCCAGTAGGTCCGCTCGGGCGTGACTGTAGTTGCGGTTTATGGCCTGCCCGATTAGACCACCCCGCTGCAGCTGTTCATAGGAGATTTGCGCGCCTGTCGCACGGGCTGCAGCCTCAAGACCTGCTATGTGGCCGTCCAGATTCGCATTTCGTTCCTCTGCCTCATGCTGCGGCGGAGGCATTTGCCGCAAGATGTTTTCCATGCCGGGAACTGCGTGAGCTTGGGCCTGTTGATTTGCATCGAACTGGTGATACGCGGCTATAATAGCATTGCGTGCCACCGTCCTGATGTTGCCATCCGGATCAGAAGCCAATTCAACGGCCTGATCAAGAATGCGAGATTTGTTTTCCTCATTGAACTTACCGAAGTTTGGCGCAACGTTAAAAGCTCCGAGAGCTTGCGAGGCCGGCTCCATGTTGCCAATGCGATTGACAACAGCATCTTGCATATGTGGCGTTAGGTAATTGGCTATGTTGCTGACCGCTCTGACTTGCTCCAATGCTACGTTATCCGGCCGGTACCCCAATTCGGATGTCAATTTCCAGGTCAGCTCTCTGGCTGATTGTCCGAGCTGATTGCCCCGCCTTTCAAATTTTGCGAGTTCAGTTTCTGACCCGGGTTGAGTGCCCCGAACGGCTGTTCGCGCTTGCCTCCCGAGGTCTTTGAAGCCCGCAAGATTTCGCGCTGTATCGCGTGGGTTAGCGGTTACCAGCCGTTCTGCTACCTCGCTTAATGGCCCCTCTGGAAGGGACAGGATGTTACTGGGTTCCCTCCCGCCTTGGGATGAACTTGCAGCTGCGCGTGCGCGTTTGTTATCGCGATCCATGCTCGGTCTCCAAAGTCGTTATTCTACGCAATGAGGTTACCACCGAAGCTTGACCTGCTGAACCGATATGATGTTACAGTTGTAGTCTGGCAGAGAGTTCCCAGCCCCGTCTAAGCCAAAGATGATGAGGCTGGCATCAAATGCGATGAGTGAGTTCTGCCTGAGCGCATGAATGGCACGCCCTCGCCGACTCTTTGGCTGCTTCCGGTCCTTGCAAGAGCCCGGCATGATGTCCGCCGCAGCAGCTTCTCCTTTGAGCGCAGGTTTGCATGCTCGAGGATTTCATGACGAGGATCGCCCACTCCGGCTGATCAGCCGCGGCCGAGTTGTCGTGCTCCCTCGGCAAGGAAAACAGTCGCGACCTGACCGGTAATTTGCGCAGCGCCGCGCCAATAGCATCACTGTGCCATGCCCGCGACTAAGGCATTCCTGCTGGAGGCCCGTGGCAATCTCCCGACCCAGCCGGCGCTAGGCGAGGAGCAAAGGTCCGACGAGGAAAAATCGCGCGTGGGCGGGCCGCACGGTCGCGCAATGCCGCCCCGTCCTTCACTCGGCCGTGTGTCGTCTATGAGTGCCGCGGTCGTCAGCACCAGCCGGTGGCGAGCCAACCAACGCCTGGGCGATCGCGACTTCTTCAATGCCTTTGGGCCTGGGTTTTCTCAACGGGAGTCGCCTGGCAGCCACCGCGGAACGGACGGCATATATTCAGCGCCACCTCCGCAGCAACATGACCGGCTGCAATTGCCGCGCTGCCCCAATCGCATCTTTGCAGGCGCACCATCGATATAACTTGCTTTGGCTGCATCATCCCTCGCCTTCCACGCCCCTCGACGGTGCAGGACTCACAGAAAATTTCAATTCCCTAAAGGCGGGTTCAGTTCTTCACGCTGCAGTCTGGGGCCAACCTTGCACGGTCCTACACGATCGGGTGCAAGGGGGTGAATGAGGGTGCAAATGGCGCCGACGCGCTCTGCTTGTGAGAAGCGATTGGCATTACTGCCGGAATGCAGCCATCCTGGCCGCCACCATGCCTGTTCATGGGCGCAGCCTGAATTGAAAGCCCTATCAAGGCTCAAATACGCTTCAGCTTACCGTCGCGATCGGCATTAGACACTCTCGCCACCCACATTTCTGCGCGATGCCAAAGCAAACGATCTACGCTAACTGTCAGGCCAGATTTCTCGAGTGGATCCGACCGCAATGATGTATTCGCCAGAGGGAGCATGGGCACGTACTTGTGACGTTTTTGCCTATGCCCCCGCGCCTCACCGCCGAGTCGGCTCTGGGCTTGCGTGGTCGCGACCGAAGATCCCAAGCCCTGTCGCCAGCCATGACGACCAGTGTCGGCTTTGCAACAAAGTCAGAGGTCCGACGGACAAGGGCGGCTCCTAAACCGTGTAATTGAAACCTTTTCTTTTTGGCACGCTCAGTGCAGCAGATGATCCTCAAACGATGCACGGAACCGCGATACACAGTGAGGGGAAATGAACATGACAGGCATCATTGCGTCGGTTGCGCTGTCAACTTTGTCTGGCTGCCAGAGGTTGGACCCAGGCCTGATATCGTTAGAGGTCGATCCTACAAAGCGGCATTCCACGTCCTGGGGGACCCCGATACGCAGAGCAACGTAGACGGTCAGCGTGTTTTCACGTGTGAAGGCCTGAGAAGCGGCTGTACACGGTTCCAACATTGATTTCGACCACGACCTGGGGAACGGGGGGCCGATCCCAGGCACAGAGACCGAGATTTACCACGATCACTGCGCCATGACGAAATCGTTGGATCATCAGGCATGGTTGAGGGCACCAACTATGATGGGAGCATCGACAGAGGCGATGGGTATGCAAGCCTGCTTAGCGACCAGCAACAGTTTGCTACTTTGAACGAGCTCTCACAACGAAGGCATCGTAGAGCCGGCCAGAGTTGCCTCTCGCCTGAAGCCGAGGCGCGCCTCAAACCATTTTGCTGTGCAGGTCTTTGCCGCCCCATGCGATTTGGGAGACCACGCATCGTTGAAGCGGATCAGCTTGCTTCTGCTGAGCGCATTTCGGGGGTCGGAAGAGAGTGGTTCGATCCGGCACTGACCCTAGAGCGGGGGGGCTTGGTTGAGCCGGTGCCGGACCGAACCGTCTCAGGCAACGCCGGCTATGTCGTGGGATATTGCGGCAACTCCGTGGCCAAACCGCGGCGGTGATGTGTCGCAGATTCACCGATTCCAACACGCGCATTGCAAACGTGACTGGACGTCCCGGAAACCGCGCAACGCTACTGGGTATGACGGGAGCTCTGCCGGTGGGCGGCCACTCTTGGCTATGAAAATAGCCGCCCGATCACGACAGTCCGATGCAGGAAGGAAAATACTCGCAATGTTGATTCCGTGGGGCGCCTGGCGACACACCACCACAAGCCAGCCTGCGTCGCCCGACCCCATCGAGTTCGACCAGATCCTTCGGACGGGCTCACAACAGAGGACATGCTATCCAAACATTCGGATTCGAAGCAGAAGTCATGCGCTTCAATATTGCGGACTGATGCAACAGGCCCGGCGATTTTCATGACCGGGCAAGGCCGTTCCGTTTGTCAGCGATGCCGGAATGGCGGAACGGCCCCGAGTCGGCAGTATAAAGGTGAGGCGAGCCAGCCGGGTGTAGGGTCGGGCTCTCGGCCTTTCGGGGAGACCGCATGAGCGGCAGGGTTTCGCGGCGCCAGTTCATCGCAGCGGCGGCTGGCGCGGGGATCGCGGTCAAGATCCGTTTTCTGGGCCGGCCCCCATCGGCTGCGCCCATTGCCAATTCGCCCGGCCATTCGCCAAACTGGATCGGACCGGACGGTCGGCCGCGTTTCAGGATCGACGCCGTGGCCAAGGTCACGGGGGACAAGACCTTCACCCGCGATTTTCGCGCCCGGGACATAACGGGCTGGCCGCACCAACAGAGCCACGCCTTCCTGATCCGCGGCACCTGGGCCGACGCCCCGTTGGACGGGCTGGACCTCTCACTGCTGGGCGAAGGTCTCAAGCCCGACCAATTGATAGCCGGCGAAGACCTTGTGCGCGATGGTCTTGCGCCGCCAGAAACGACGGCTCCCGGCTTCTATGGCGACATGTTCCTGGTGCCGAAGGGACGCATTCCGCGCCTGCTCGGTCAGCCGGTCGCGCTCTTGATCTACAAGGATTTCGCGCGGTTCGACGCGGCCAAGCGGCTGGTCCGTTTCGCCAAGGGCATCGTGCGCTGGGGCGCGGTCGGCGGCTACGACACGCCACCCCATTACAGCGCCAGCCGGTTCGTGCGCATCGGCGGCGCGACATCGGATGAAACCGATCCGCTCGAAGACACCACCATCTACGGCAGTTTCGACGGCGATCGGGTCGTCTGGCCGAAGCCGGATCAGAGCGGCGATGCGGCGGCCCGCGCCCTGTGGGCGGCGGGCGAGATCGAGCGTGAGATCATAGCAACCGGCGACGATGCGTTGGTCCTGAAGCGAAGCTATTTCTCGCAGTCGACCGACGCCTCCGCGATGGAACCCGACAATGGCAATGCCTGGTTCGAGCCGGGCAGTTCGACCCTGCACGCACTCATCGCGACCCAATCGCCTTATGAGGTGGCGACCTCGACGCTGGAAATGCTGTCGAAATCGCGGTTCGCGGTGAAGGCGCTCGACCTTTCGATCGGTTACACGGTCGGATACGGTACCAAGGATCATTCCATCTTTCCCTACTACGCTATCCTGGCAGGCCTCTATGGCGACGGGCGCCCGGTGCGTCTTGCCAACGACCGCCTCGAGCAATTCCAGATGGGGTTGAAGCGCCATGCCTTCTGGATGGAGAATACGCTTGTCGTGGATCGCTCCACGCACGCCTTCCGCATCATGAAAGGCAGGTATCGCATGGATGCCGGAGGGCGGCGCAACTTCTCGCCCGACGTTGGCAAGGTCGGGGCCAGCGCGGCGCAGAGCATCTATTATCTGCCGAAGAGCGATTTCTCGGTCGAAGTCCGCGCTTCGCGCGCTGTCGATGCTGGCTCGACGCGCGGGTACGGAACGCTGCAGACCATGGCCGCGACCGAGATGATGGTTGATGAGGCCGCCGAACTGCTCGGCATCGATCCGATCGAGCTTCGCCTCAAGAACGCGTTCAAGACCGGCATGAAGAGCTCGCAGGGCGCCATTGCCGGCGGGGCGCTAAGGACCGAGGAGATCCTGGAGCGGGCTCGTGCCCATCCGTTGTGGAGGGATCGCGATACGAACAAAGCGGCGTTCGATACCGCCAATCCGGGTAAGCGCTATGGCATCGGTTTCGCGCAGGTGCAGAAGGATTACGGCACCGGAGCCGAGGCAGCGGTGACCACGCTGTCATTCGATCCGTCCGGCCGGCTCACCATGCGCCAGAACGGCAATGATATCGGCACGGGCCTGACCACCTCGCAGGCGGTGATGGTCGCCGACATCATCGGCCGGGTGCCGGACGACTGCGCCTTCGGGATCGTCGACTGGCCCGAGATGCCTCTCGTCTCCACCGAGGAGCCCTATACGACGCCGCAGGACAGGGAGGACGCGCTGGCACGCAATCCACGCTGGACGCCCTCGTTTATTTCACCGATGAGCGCCTCAAACAGCGCCTATTTCGTCGGCCACGCCACGCGGATGGCGGCGCGCGCGCTGCTGCACCTGTCGCTCTGGCCGGCTGCGGTCGCGCTCTGGTCTAGTGGACCGGGCGGCGGGCGGGCGGGGCCGCTCGCTGTTGACATGGCGGACGTGCGGATCGCAGATGGCAAATTGACGGCTGGAGGGATGGAGCCGCTCGCACTGGAACAACTCGCGGCGGCGGCGCACAGGCTCGGCCTGGTCACGGGGGTCAGCGTCCATGTCTTCAATCGCGGGCAATGGGCCGAGGCGGTGTTCGATGTGCCGAACGTCGGCGCCGTCCGCTTGCCGGTCGACGCGCTTTCGGTCTGCTATGGCCAAAGCGCGCCGGCTGGTTTGAAGGCGCTGATGACCTGCGGCGGCTTCCATTTTCTCGACCGGCGCCAGGTCTTCTATCCGCCGGTACAGCGCCAGAACGCCGCTGGCACCTGTTACACGGGCGTGGCGACGATCGCCGAAGTCGCAGTGGACACCGCCTCAGGCGACGTGAAGCTCCTTTCGCATCATTCCATCCTCGAATGCGGCACTCAGATCGTGCCGGAACTTGTCTCGGGTCAGCTCCAAGGCGGCATGGCTATGGGCGTCGGCCACGCCTTGCTCGAGGAGTTGCCGCTCTATGAGGACGGTCCCGGCGACGGGACGTGGAACTGGAACCGGTATCGCCTGCCGCATGCCAGGGATGTCGCGGTCTGGACACAGACATCGGAGGTATTGGCGCCGCTTTCCGATATCGATCCACCAAAGGGAATGGCCGAGGTTGTGATGATCGCGATCGTTCCGGCGATCGTCAATGCCGTCAACCATGCCATCGGCAAGCGTTTTTATCAGACGCCGATCACGCCAGAGAAGATTCTGCAGGCCCTACCGTGACCGTTGCCACACGACCACTTTCGATGACCGTCAACAATCGCAAGGTCGGTCCGTTCGACGTACCTGACGATCTCATGATGATCGACTTCCTGCACGAATATCTCAACCTTACGGGCTCGCGGCTTGGCTGCGGCCAAGGCATCTGCCACGCCTGCGCGATCATTCTCGATGGGCCGGAAGGAAGTTCCCGCGAGATCCGCAGCTGCATCACCGGAGCGCATTTCTTCGAGGGCAAGTCTGTCCGCACCATCGAAGCGCATGCCGAACGCGACGCGAATGGCGATGTCGTTCGGCTCTCCGCGATTCAGCAGGCCTTCGTCGAACGTTTTTCGTTCCAGTGCGGCTATTGCACGCCGGGCTTTGTCACCGGTGCAACCGTGCTGGTTGAGCGTCTCAAAGAGAAGCCGGTCCGCAGGGCGGATGTCGAACGCACAATCGAGCAGGCGCTTGCGCCGCACATTTGTCGTTGCACCGGTTATGTCCGTTATTATGAGGCGGTCCGTCACGTGATCCTGAGCACGCCCGGCCTGGTACAGGGCTGAGGTCCGGCGATGAGGCGGTTCCTGGATATTTGGCCTGCGGCACGCATCAGGTCGACGTGCAGCACGGGCGTTTCTGTTTCCGGCACCTGGGCGTGTCCCTTTTGCTCGCCGCGATACGGTCAAATAGTTCCCGTCCGTGCCTGCGCTTGCGCGGCACGCCTCGCATTGCGGTTCATTACGCTTCCTATGTCGGTGTGCTTGGTCAAGCCTTGTTTGAGCGACAGCGCATCCACATCCATCATCGCGATGAAACCGCGCTTCAGGACTGCCGACCAGCGTTTCCAGTTGCGTCGCGCTAGATGCTTTTCCCGACAATGCCACGGTGACCGGCGCGTTCATACAAAAAAGGACAGCAGGCAGCCCTGCACAGCTCACGCCCTCTTCCTCGCCGAACCCAAGGCACTGTTGATGGCAACTTCCATCTCCTTGCAGCTCTGCACGACCGCCCCGAAATCCGGCGCGTCTGCGGCTGTGATGCCGCTTTCCTGCATGATGCGGTAGTCCTTCTCCAGTTCTTTCAAGGCGGTGCCAGAAGGCACCATAACGATCTCGCCGGAGACCGCCTTGCCGTAGTCCACGATCTGGCCGTCCTTGTCCTTCTCCTTGAAGAAAAATGACTTGTGGCGCGCGACCTTCCTCGCGAGCTCCGCGTCTTCGAGCGCAGATGCCCAATGTTTCGACTTGTAGATATAATGGAGATCATGCCAGTGCCTCGAGAAGCGGTCTTTCTTGAGGTTCTGCTGAAGACAATAAACGTGAGCCGCTGTCGCCTTCTCCCAAAAGGTGCGCTCCACCGCCATCGCGTGGACCGACGCGGTCGGAAACACGAGACCTGTGTTCGCCTGAGCCGCATCGCAAATTATTGCGTGTTCTTCGGCCGGCCGACCTGTGGACCGAGCGCCGAACTCCAAGAGAACCGATGAGCGAACGTAAGAGTGACCATCGAAACGACTCTCAAAGTCGACATTGAGCGTTTCCGAGGAATTATAGGCCAAGGTCACCTTGATGCCCTTGTCGGCCATGGCTCGCGCCATCATCGGAGCGAATTCGTCTATGATCCACTCCGGCAAGCGCTTCCTGACCATCTCAGTTAGCTTGCTCGCCTGCGATCCGCTCGGAGGATGCCGTCCTCGTCAAAATTCCCACCATCAAGGAACTTTGTCATGTCATCGGTCAGATCCAAGTCTTCAATGTCGATCAGCCGATAGACTTTGGAAAGCGATGTTCCCCCTTTGAAGTACAGGAGGTCCCTGAACGCGGATGTGTAGACAGCGTCAAGCGTCAATCCTTTTCAAGGATATGCGGCTCGCGTCCCAATGTTTCCGAAGCGGCCAGAAGAGCGTCTCTTTGCTGGCTACGTTTCAAATCGAAGAAGGATTCACCGCGCATTTTCTGCTTTCGAGATCGCCGCATGGACCCAAGCGGGCACTTTCGCCTTGAGAGCGACTACGCGAGTCCATTCCTCGAGGGTCAGTCTGTTCTTGAGCAATTTCGCGTAGTGGACACCGTTAGCTCGGCCAAGGTGCGCGATCGCCCGGATGGCTTCGCCCGACCTGTTCTTTGGCAGGCTCGTGATCCAAGCGGGCGCGTGCTTGAGGCGTATTGTGCGGCGGCCAAGTTTCAGGTTCTTCGACTTTCCGGTCGTGAGAAAGACTTTTTGAACCGGAACTTGTGTCGTCAGGCCCAGCTGGTTCGCCGCCGTAGCACCGGAATTGACGACCTTCTCACCTGACAACGAAGCGTACGACTTCACGACGGCTTCCGCTTCCGGCAGCACATACCCATACGGCGTTTTCCTGGAGGGCGTGTATATTCCCCTGTAGACGCGCGCCAGTTCGCCCTTTTTCGCAAGTCTGCTCAGAGCTTGATCGGCTGCCGCACGGTTTCCAGAGCCAACGAATTCCTTCGAAGTGAGCAAAGCACCTTCCTTGGCTCTTTTCGTACGCATTTGAACCGCTCGCGCGACCTCTTCCATGGCATTAGCTCCTGTCAGAGAGAAGATTCGAGTTTCTGACCGAATTGGCTCATATCATATTGATTGCAAAGAAACAGTTCAAGATGGGCTTTGGCCAAATCTGGACGCTATTTCCCACCCAAATTATGACGCGGCCTGCCTGTCCAAACGGGACGTCTGGCATTGAGCTTTTGGAACGGGATTAGGCTGCCGCAGGTCTTCGAGCCTTGCATGGATGAGGCATTCCCGGGTAAGGCGACTGAGGAAGTTGGTCGAGTCATTGCCGCCCTCGCCCGCAACTTCAGGCCCGACGAGGTTGCCGATGATCGGCAGCTCCATTTCGGGGCCGCGGCTTAAGGTTTTTTGGGGATCAAATCGCGACCATCTTACGGCCGCACCAAAGTCGAAATCGGCCAATTCAGAATCCGAGCTTCAGCGTCGGATCCACAGTTTCCCGTGTTTTCCTGAAGGTCTCGGCGAAGTTGTCTTCCAGAGCCACGTTTGCCAGCGCAAATTCGACGAGCTCGGTATCAGATGTCAATCCGCTTCGAGCTTTGGCCTTCTTAATTAGATCAGCACTCACCCGTCCCGCAATCCTGCCGTCCTTCTCAGCGCGCAGGCCGGATTCTTCCGCCCTCTGCAGGACGGCGTTAATCCTGGCCAAGCGACGCATCTGCAATTTCTCAGCCAGTTTGGGAAAGGTTCTCGTCCGCTTGCCCACCGACCCTTGGCCGCGACGCATACGTACAGCTATCTTCGTCATCGGGGTTCCTCGCAGGTCCCATTAACAAAAATCGATTTTAGACAACATAGCCGGCGAGGTGATTTTTCAAAAACCCCAAAATAAAAGGCGGTCGTTGGCAGCCCCGGAGGTTGGGTTGCTGAAGCTCTCCAAAAGGAGGGATGTCACGGCTGCAGCGACCGGATGGCTGGGTTTCGGAGCGCCAGGTCGTAGGCGCTCCCGGGCCAAGCTCGCAGCGGTGAGTTTTCACCTCATCCGAGCGGCCCGGCAGCGCCAAGTTGGCACGATTCGGGTGTTGCCAGCATCGCGCCAATTCGAAGATCGGTGAGGCCTTGACCCTCGCCAGCACCTGACATGCTTTCTATAAGCAACTTGCGTAGGGATCGCGTGTGCAGCTATGATATCGAACTCATTGTGGACGCTGACATTTCGGAGGACCCTGCCTCCTCTTTGATGTCGTCTAGCCCGATGGCGTGCTTCAGCTATTGGGGGACGTGGAGATGGGCAGCAACCATCTGGTTGTCCGTGACCTGCATATCGGGGGCGATGCCCAGGTCCAATGGGGTTGATCCAAATTGCGCAAGCTCGGTCGAGTGATCGCGGAGAAGCTTAATGTCGACTACATCGAAGTTCATGGAGCGGTTCGGACAACGGGTGCGAACCCGGGACGTCGTCCGGGTGTCGTCAGGCTCTCCCGTCCGGCTGAGCCTCAGCTTTCTACACGGCGCGAATACTCCTGAGGCTGCTCGGGTTCTTGTCAGGAGACAGCTGCCGCTGAGGACGGCCCATGCGGTACTCACGGAAATGGTCGATCACGGCAAGGCGTTCGTAACTGTTCCTTGCGTCGACGACCTGCGGGCACTTAAGGACGAACTCTCGTCCGCAGGAGTGATCGCGAAGGTTCATGCGCCGCGGCCGATAAGCGTTCGCGAAGTTCGGGATCGCACCAAGCTGTCCCAGGAGGCGTTCTCCGTGAGGTATGGCCTCGATCTGGCAACGCTTCGGAACTGGGAGCAAGGTCGCTCGGAACCGGATGCAGCGGCGAATACTCTCCTTTGGACCATCGCCCGGAATCCGGAGGCAGTCGAAAAATCGCTCGACATGGAGGACGAAGTGGCGGCGCCGTCTCCCTAGTAATCTAAGTCTGGCTAGACGCCGTCGGAACGGCCACTCCATCGCGCGGCTACTCGGCAGCCAACGCGATGGCCGGCCGCCGGGCGGAAGGCTCCGTCACGATCCGCGAGATGAGCGGATCCGGCCTGCTGTAGTAGCGCCTTCCCGTCAGCCGTTTCTCGCCTGGCCGCCGCAGTGCCAGAACGGGCCGCCCGCCTTCCGACGCGTGTAGTGGCCTCGCTCACTCAGCAAGAGACTCCATTTGCTGCGTGCTGAATATAGGCATTGGAAGTCAGCATCTATATGTTGCCGCAGATGACTATCAAAGGACGCAAATATCCCGGTGAGCTAGTGTCGCCACAGCAGGTTCACGGGCTGGCGGAGGAATACCGCAAGGCGGCCACCTCCTTCAGCTCGGACGACCCGGTAAGCCGCTCACCAGAGCGCCGTTCAGATTGGCGGCGATTCAAGCGATTGAACTCTACCTGACCGCGCTTTTGCTCCATCGTGGGCACAATCCCAATCAGATCCGCACGGAGCACGACCTGTCGAGACGCACGGAGCACGCCGTGGAGGCGGGCCTGCGCCTTCGCGGGAAGACGGCCAAGCAGCTCCAGTCCCTTAGCCGGAACCGGAATATCTCGTCACCGCTACGGCCCGGAACTGGCCGCCACCGCCTCGCAGGTAAACCGGCTCACCGCCACCCTTGAAGAGGTGGCGGCAAAGGTCACTGCATTGATAGCGCGGCCCGCGAGATTGCAGCACGCAGATCCAGCTGCCTCCGGGGAGTAGAGTCGAGGGGGGCGACAATGGTTGAAGTGTTCCGCGGAAGGAGCGGTAAACTCGAACACGAAGGGGCCGCGCCCGGTAGAGTCCATGCGCAGGCAAATCACCGCAAGGCGATGGGGTACTGGCTCGGGTTCTTGAAGGGCGTGATGGCCAGCGAGCGGGTCGAGCTGCGGAGATGCCGCCACTCAGGGTCGAAGCTGAGCAGTTCCTGTCCCTTCTTCACGACGATGATGCTGCCGAGCTCATCCGCGATCTGGATGTGTGGGGTAACGCGCCCGAAGAGATCTACGCCGTCCTTGAAACAATAATCGGCATACGCTCACGTGAGTTTGTCGCCGCTGACGACAAGGACGAAGTCAACGAGTTCTACGGGTTCTATGCCGGCATCGCCTGCGACAACTCCATCACCGCCCGCAGAGGTCGAAAAACTGCTGTCCAGGTTGGACTTGAGTGTGGTCCTGCAGAGAGACAGCCGCGTGGCATCTCTCGGTGAACTGCCAGAAGGTCCATTGATGACGGTCGTATAACCGCCGAGGAGGCAGAAGACATATGCGGGTGGATTGCCCGTCTTGTGACACGGGCTGCCTACCTTCGGCAATGTGGGTGTCATTGACGGCGCCTTGGAGGATGCAAGCCAGTTCGTGATTCCGAGAGCTGATCGACGTCGCCGGCAAGCGGGGCGGCTTTGCAGTCCGTTGGCTGCATCAGGTTGACGTGCAGCCAATACGGCGGATGCGGCTATTTGCTTGAAAACCTATAGCCGGCTTCGACCAATTCCCAGACCGTACACTGTCGATCTGCTCGCGTGACTTACAACTACGTGATGGTTCCATCGCTTGGCGCTGACCTGCTTTACAAGTGCTTACTCGTGATCTCGCGGTCGAGCAGGACCGTCACATACTGCGTTCCGTCGCGCGTCATTGAACTGCCAAATGTTTTCTGGCAACGAGAGAAATTTGAGGTTTCATCAACTATTGGGACCAGTTGGACGATTTTGCACCTCGTGGCCGCCCGGCGACCTGCTTGACGCTCGTTAAATACCGTCGCGCAACATAAATCACGCATCCTAGACCGATGCCATCCAACCGCAAGGGGAGCACCGCCCGGACTGCCCGCGCCTTGATCAAACCCTGCGTTCTGGTTATATTACTGGAAATACGTCGGAGGCAACTATGGACAGCTCGCAAAAACGCGCCATTCAAAACTATCGATCTCGACTCAGCGAGCGCGGCTTGGCGCGCTTCGAAGTGCTTGGCCGCGATGCCGATCGCGACCTCATTCGATCTTTGGCTCGCCGCCTGGCCGAAGATGGGCCGGATGCCTCTAGCCTGCGCGCTGCTGTCAGCCAGACCATCGCGGGCGAGCCACCCAAGCCTGGCGGGATCCTCGCCGCATTGCGTCGTTCGCCGCTGGTGGGAGCTGACCTCGATCTTTCCCGCCCCCATGAAGAGGGACGGAAGATCGACCTGTGACACGCTACCTCCTCGATACCAACATCATCAGCAATGTCGTCAAATCGCAGCCGTCGGAATCGCTCCTGGCATGGATGTCGAGACAGCGTGACGAGGATTTGTTTATCGCTTCGCTGACCGTTGCGGAAATTCTTCGCGGGGTTCTGGAGAAGCCGCGCGGGAAAAAACGCGACGCACTTGAAAAGTGGTTCTCTGGGCCTGAGGGGCCGCCGGCGCTGTTTGCGGGCCGCATCCTCTCGTTCGACGACAAAGCCGGGCTGATCTGGGCGCGGCTGATGGCAGGAGGAAAAGCGGCCGGCAAGCCGCGCAGCGGGCTCGACATGATCATCGCCGCTGTCGCCGGAGCGAACGAGTGCGTGCTGATAACGGATAACGAAAAAGACTTTGCCGGGCTCGAGGTCGTCAATCCGATACGCGGAGCGGTCTGATGCGGCGGCAGGTCAAGGAATGCTCGGGAGGGTAAGATGGCTGAAACTCAGATAGAGTGGACAGACTCCACTTGGAACCCGGTCGCAGGATGCTCGATAGTTACGGCAGGCTGTACCCATTGTTATGCAATGGAGATGGCCAAACGGCTTGAGGCCATGGGCATTGCGAAATATGCCGGGCTTACCCGTAAAACGGGAAAGCGCACGGTGTGGAATGGCGTGGTGCGGGAAGACCGCGAGGCGCTGGCCATTCCATACGGATGGAAGAAACCGCGGAAAATCTTTGTAAATTCGATGAGCGACCTCTTTCACGAGGGTGTCAGCGACGAGTTCATCCTCAAGGTCTGGAAGGTCATGCGCGAGACCCCGCGCCACAACTATCAAATTCTTACTAAGCGTCCCGAGCGAATGGCAGCCCTTGTCGCCTCGCAGATGGGCGACATCCTGCCAAATGTCTGGCTGGGCACGAGCATTGAAAACGCGGACGTCGTGAGCCGAGTCGACTATCTCCGCCAGGCACCCGCGACCATTCGCTTCATCTCCTTTGAGCCTCTGATTGGATCGGTTGGCACCGTCGATCTCCTTGACATCCATTGGGCAATCGTAGGCGGTGAAAGCGGCAAATTCGCTCGACCGATCAGGGAAGAATGGATCGATGAAATTTACGGCCAATGCCTGACGGCCGGTACCGCCTTCTTCTTCAAGCAGTGGGGAACCTGGGGCAAGGACAATAAAAGGCGTTCTAAGAAAGCCAACGGGCGTGAGTATCGGGGCCGGACCTGGGACGAGATGCCGACTACCCCGCAGGACGCGGTAGCAATGTAGAATAACATCCGGCGGGGGGAGTTTAGGTGGTCGAAAAACGATATGAATGGGTTGACGGAGCAAAGCTGGAGGAACACTCTCGCCGCAAGCATAAAATATTGCGCGAATATGTCTTCGACTACCTGACGGTTCGCTGCAGGCTGCCTCAGCAGGAGCGATTTCGCCTTGCTATCGTCGACGGTTTCGCTGGCGGCGGGCGCTACCAGTGCGGCTCACCTGGATCGCCGTTGATTTTCATCGAGGAACTGAAACGAGCCGTCGAGGCGGTGAACACGCAGCGCGCCGTCCAAGGGCTTGGCGCTGTCGAAGTTGAATGCCTCTTCGTATTCAACGACGCCAGCCGCGAAGTCATCGAGCTTTTGAAGACGCACGTCGCGCCCATGCAAGCGGAGGCAAGCCAAGCCTGCCCAAAATTGCATTTACGCGTCGAGTATCTGAACGAGTTCTTCGAAGTCGCCTATCCCAATATCAAGCGCCTCCTGGAGCAAGGCCGGTATCGGAGCGTCATCTTCAATCTCGATCAGTGCGGGCATAGTCACGTCGAGCGAAACACCATTCTCGACATCATGCACTCCTATCCCGCAGCTGAGATCTTCTACACCTTCGTCATTAGTTCCCTGCTGGCCTTCCTTCAGAAGGACCAGCCGGAGCGACTTCGCGCCCAACTGGATCATCTCGGCTTGACGAGCAATGACATCCAAGCGCTGGATGCGCTAATGAGTCAGAAGGATTGGCTCGGCACGGCCGAGAAAATCGTCTTTGATGCTTTCCGGTTGTGTGCACCCTATGTCAGCCCATTCTCGATCAACAACCCCGGGGGATGGCGGTATTGGCTGATCCACTTCGCCAATGCTTATCGGGCTAGGCAGGTCTACAACAATATCCTCCACGACAACGCCAGCTTACAGGCACATTTCGGTCGGTCTGGCCTTAACATGTTGTCCTACGATCCAAAGCATCATGAAGGCATGCTCTATCTCTTCGATGTCAGCGGTCGAGCTTCGGCGAAGAATCAGCTTCTCGGGGATATTCCGCGCCTGATCACGGAATCTGGGGACGCCATGTCCGTCATGGACTTCTATGAGAGCATCTACAACATCACACCTGCACATGCGGACGATGTGCACGCGGCGATCATAGAGAATCCGGACCTTGAGGTCATAACCCCCGCTGGAGGTGAGCGGAGGAAGGCCAATACAATTGGCGTCGATGACGTGATCAAGATCAAGAAGCAGATCAGCTTCTTCCCAATGTTCCTGAACGCCGGGACAAAGGGCGGTGCCAAGGGATGACCGCGCGGCGTCGGGACCGGGAATGGCGCGAGTTCGAACGCCTAGTCAAAATCAAGCTGCTAATTGGCCCCAAGCTCGCTGCTGAGGCTGCCTGGGGCATGAGGAATGCAGCTACATCTCTAATGACGTTCCCAAGATCACCCGGATCGTGAGCGACTTCTCCAACAAACGCGCGCCAATGTCGCTGCTTTTGCGCATCCTCGGCAAAGGCCGGCGTCAGCGCATTGGGCAGGTCTTGAGGTATCGCCGTTCCGCGCCGCGCGAAGGTGGCGGCGATCGCTCGTGGCAACCTGTCGTCGTCGAAGGTGAAGGACCGGCTGAGAATCCAAATATCGTAGAAGTCCTTCATCCTGCTATTCGCCCGCCCCAGCGCCACCATCGCCTGATATTTCTCGGCAATGACAGTTTCCCGCGCATAAGCCCGCAGCCGGGGCATGGGAAGTCGAGCATGGAAGGATAGTCCAGCTCTTCGGCACCAGGCTCCAGCGCATCGCCAAAGCCGATGTCGATCGTCAGGCTGACCCGGGCGCCGCTGATCGAGGCCGTCGTCCGCAGCCTGAGCCCACCATACTCCAGCTCCTCGCGTATGCGGTCGACCCGGAGTGCGTCAGCGTCGAACTCGACGCCATCGCCGGCGTCCTGCGCCAGGACCTCCCGAAAGGTCGCCAGCATTGGCTCCGCGCTCGGATCGCCAAAATCCAGCAGGTCAAGGTCGCGGGTGCCGCGGTGCGGATCATCGAACCAGCTCATCATCAGCATCGCGCCTTCAGCACGAAACGGTCGGCGTGGGGTGACTGGCTAAGCCGGAAAAGCAGCCGCTCGAGGGCGAAGCGGGTCAGAACCAGATCGAAGCTCTGGCCACTTACCTTGGCGAGTTGCAGCAGACGTGCGCGCACCGAGGCGCCGATGTTCTTGATCTCTTTAGCCATTGGCAGTCAGCGCCTCGATATACGGCCGGATGACGTGGCGACACCGCCACGCTCGGACTGCCTGGCAATTCCGCCGGGCGTGGCCTTGCGCTGGCGAAGCGCTTCCTGGAGGCCCTCGATCGCCACCGACAGGCCGATCTTGTTGCGATATCGGAAACAGTCCGCGATTGTTTTGACAACCCCAAAGACCTTTACGGTCACGCCCTCGACAACATGAGTTTCGACGCTGTCGTTGAGCAGACTTTCGGTAAAACGCACGATGCGAATGGGTGTGCCGTTGGGTTTGGGAGCCCAGTCCTTCTGGCCGATGGCCAGCCATACCTGTCTCGGAAGCTGATCGGTCAGCTGGTGGAATGCCAGGGCTGACACAAGGCAGACAACGCCTTTGGGTACGCGCTTGGCAGCCTCGGCTAGGCTATGATTGGCGTCGAGCGGCGCATCGGAGAGCTGGTAGAGGCCGCGTGCGAGCCGGAGCACCTCCCTATCCCGTTCCATGCGACTCATCGTGGCCGCTGTTACGCCGGCGTTGCGCAGCTCCGCGAGACGCGCGATTCCGCGCACTGTCAGAAGTGCGTGGGCGATTTGGCGCTGGGGAGCGGGCTCTGGCATTGATACGAAATCTCGGGACTAAGGGGTTACAGTCCGAGGATTTGTATCACTTGTTGAGAATCAATGAAGCCAATCGTCAGCTGCATTGAGCCTTGCGCCGCAGCCATGCTTTGAGTTCGCCGTGGACGGCGGCGACTTCGAGCAGGATATTGGTTTCCCTGGGATGTGGTCCATCGGGATAGAGATCGGAGCCATGGACAACATGGATTTTTCATCCCCGTCGATGCTGAGCGTCCCGCCCATCGCGCGGGGACCAGCGCATGAAGGCCTCGGCCGTTCGCCGCATCTTCGCAAGCCGGCCTTACCGCGCAGCCGCCGTTGTGCTGGGGCGCATCCTAGCCGGTATGCACGTGTCGCAACAGATCCTTCAAAGAAAATCGCGGACTTTTAGCACTCTAAACCGCTGAGAATATGTACATTGAGCCTGTCATTTGGGCCGCGGGTCGAGACCGTGGCGTATCGGAAACGATCTGCGATGCGGTCGGGCGTATTGACCTCGCCGGACGGCAAGATTGCCTCTGAAATTAGTGGGAGGACGCCAAATGGACGAAGTCAATACAAGGAGTGCCGGCCGATGGTGACACTGGTCATGCGCCTAAAGGCCGCGGCTCATCTTGATCGACTTCGAATCCTGGGACTTTGTGCGCATGCGGACCTAACCGTCTGCGAGCTAGCAGAAGTTCTGAGTCTGTCTCGCGAGCACGTGGTCGCACACGTCCGCCAGCTCGCCAGAGCCGGCTTTCTTCTCGGCAACGAACAGCGCCCCTGGCCTTCGTACCACCTCGAAGCAGGAGGCTCGGACGGCGGCTTGGTTCAATTGCTGGTTGATCTCCTGCCCCACGGCGATGGCCATCACACACAAGACCTACAGCGCCTGGAGGCGATACAGGGGGCGCGGTCCAAGGTGGCCGCCTGCTTGTCCTGAAACTTAGTCCCAATGGAGCGCGAAGCTGATATGAACAATTCGACTGGCGGCGCCATCGCGGAGCCTGACACTTACGGGTGGCCTCACCTGGCTGCCGTAGATTCTCTCGTTCACGAGCTGCTTGTAAGACAGGAGCGCCAGGAGCGGACGACCCTCAAACTTATCGCCTCCGAGAACTTCGCGTCCTCGGCGGTGTTGGAAGCGACCGGGTCTATTTTCACCAACAAGTATGCCGAGGGATATCCCGGCGCGCGCTACTACGCCGGAAACGAGATCGTCGATGAGCTTGAGAACCTCGCCATCGGGCGATTGAAGGCGCTATTCGGCTGTGAACACGCCAACGTGCAGCCTTATTCCGGCTCGCCGGCCAATCAGGCTGTCTGTCGAGCGCTGTTGTGTCCGGGAGACAAGATGATGGGCTTGACCCTCCCCGGCGGCGGGCATCTGACTCACGGTTGGGTCGTCAACTTCTCCGGCACTGACTATCAGCGAGTTCCGTACGGGCTGCACGAAAAGACGCAGCAGATTGACCATGACCGCTTGCGCGAGACGGCCAAACGGGAACGACCGAAGCTCATTTGGGTCGGCGGAACTGCTTATCCGCGTATCTTTGACTATGAGGCAATGGCCGAAATCGCTTCGGAGGTGAACTCCTATCTGGTGGCCGACATCGCCCACATCAGCGGCCTAGTTGTCGCAGGAGTGCATCCGAATCCTGTTGGCCATTGCGATGTGGTCACCAGCACCTCTCATAAATCGATCCGCGGCCCCCGTGGTGGCTTCATCTTGTCGAGGAATGAAGACCGCTATCAGGCGCTCTATCATTCCAAGAGCAAACACGATCTGGCCAAACGCATAGACCGTGCCGTGTTCCCTCTCCTCCAGGGCGGACCGCATATGAATACGATTGCCGCGCTAGCTGTCGCTCTGCACGAAGCAGGGAATCCGTCCTTCCGCGTGTACGGTCAGCAAATCGTCCACAACGCCAAGGCTCTGGCCCACGCGCTTCTGGAGCGAGGTTATGAACTCGTCACCGGGGGCACTGACAATCACATGCTGATCCTTGATCTTCGGGACCGGCCGCTATCCGGGAAAGCCTATGCCGAGCGCTTGTCGCAAGCGGGCATCATTACGAATTTCAACATGGTGCCGGGCGACCGGCGCCATCCCGCGCTCACCAGCGGCATACGCTTAGGCACGCCAGCAGTGACGTCTGTGGGCATGCGCGAGGCGGAAATGGTGCAGATTGCCGCTTTCATCGACCTGGTCTGTCGCCAGCCCGATGATTCGGACGTGCATGCCAGGGTGCGCAGAGACGTTGCCGACTTCTGCGCTGCGTTCGACGTGCCTGGCATCTCCGACAGGTAAGACGACCAGATCAACTGTCACATCCAATTCCAACGTTTGAAGCGAGGACATTCCATGACCAGACAATTCGTGTTCTCTTCCGAATCCGTCGGCGCGGGACATCCCGACAAGATGGCCGACAATATCTCAGATGGCGTCCTCGATGCGATCCTCCGCAAGGATCCTACGGCTCGTGTTGCTTGTGAAGCGTTGGTGAAGTCAGGGATGGTCGTTCTGGCTGGCGAGATCACCAGCGAAGCGCAGATCGACTACAGCCAAGTTGCCCGCGATATCATCTTGGACATTGGATATGACGACGATGCGATCGGCTTTGACGGCCGGCGTTGCGCCGTGATCTTGGCCTTGACCGAGCAGTCGCCTGACATCAGCCAGGGCGTCGACGAGGGACGAGGGCAGGATCTCGAGCAGGGAGCGGGGGATCAGGGTCTCATGTTCGGGTATGCGTGCAACGAGACCGAAACATTGATGCCGTTGCCAATCCAACTCGCTCACGAATTGACAAAAAAACAGGCAGAGGTGCGCCAAACCGGACGCCTTGGCTGGCTTCGCCCGGACGTTAAATCTCAAGTGTCCGTCCGTTATGAGGGTTTGCGCCCGGTAGCGCTTGATACCATAGTCCTGTCGACGCAGCATGACGAGGAGGTCTCACAAGCCACAGTCCGCGAAGGCGTCATTGAGGAGATCATAAGGCCGGTCTTGCCCCACGACTTGGATACGACGGGGATAAGATTCCTGGTCAATCCAACAGGCCGGTTCGTGGTCGGTGGGCCGCGCGGCGACTGCGGGCTCACCGGACGCAAGATCATCGTCGATTCCTACGGTGGGATGGGGCGTCACGGCGGCGGCGCCTTTTCGGGCAAGGACCCGTCCAAGGTTGATCGCTCGGCCGCCTATGCGGCGCGGTACGTCGCAAAAAATGTCGTTGCAAGCGGCCTTGCGGATGTCTGCGAGGTTCAGCTTGCCTACGCGATCGGTGTGGCCGCGCCGGTGTCTATCCTGATCAATACCTTCGGAACCGCAAAGATCGACGAAAAAAGGATCGAGCGCGTCGTTCTTGAGCTTTTCAATCTTCGACCGAAAGGCATCATCAAGATGCTTGATCTCTTACGCCCAATATACCGCAAGACCGCGACATACGGACACTTCGGCCGCGAAGAGCCGGAGTTCACGTGGGAAAGGACGGACAGAGCTGAGGACCTGCTGCGTGAGGCAGGACCGGCAGCAGCGTGATGCGCCGATGTTGGATGCAGCGGCATACGGCAACTCCATTCCACACCTGCAAAAACCCGCCCGCGCCCGGCGCGGCAGAGGGTGGGTTTTTGGCGGAGATATGAATAGATGCTGGACTATGACGTGCTTTGTATCGGTAATGCCATTGTCGACATCATCGCCCAGTGCGACGAGGCATTCCTTGAGACGAACGGCATCATCAAGGGCGCGATGAACCTGATCGACACGAGGCGCGCCGAGCTGCTCTACAGCCGCATGGGCCCGGCCATCGAAGCCTCCGGCGGCAGCGCCGGCAACACGGCGGCGGGCGTCGCCAGCTTCGGCGGCCGCGCCGCCTTCTTCGGCAAGGTCTCGAACGACACGCTCGGCGAAATCTACGCCCATGACATGCACGCCCAGGGCGTGGCCTTCGACACCAGGCCGCTCGATGGCGAACCGCCGACGGCGCGCTCGATGATCTTCGTCACGCCGGACGGCGAGCGCTCGATGAACACCTATCTCGGCGCTTGCGTCGAGCTCGGTCCGGAGGATGTCGAGGCGGACAAGGCGTCGGGCGCCGCCGTCACCTATTTCGAGGGCTATCTGTGGGACCCGCCGCGCGCCAAGGAAGCGTTCCGGCAGACGGCGAAGCTCGCCCACGCAGCCGGGCGCGAAGTGTCGATGACATTGTCGGATTCGTTCTGCGTCGACCGCTACCGCGAGGAGTTTCTGGAGCTGATGCGCTCGGGCACCGTCGACATCGTGTTTGCCAACAGCCACGAGATCAAGTCGCTGTACCAGACCGCCTCGTTCGACGAGGCACTGGCGCAGATCCGCACGGATTGCAGGATCGCCGCCGTGACCTGTTCTGAAAAGGGCTCGGTGATCGTGCGCGGCGGCGAGACCGTGGTGATCAAGGCGACCGCGATCAAGGAACTGGTTGACACGACAGGCGCCGGCGATCTCTATGCCGCCGGCTTCCTGCATGGCTACACGCAAGGCCGCGACCTGCAGACCTGCGGCGACCTTGGCTCACTGGCGGCCGGATTGGTGATCCAGCAGATCGGCCCCAGACCCCGGCAGAATTTGCGCCGCGAGGCTGAACAGGCGGGTTCGCTGTAGGGCGGCATTTCCGCCACGTGTTGCCCACCTTCCTGTTGTGCAGGCTGTCCAGACGAGCGCGTGTAAATCGAACGCGTACCAGTCCGAGAAGGATGGCGGTTTTTCTCCAAATTTCTGGTTGTTGAGGCTCAGGACTTGTCGCACTTCGGGCCAGTACTGCCGCCCGATCATGAATGGCCAACACGCGCCATTTTTGACGAAGTTCGTTTTGGGACGGAATCGTACAAATGGCAGATTGCCCGAGCGGCGAGGCACAGCCTGCGCAGACCGGAGAGTGGCGCAGAAGGCTCAGCTCTACGGCGACCTGCGACTTGGGAACGCGCCGCAGGTAAACAGTTCACATAAACACATAAACATTTCTTTATACGTTATTGACAACAATGCGAGCTGCTGCGATTGTCCGCATGTCGTGGTTCTCCGCAAGGTGTTGCCGTAGCGGAGCTAAGAGGGAAACCGGTGCAATGCCGGCGCTGCCCCCGCAACTGTAAGCGGCGAGCCAACCCACCAATGTCACTGGGCGACCTGCCCCGGGAAGACGGGGCAGAGGCTGTGACCCGCGAGCCAGGAGACCTGCCACGGTGAACAACGTCCACGGGCGGGGTGTCTGGTGGCCGCGGCAGCTCGGTGTTCATGCCGGCCTGCTAGCGCCTTCCTTGTCCCCGCCCCAACCATCGGGGTATGGAATGAATGTCTCCCAGCAAGTTCCCATAGCAACGCTTGGCATGCCGCGTGTCGGTCGCCGGCGAGAACTGAAATTCGCGCTCGAAAGCTACTGGTCCGGAAAATCTTCTGCTGCCAACCTTCTCGCGACGGCGAAGGCACTCCGTGCCGCCAGCTGGAGCGAGCAGCATGATCGCGGCGTGTCGAAAATCCCGTCGAACGACTTCTCACTGTATGACCATGTGCTCGACACCGCAGCAATGGTCGGCGCCGTGCCAGCTCGTTACGGCTGGACGGGCGGCGAGGTCCCGCTCGACATCTACTTCGCGATGGCGCGCGGGACGCAAGGCGATACTGCGGGTTGTGGACACGCCAGTCACGGGCATGCGGTTCAGGGGCAGCGCGTAACCGCGATGGAAATGACCAAATGGTTCGACACTAACTACCACTACATCGTGCCGGAGCTGAGCCAGGATCAGACATTCGCCCTCTCGTCGACGAACCCAGTCGATCACTTTCTGGAGGCAAAAGAGCTTGGCATCCATACACGCCCGGTCATCCTTGGACCGGTCACCTTCCTCAAGCTGGCGAAGTCTCCCGACCAGGGTTTCGATCCGATAGCGCTCCTACCGCGGCTGCTGCCCGTCTACGAGCAACTCCTGCGGACGCTGGAGCTCTCGGGGGCGGACTGGGTGCAGATTGATGAGCCGGCGCTTGTGCTCGATCTTAACCCGAACGAACGAGCTGCCTTCGAATTCACATACGGCCAGCTGTCGAAAGCCGCGCCCAAGTTGAAAATTATGCTGGCGACCTATTTCGGGCCGCTGGGAGACAATCTGGAGACCGCGCTTTCGCTGCGCCTGGCGGGCCTACATCTCGACCTCGTGCGCGCTCCCGAGCAGTTGGAGACGGTTGGTCGGCTCGCACCGAAGGATCTGGTGCTCTCACTTGGCTTGATCGACGGCCGCAACGTCTGGCGCGCGAATCTGGCTGCCATTCTCGACCGCATCAAGCCGATCGTTGCCGGCTGGCCGCTGGATCGCGTCGAGATTGCGCCTTCCTGCTCGATGCTTCATGTGCCGATGGACCTGCGGATGGAGACCGCGCTCGATGTGGATGTCAGTTCGTGGCTGGCATTTGCCGCCCAGAAGAGTGAAGAGCTGCTTGTGCTGGCCCAAGCCTTATCCGAAGGCAGGGAGGCCGTAGCAGGCGCACTGAAAGCTTCTGCCGAGGCGGCCGCCGCGCGCGCAATGTCTACAAAGGTCCATGATCCGCTCGTCCACGGTCGAATTAGCAGCATTGACGGCGTCATGAAGCAACGAAAGAGCGCATTTGCCAAGCGCTCGAGAGTCCAGGCCGACACGCTCCGCCTGCCGCCGTTCCCGACGACGACCATCGGGTCCTTCCCGCAGACGCCCGGGGTGCGCAGGGCGCGCTCCGCTCACGCGAAGGGCCGGCTGAGCTATGTCGACTACCAGGCCTTCCTGAAGAAGGAGACTGAGGCGGCTGTGCGTTGGCAGGAGGAGATCGGGCTGGACGTGCTGGTACACGGCGAGTTCGAACGAAACGACATGGTGCAGCATTTCGGCGAGCAGCTGTCCGGCCTCGCCTTCACCCAGCATGGCTGGGTGCAAAGTTACGGCTCCCGGCTCGTGCGCCCTCCCATCATCTTCGGCGACGTATCGCGGCCCAATCCGATGACGGTCCTCTGGTGGCAATTTGCCCAGTCGCTGACGAAAAAGCCGGTAAAGGGCATGCTCACAGGCCCAGTGACGATTCTTAACTGGTCTTTTGTGCGCGACGACGTACCCCGCGCCGAGGTCTGCCGCCAAATCGCGCTCGCCATCCGCGATGAAGTGGCCGACCTGGAAAGAGCTGGCGCAAGGGTGATCCAGATCGATGAGGCCGCGTTTCGCGAAGGCTTGCCCCTGCGGAAGTCCGACTGGAAACATTATCTCGGCTGGGCTGTCGAATGCTTCCGGCTCGCTTCAACGGGTGTAGCGGACGCGACCCAAATTCACACCCACATGTGCTATTCTGAGTTCAATGAGATCATCGACTCGATCGCTGAACTGGACGCGGACGTAATTTCGATTGAGACGTCGCGCTCCAAAATGGAACTGCTAGACGCCTTCACGAAGTCCAAATATCCGAATGACATCGGTCCTGGCGTCTACGACATTCACTCACCACGTGTCCCGGAAGTCGGCGAGATTTTACATCTCGCCCAACTTGCCCGCGCGCGACTGTCGGACAGCCAACTGTGGGTGAATCCGGATTGTGGCCTCAAAACAAGGAAATGGGAGGAGGTCCGGCCTGCCCTCATGAACATGGTCGCTGCCGCATGCGCGCTGCGGGAGAAAGAGCGGGCGCAGGTCGCTGGGCCAGTGTGACCGGCAAACATGTGACCAGCGGGATTCGCGGATCGAATTCAAGGCAGAAGGAACGGCATCGAAAAGCCGCGCACTGCTCGAAGACGCGTGCGAGGCCCCCCACCCTTGTCGTCCAGCCGAAGGTCCGCGCGACGACTCAGCGGCGGGCAGGATCTGGAAGCGCTTCTGGTCGTCCGAAGGACGGATGATTTCGCCACGAAATGAAGGAAGACGGCTTTGTCCATGAGCTGCAGCCTCTCACAGGCGCCAGCGGCCAACAGACACTTCACCGAGGGCCAACGCTTGAGGATGCCGCCTGAGCACCGGCACCATCGAGATAGCGGCCGATCCAGTCGAGTCCGTTACAGCCGGACTCGTCGCTTCGATGACGTAGCTTCGGTTGGACAATGGATGTCCCGGTCGCGGCCCGACGTACGAACCCGGACCTCAGCGCCAACCTAAGGAGACCGACGCACCTTGGGTTGGCCCTACTGTCGGGTTTGTCGAGTTAGCGACACGGCGATGTTCGGCCCGGCGTGTCGCCGCGCTTTCAGTGAAGCCATTGATAACGTGCAGAACAGTTTTTCTGAGGCGCTTCCTACCCAGTTGGCACGACTCTTGATGTTCTAGTGGTATGGCGGCATACGCGTCCGACCGGCATCACTGATTCATGCTCTTATTCAGCACTAGAATGGGCCAACAATGACGACCGATATCTCAGCCTATGGTGTGACCGAATTGGCTCCCGAAGAAGCATCTGCAATTTCGGGAGGGATGTTTTGGGCAATAGCTTTCGCGATTTTGGGACGT